>OX352322.1:3798750-4103000 GCA_947090765.1 Pseudomonas sp. MM223 | reverse complement strand
CAACGCCTACAACGTGTTGCCGGTCGACCTCTACGGCAAGAACAACTACCCCACCAGCAACGTGACCCCGGTGCTGGATACCCGGTGGGACAACACGGTGCGCCAAACCGGGGTGTACTTGCAGGACCAGATCAAGCTGGACAACTGGATCCTGACGGTAGGCGGGCGCCAGGACTGGGCTGAAATCGACAACAAGGACCTGCTGGCGCACAGCATTGCTTCGCAGCGCGACAACAAGTTCACCGGGCGCATCGGCCTTACCTATGTCACCGAGTTTGGCCTGGCGCCGTATGTCAGCTATTCCCAGTCGTTCTTGCCAACCTTGGGCACGGCAGCGCCCGAGCGTGGCGGCAAGGCGTTTGAGCCAACCGAAGGTGAGCAATACGAAGTGGGGCTGAAGTACCAGCCAGTCGACGGCACCTTGTTTACCGCCTCGGTGTTCCAGGTGAAGCAGAAGAACGTGCTGACCGGTGATACCGAGTACCCGCAGTACCAGTCGCAAAATGGCGAGGTACGCTCGCGTGGGGTGGAGCTGGAACTCAAATCCAGCATCGAGCATGTCGATGTACTGGCCGCTGCTACCTACATCGACTCGTTCTATACCAAGAGCACCTATGGCGACCAGGGCAACCGCAACGAGTCACAGGCCCCTGTGTCGGCCACGCTGTGGGTGGATTACCACTTTACCCAGGCCACCCTCAATGGCCTGACCTTTGGCGCCGGTGCGCGTTATACCGGGCGCAAGCCGGGTAACTCGGCGAACACCTTCGATGTACCGGCCTATGCCGTGTACGACGCCACCATCAGCTATGACCTGGGCAAGCTCGACCCCAGCCTGCGCGGCTTGCAGGCAAGTGTGAACGTGCAGAACATCTTCGATCGCGAGTACGTATCGGACTGCAACTACGCGTTTGGCTGCTATTACGGGCAGGAGCGGGTGGCGTCGGTAGAGATGACCTACGACTGGTGATCAAGCCCCTGCGCCACGCGGTATACTCCGCGCCATTTTGCCAATGGCCGGAGAACGCTATGCGCCAGGTTTTGCTCATCGTCGATGTCCAGTCCACCTTCAGCCCGCCCGAGTGGCTGGTCGATGGCTTGCGGCGGTTGTCTGCGAACATCCCAACCATTGCCTCGGTCGAGTTGCACGACGAACAGGTCACGCCGTTCGAACGGCAGCTCGGCTGGCACCCGGCGGCCGAAGACGAAAGCCTGGTTGAGGCCGACCAGGTGTTTATCAAGCATGGTTACGGTCAGAGCGCCGAAGCCATCGAGTACATCAGGCAACTGGGTGTGGAGCGGGTGCTGGTATGCGGCCTGCAGACCGAAACCTGCGTGCTGGCCGCCGGGTTTGCCCTGTTTGATGCGGGGCTGATGCCCACCCTGGTGACGGACATGACGGTAGGTTCTTCGCTGGACCGGTCGGCCAAGCTGGGGATCGAGCTGTGGCAGCATCACTTCCGCCAGGTCACCACCTCGGCTGAAGTGCTGGCCGAACTGGCGGGGCAACGCTGAGCAGGATCACTTTGCCCTCATGCGGCGCCAATGCGTATCATTGTCGATTGTAGTCCGCTGATCGAGAAGGATCTCCATGCTTAAAAAGCCATACCTGGTAGCTGTTCTGCTGCCTGTCGCAATGCTCTGGGCGGGCCTTGCCCACGCCTTTACCGATGGTATCGACCGTTCCGTCACCCTGGAAAAAATCGCGCAGACGTTTGTGGTGCAGAAGGACGGCAGTTTTCGTCTGGATGTCGACAGCGTCATGTTGATCAACGAAGAACGCGCCATCAAGGCCAACGCCCAGCACCCGGTAAGCTACAACCGTTCGCTGGAGACGCTGGAGGTGCTTGAGGCCTACACGCAAAAGCCCGACGGCCGAAAAGTGCAGGTGGATGCCGCGCATATCAAGGAGCAGCAGGAGCAGGCTTCTGCGCAGGCGCCGATGTTCCAGGACTCGGTCAACAAGGTGGTCATCTTCCCCGAAGTTGCGGTGGGGGACCGGCTGGTGCTGCGTTATCAACGTAACCGCGCTACGCCGCTTTTCCCTGGGCAATTCGAAGACATCACCGTGCCGCAGTTCTACCCGGTCGGGCAGTTTTCGCTGACCTATGACTTGCCACAAGGCATGCCGCTGCAGGCCGATGCCCGCGGCTTCAAGGCGTCGCCGGCTGCCACCGGGCAAGGGCGCACAGTGTATCGCTGGGACTACCTACCGGCAGCGCGGGCGCGGATCGAGACGGGTGCAGTGTCGTACCTGGACTATGGCCACTACCTGGCGGTTTCGACCTTTTCCGGCTTCAAGGACTTCGCCCAGGCCTATCAGGCCAGGGCCTCGGTGGAGGTCACCCCACAGATCAGCGAACTGGCGAAGCGCCTGACGGCCGGTTTGCCCACCGCGCGGGAAAAGGCCCTGACCCTCAGTGACTGGGTGCGTGAGAACATTCGCTATGTGGCGGTGTATGTTGGCGCTGGCGGCGTAGTACCGCATGCCGCGCAAACCGTGCTGGACAACCGTTATGGTGACTGCAAGGACCATGTTGCGCTGCTGGAAGCGCTGCTGAGCGCGGCAGGCATCAAGAGCACCCCGGCACTGGTGAACCAGGGCGCTGCCTATGTGTTCCCCAAAGTGCCGACCTTGGGTGTGCTGAACCATGTCATCACCTACGTGCCGGGCCTGGACTTGTACCTGGACTCCACTGACCCGTCGATTGCTGCCGGTTACTTGCCGTTGACCGTGCTGAACAAGCGGGTGCTGCTGACTGCAACTGGCGAGTTTGGTCAAACCCCGGCCATGCAATTGAACCAGGTTTCCAGTGACTTGCTGTTCAAGGTCAAGGCCGACGGTGGCGCCGATTTCACCAACGTTTCGACGGTGAAGGGCTGGGCCAGCGAGATGAGCCGCTTTCTGTTGAAATTGATGAAGCCGGCCGACCGCGAAATGCTGGTCGAAAAAGTGCTGGCCGCCTACGGGCAGCGTGGCAGTGGTTCGTTCAAGATCGAGCCACCCACCGCCAGCGGCGACTTTGTCAGCAATGTGGATGGGCACACGGAAAACCTGGTCAACCTGCCAGGGCCGGTGGGGGTGGTGACCCTTACCAGCCTGGCGGGCGGTATCTCGCAGACGGTGTACAGCTTCACCCAGGAGAAGGAACGCAGCCAAAGCTTCGTGTGCCTGGGCAACGACACGGTGGAAACCTCGCGCTTCGAGTTCCCGGCCCAGGTGAACGTGCTGGCAATCCCGAAACCTGTGAACCTGCATGACGGCAATGTCGACTACAGCGCACGCTACACCCAGGACGGCAATGCGGTGGTGGTGGAGCGGCGTTTCAAGTTCAGCCGGCCGGGCTTGGTGTGCACACCTGAGGATTTCACGGCCATGAAGCCGGCGCTGGAGGCAATGATCCGCGACCTGCAAAGCCAGATCATCGTACAAGCGGGCTAGCCTGAGATCGCCTGGCTTACGCGGCCACCTGTAGGAGCGGCCTTGTGCCGCGAAAGGGCTGCAAGGCAGCCCCGGGATTTGCGCACGATGCATAGGTTGCTGGGGCTGCTTCGCAGCCCTTTCGCGGCACAAGGCCGCTCCTACAGGGATTGCGTGTGGCTGGGCGCGGACTCTCAGCCTGTCAGAAATCCCAGCGGGTCGTGACCATCATATTGCGTGGCTCACCGTAGTACGTGGTATCGAAGTTGCCCAGCCCGGTCAGGTACACCTTGTCGAACACGTTGTTGGCATTGACCGTGAAGCTCAAGTGCTCGCTGTACTGATAGCGCGCCATCAGGTCTACCAGGGTGTAGCCGCCTTGCTTGATGCGGGTGTAGTCATTGGCGACAGGGCTGTAGATGTTGCCGTAGAAGCCGCTTTGCCAGCGCAGGCCACCGCCCACGGTCACCTGGTCGAAGGCGCCAGGCAGGCGGTAGGTATTGAACAGCCGTACCACGTGCTCAGGCTTGGTGGTTGCCAACGGGAAACCGAAAATCCGCTGGTCGTCGGCGTCGCGGGTACGGGCGTAGGTGTAGCCGGCGGTGACGTTCCAGCCAGGTGCCAGCTCGCCGGCCAGCCTGCTCGACGCCCTTGGTGGTGGCGCCGTCGATGGCCTTGTAAATGCCCTCGTTGGTCACCGGGTTGGTGCCGATGCTGGAGGCGACGTTGTCTTGCTCGATGCGGAAGAACGCCAGGGTGCCGTTCAGCCTGCCGTCGAACCAGGCTGCCTTCAGCCCGGCTTCATAGCCGTCGCCTTCGACGGGGGCGAGGGTGGCGCCGTTGATGTCCTTGTACACCTGCGGCTGGTAGATCGACGTGTAGCTGGCGTATACCGAATAAGTATCATCCAGGTCGTAGACCACGCCCGCATAGGGGGTGACTACGCCATGTTCCTTGTAGCTGGCGTGGGTATCGCTCAGCGAAGACGTTGGGTAATAGTCTTGATCATCGTTGTACTTGAAGGTGCTGACCCGGGTGCCGAGGATGAGCGAAAGCTTGTCGGTCGGCTTCAGGCGGGTGGCCACGTAGGCGCCATTCTGGCTTTGCGTGGTGGTGTAGTCGCCGTTTTTCGGGAAGTCCTGCTCTGGCAGTTTGCCGTTCCAGTCGAAGATGGAGCCGGGCACCATGGCGAACGCGCTGCCGTCGTAGGTATCGCCGGTTTGCCTGGAATGCGAGGTCATGAAACCGGCCACCAGGTCGTGCTCGCGGCCGAACAGGGTGAACGGGCCGGATACATTCACGTCGGCAGTGTTTTGTACGCGGTGGCCTTCCCAGCGCCCCCAATACAGGAACATGCCTTCGCCGGTAACCGGGTCCGGGTTGCCGCCGCTGGCAGATGCCAGGCGCGTGTCATGGTCGCTGATCATGTGGTTGAGGCTGACCTTGACCTTCCAGTCGTTGGCCAGGGCCTGCTCCAGCGAAGTGAAGTAGGTGGTGGACTGGAAGTCGCGGCGGCTCCAGTCTGCAGCCGGGTTGTGCGAGCGCGAGAAGTCGGTGCGGCTGCCGTCGGAAAAGTATGTCGGGTTACCGGTCCAGGACGAGCCGCGCGGGGTGGTGGCCTGGTTGTCGATGCCGAAGGTGAGCAGGGTGTCGGGCGTCAGGTCGGCTTCGACAATGCCGTAGTAAACGTCCTTTTTCTGCTTGTAGTGATCCAGGTACGACTTGCGGTCCTGGTAGGCACCCACCAGGCGGCCACGTACGCTGCCGCTGTCGTTGAGCGAGCCCGAAATATCACCTTCGGTGCGGTAGTTGTCCCACGAGCCCGCGCTGGCGGTGATCGACGCCTTGAAATCGCGAGTAGGCTTCTTGCGCACCAGGTTGACTGTGGCCGACGGGTCGCCAGAGCCGGTCATCAGGCCGGTCGCACCCTTGATGACTTCTATGCGGTCGTAAGCGGCCATGTCGACGTGGGTCACGCCCTCATCGTAGACGCCGTCGTAGATGGTGTTGATGCCATCGTACTGGTAGTTGGTGATGGCAAAACCGCGTGCGGCGTACTCCATGCGTTCGCTGTCGTACGCCTGCACCGAAACCCCGGGCGTGTTGCGCAGCACGTCGCCGATGTCTTGCGAGCCGTGGTCGTCGATCACCTGGCGGGTGATGATGCTGACCGACTGCGGTGTTTCACGCAGGGTCAGCGGTAGCTTGGTGGCCGTGGTAGAACCGCCGGTGGTGTAGGCACCCGTACCTTCGGTGACGTAACCCAGCCCCAGGGCGTCGACGCGGCTGGGGGCCAACTCCACCGCATCGCCCTGGCCGGTGGTCAACAGCAGCGAATAGCGCCCGTCACTTTCCTGTGTGGCCTGCAACCCGGTGCCACGCAGCAGGATCTGCAAGGCCTGATCGACGTCATAGCGCCCGTCGAGCGCCGGCGAACGTTTGCCGCGCGTCAACTGGGTGTCGAACGACAGCACGATGCCGGACTCTGCGGCGAACTGGGTCAGCACTTCGCCCAGGTCGCCCTGCGGCAGGTGGTAATCATGGGCTTGGCTGGCGCAGGCAATGCCAGGCCCACCGAGCAGGGCGGCCAGCATCAGGCAGGTGCGCAGGCCTGGCGCAGTGAATGGCCTGGGGTTGGAGCGGCGGGTCATCTTCGCGTTTCTCTTGTAGGTAAGCGTCGGGTTACCTATGAGTCGGATAAGCCGCAGCAAAGTGATCAGGCCTGCGGCATTTTTTTACGCCGCAGTGAGGGTGACCCAGTAGCGGGTTCGCGCCTGCACCTTTACCGGCAGGGAAGTACTTAGCGCCCGCAGGATCTGGTCGGTGTCATTGAGCCTGTAGGTGCCGCTGATGCGTAGCCCTGCCACCGAAGGTGCGCAGCGCAACCAGCCTGGCCGGTAGCGTGAAAGGTTGCTGATGAAGGCGTCGAGGCGCTGGTCATTGGCAATTAGCAAGCCACGGCCCCAGGCGTCGGCTGCATGCGCCACAGCTTCCACCGGGGAGAAACCCTGTTCGTCGAACTGGCAGCGCTGGCCGCTGTTCACCTGCAAGCGCTGGCCTGAAGCCAACGTCACCCGTGCCTGCTGGCCAAAGACCTCAAGGCTGCTGCTGTGATCGAACAGCCGCACGGCAAAGCGGCTTTCACCTGCCTCGACGGTTCCGTTACGGGTAATGACCTTGCAGGTCTGCTGTGCCGGGACAGTGACCATCAGCTCACCTTGGCGCAAGCGCAGCCATGGTGTTTCGTGCAGGTCGCCCACATCCACGGCAGACCCGGTATTGAGCACTACCGCAGTGCCATTGCTCAACATCAGCGAACGCTGTTCGCCTACGCCGGTACGCAGGTCTGCCAGTAATGGAGACTGCGTGGCCTCCCGGTAACCCCCCAGGCCCAAAGCGCCGCCGCCCAGCAGCAGCAAGCCGGCCTTGACCACCCGCCGACGGCTGGTGTGCCGGCCATGCGCTGCCAGCGCCAACACGCGTGCCGACGCCGGGTTTTCACTGGCTGCCATGCGCGTTTGCAGGCGCTCGGCCTGCTGCCAGGCCCAGGCATTGACGGGCGTTGCATTCAGCCATAGCTGCCAGGCCGAGTAATCACTGGCCTGCACCTCACCGCTGTTAAGCTGGCTGAACCAGTGCGCGGCCTGGCGCAACGAAGCCAGTTGCTCGGCATTCAGGTTCATGCTTATTGGCCATGGCCAAGGCTGTAGATCATGCAGTGCTCGGCCGCCTTGGCTATGTAGCGGCGCACACTGACCTCGGAAATACCCAGCTGGGTGGCGATGTGTTTGTAGGGCATGCCATCGATCTGCGACAGCAGAAATGCCTCACGCACCTTGGGCCCGAGCGCGGCCAGCATGGCGTCGAGTTCGTACAAGGTTTGCAGCAAGGCCAAGCGCTGCTCAGGTGAGATGTCCAGTGCTTCGGGCTGTTCGGCGAGGACTTGCAGCCAGGCCCTTTCCAGGTGCACACGGCGCAGGTGATCGATCATCAGGCGTCGGGCGATGGTGGCCAAGTAGCCTTTGGGTTCGCGTACGGCATCGAGTTTTACCGCAGCGTCGGCGGCAGACATGACCCGCACGAACACATCCTGAACCAGGTCTGCCGCCAGGTGATTGCAGTTCACCCGTGGTTTGAGCCAGTTGTGCAGCCATTTGCTCTGGGCCCGGTATAGCTGGCCGACTTGAGAGGTGAACGCTGCGTCCGGGGTGCTCATCCATGCCGCCTGAAAGTGCTTGCAAATGTTAATTGTTCGCATTTTAGGCAGAGAGTTCCCAGGTTTGCAATCACTGCGCCTGTGCCTGTACGTGCGCTCAAGCAGAGGTTGCGCGCTCGGCACGTTCTGTTCCGGGCGCCGGGTTTTGCTTGTTTCTGCGAGTAAACAGCAAGCGCAACAGGGTGTTCCAGGAGTAGGCAACCAGCACCCCGCCGGCAAGCGCCAGGGCGACCTCGAACAGTGGGTGACTGAAAATGTGGTCTGCCAGCGACTGGAACTGGAAATGCGTCAGGTAGATAAACAAGGTTGACGATGCAACCACCGCACCTGCACGCGCTACCAGGGCAGGTACCGGTAACGAGCGGAACCAGATAAGCGCCAGCATCGCCGGCAGGGCGATGTCGATGTAGCGCGCGAAGGCCTGCCAGCCCACGCCGGCAATTGCCATCAGGTCCAGCTCGCCGACCACCAGCACGGCCACCGCGCTGGCCAGCCATTTGCGTGCTGTTGTGTCGGCATGGTGCACGGCCATGCCCAGTACCATTACCGCCAGGAAGTGCTGCGGCACCCGGTTGAACAGCGGGCCGGCGTCGAACACAAAGCGGCTGAGCAGCACGTCCAGCGCCACCAGCGCACACGCCGCAATGATCAGGCAGCGGAACGGGTCGGCGAGGACGGCTTGGCGTATGCGCCTTATCGACAGCACCACGCCGATGATCAGGATCATCTGTACCAGCACTTCGATGTACCAGTAATTGAACAGGCTGACTTCGCTGGCCGGGAACCAGTTGGACACCAGCAGCAGCGATTGCCAGTGCAACCGGTCGAACACCAGCTGGATCAGCGCGGTGTACAACAGCGTGGGCACCACGATGGCCGCCAGCGACCTGAGCAGCGTGCGCGCGTCGCCACGCTCTTCGATGGCCTTGAGCTGGAACCGCGCCAAACTGATGCCGGAGACCAGGAACAGCACCGACGTTTCGCCGACGATCAGCCTGTGGTCGAACTCGCTCAGGTGGCCGACCACGATCAGGATGATGGCGAGCATGCGCACGAACACTGGCATTTCCATTACCCGCCACGCGCCTTTGGGCGGGGCGCTCAGCTCGGCCAGCTGGCACACCGGGAGGGTTTCCCAACGATCTGGCAGGTGGCCGATCAGCTCTTCGAGCACCCGCGAGGCTTGCACGAACGACAGCGAGTCGCCGCCCAGTTCTACAAAGCTCAACCTGGCGTCCAGGCGCGGTACCTGGAGGATGCGTGCCCAGGCCGTGCTCAGCTTTTCGGCCAGGGGGGACAAGGGAAGGGGGGCGCTGTCGTCAAATGGCGCAGGCAGGGCGCGTTTGTCCACCTTGCCGTTAGGGGTGAGCGGCAGGGCGTCGAGGAACACGAACAGTGCCGGCACCATGTAGTCCGGCAACTGGCCGGCGAGCGCCTGGCGCAGTTCATCGGCGCTGGGGGGCTTTTGACCAACGCAATAGGCAACCAGGCGTGTCGATGCGGTGTCGTGGTTGGCCACCACCACGCATTGCCCGATGTGCGGGTGACGGGTGATGGCGTTCTCGATTTCCGCCAACTCGATGCGATGGCCACGGATTTTTACCTGGCTGTCACCACGCCCCAGAAACGTGGCGCTGCCATCGGCCAGGTAGGTGCCCAGGTCACCGGTGCGATAACAGCGGTCGCCTGCGGTACCGGTGAACGGGTTGACGACGAACTTGGCCTCGGTTAGCGCCGGGTCGCCCCAGTAACCCAGCGACAAGTAAGGGCTGCGGATCAGGATTTCACCGGTTTCGCCCGCGTTGACCAGCTGGTTGGCCGCGTTGACCACCAGCAACTGCGCATTGGCGATGCCTTTGCCCAAGGGCATCCGGGCACTGTCCGTATCAGGGTCGAGGGTATGGAAGGCCATGGCTTGTGGCGTTTCGGTGGTGCCGTAGAAGTTCACATTGACGGCATTGGGCGCAATGGCGCGGATCTGCTGGTACAGCGCCGGGCTGAGCGCATCGCCGCCCCAGAACAGGAACCGCAGCCGATCAAGCACCTGGCTATTCAGGTGTGCGCCGGTTTCGATCAGCTTGCCCAGTGGCGGGGTGAGGTGGATCACGCTCACGCCGTGCTGGTGAATCCAGCTTGCCAGCCGTGACGGGTCGGTCAGGGTTGGCTGGGCAGGGCAGGCGATGGTCGCGCCAATCGACAGGGGCGTGAACACGTCGCGGTACACCGGGTCGTGGCCCAGGCCGGAAAGCAGCGAGAAGGTGTCGGCCTGGGTGAAGCCATGCTGGCGTACATGCCAGTCAACGAAGTGCACCAGTGGCGCGTGGTGGGTGACGATCCCCTTTGGCTCACCCGTGCTGCCCGAAGTAAAGGTGATATAGGCCGGTTGCTCGGGGCTGACGGCGGGCAGCGCAATAGACTGACAGGCGAAGGCTTGTAGCGCCTCGGCGGGGGCTTCCGGCACTGTAATGACAAGGGTGCCCTCAGCGTCGACAGCGGCCTCACCACAACGCAGGATCACGGACGGTTCCAAGGTGCGGACGATTTGCCCGATGCGTGAGGGCGGGTAGGCCGCGTCGGCCACGGTAAAGGCCAGGCCGGCACGCAGGCAGCCGAGTATGGCGTACACCAGGCCTGCACAGCGGCTGGCGACGATGACTACACGATCGGTGCCGCTGGCAGCGTTTTCCACCAGATGTTCAGCAATCCCCTGGCTGATCTTAGCCAGTTGGGCGTAGCTGCAGGTGGCGTGCTGGGCAAGGATGGCGGTGGCCTCCGGGCAGCGGCCGGCTTGTGTCAGGAACGCGTGGTGAATCGGCTGCTCGGCACGGTATTCCAGGCGCAGCGTCGGGTTCGGGCGCAGGTCCGGCATGATGGGTGAAGGCTCCGCATGAACGTTGGGGCTGGCTGGTAGCACAACGCTAGTGCAGGGCGGCCGATGGCGCCAATCCGAGTGGCTGCTGCGCGATAGTCGGGCGCGCAGAGTGAGCAACTGTGCTGCACAAAACCTGAAAGGTTGTGCGCCCCCTGTAGGAGCACTTTAGCCGCGAACACCGGTGCCATCCACAACGCTGTACTGGTCCTCACCCTAAGGCTCATTCACAGACGTTTCCTACAAGGTTTTAGGACGCCCCATGAACCTCCGGCAAGCGATTCCTCGTTAGTGTTCAGGGAACTTCACGGTCCCTTCCAATGCGAGGTCTCTTTTGTCAATCAGCCAAACTATCGCCATTGCGCTTGCTGAAGCTGCGCTGCCGCACGACCAGTGCATGGCCTGCGAACGCCAGGGCCTGCCGATCCTGCCGCTGCGCCGCGCCCTGGTGCCGGACACACGCCCGCAGTGCCTCAGCACCGTGGCCGGTAGCCTGCATATCTCGGCCAAGCTGGGCGTGCGCACCTTGCGCATGGGGTATCTGTATGTGCTGCTGGACCAGCAGGTCTGGCATGCCTATGAAGTCAGCGAGCAGGGTCACCTGCGCCGCTTCAACCCCTACGAGCCGTCAGACGGTCCACCCGCATCGTTGCCCGAAAAGTGCGTGAATGAAAACCACGATATTCCCTCGTGCTTCCTGAACATCGATACCGATCAGTATGGCAGTGCCTGGTTGGCCTTCTCCAGCGACTCATGGCCGGTGAGTGTGTTGAATGCCTACAAGAAGGGCCAGGCACCTGCGCATCGCTTCCAGGGCGTGGACCTGACCCAGGCGCGTAACAACCCTGAATTACAGGGCATCGCCATGACGCCCGATAACCTGCAGGTCGACAAAGAGGTGTTCGAGTACACGCAGCATGGGTGCTCGCCGTTCGACAGTGCACATGGCTTTCACACCCGCAAGCTGCGCAGGTTTGCCTTGAAGGGGTACCTGGTCAACGCAATGAACCGGCACAAGTTGGAAAACGGCGTGCTGGCGGTGGTGCTCGACGACACCGTGGGTTTGGTTCAGGAGTTCAATCACCAGCGGCTGAACTGGGTGGTGAAGCGCCAGGTCTGGCGTGAAGACCCCATGCGCGCCTACCAGTTGCAGACCTCGCAGATCCTCCAGGTCATCCGCGCCACGCACCGGGAGTGGGCGGCGCAGAAAGTGCCGTCGCTGGAGGCGATGGCGGGTAGAGGGCCGTTTGTACCGATTGATCCGACGCTAGAGCGGCCGCGTCTGGTCGAGCAAGCGATGAAGGACAGCGACGATAAACTCGAACAGCGCTACCACGAACCACAACGGGCGGCGTTCCAGGCCGAGTATGACCAGCAGGAAGCCGAGTTTCAGCGCTACATCGACAAGGATGCCCGTGCTTACGCCGCGCTGTTCGACACGCCCATGTACAAGGTGGCCGAGCAGTACGATTACGACGGTGATCACCGTGAGTCTGGCGTGGCGTATGCCAAGACCATGGCGCTGTGCCTGGGTGGTGGCATCACTGAGGCCGTGGTGCCGGGTGCGCCTCCCGTAGCCGGCACCAGCGAAACGCTCTGGTTAAAATGGCTACAGGATCCTGACAGCCCTCCCTATCGCGCGTTGTTGATGCGCGACCGTGTGTTGTTGGCCGGGCTGCTGCCCAGCTTTTCCGCCACCGACGTTATCAACTGGAACGACAGCGACAAGCTCTACGGCATGCTGAGCAAGATCATCGCCAGCGACGACGCCGACTTGCGCATGCGCAACACGCTCAAGCAAGCCATTGCCGAAACCCAGGGCGCGATCAACGCCGCCAGCCAACGGTTGTCGCCCAATTTGCCCGCTGGCATTCAGACTGCCGTGCGGCACCTGAACAGCGCGACGCAGTTTCTCTACAACGGCGTCCATCTGATCGAACTGGAAGTGAAGATGAAGCTGGGCGAGTACTACGCCTTGCAGAGTGCTCACTTGCGCGAGTTGCAGCACAAGGCCAATGCCTCGATTGCCGAAGCGCGGGACCGGATGCCTCGCAACATCGATGACTTTGACATCCATTCCACCAAGGCCTGGAACAAGGTACGGCCGATCATCCAGCACGGGCTGATGAGCCTGGCCGTGCTCGACCCGCGGTTCACCCACACCATGATCAGCGTGACGGTGTGGGTCGAGGGCACCGCTGAAGAAGTGCGTGGCCGGTTGGTTGAAGAAGCCAACTTGAAGGTGACCCAGGCGAGCAGCTTGGCGCAGCGGACGTTGGTGGATATCTCGGTAGCGGCGGGGACGCTGGAGGCGAATGCGCGCAAGGTGTTGCAGGGGATGCGTATTACTTCGCAGCAAGCGGCGCAGTTGGTGCGGACTGGCTTTAGCGGCTTGCGTGGAGTAGCAGGCAGTTGGGAGTTGCTGCTGGCGATAGGTGGGTTGTACTTGCAGCATGACAGCTTGACCAAGAATCAGCAAAAGGCGGAAGCGGAGATTGGGCCGAAGGCTCATGAAGTACAGTTAGCGTTGCAAGGCTCAACGCTGGGAGTGCTTGGGGGGCAAATCGAGGTGATTGGACTAATCCTGAGGTCTGGCGTTACTCATGTAAACTTACCTTGGGCTAGAGGCTTTGCAGTTACTGGAGAAGTCTTCATAAAAGTGGGTGCCTTTATAAGCTCGGTTGCTGGTGTCTTCGACATCGTTCAGGCAGTCGCTGCCAGTCAACGGGCTAAGGCTGGCGGAGATAGTGTGGCGAAAACGCAGCATAGACTGGCGGCAGCGCTTTATGGCTCTGGGTCTGCAGCCTTTGCGCTGGCAATTTTTAAATCGTCTTTGTTTGGGCCTTTAGGTCTGGCTGTGGTGTTAATGCTAGCAGCATACGCGTTGAGCAAGCATGCTGAAAAAAACGAATCTTCCCCGTTAGAACGTTGGGTAAGGCGATGCTGCTTTGGAAAGGCAGATGAGGTGCCAAGGGTTCATTGGAATACTCCTGAATATGCAGATGTCGCGTTTGCAGAGCTCAATGCAGCCACGTTAGGTGTAACGGCTGTGTTGCATTTTGAATCAAGTCTCATAACCGATCCTACAATACCACGGATAGGAGGGCTGGTCGGGCTGGAAAGAGAGCAAAAACTGAAGTTTCAAATAATTTTACCGAGATATGGAGAGGAGATCTCAGCTTATCGTTGGAGCTTGATAGTCCATCGCCATGGAGATGGGGAGTTTCCGGAGTTTACCGGCGGGGAGCTCATTCTTGCTGACGAGTATAATGCTTCATCTGCGGACCCTATTACCAAATCTGCAAATTTTTCAGGGTTCGCAGCGCCGCGGCTGCCCGACTATAAACGCGGTTTTAGTTTTGACAAAAGAAAACATGTCGCTGGCGTCAGTGAGGGTGAGATAGTTAGTCTGGAGATGTCCGGAGTTGTAGAGCTTATGCCAACCATAGGGAGTAACTCCATAGTTGCAGCTACATTGCTGCTGATGTATTGGCCAGATCGAAATATTGACAGTGCCTATGTCGAGGTGTGTGGTCGGGGGCAAAATGATTGAGCGTCAACCGAAAGCGTTCTGGGAACGAGCGTTAGGCTGGAGCTACGACCTTCCGCACGTTGACGAAATGCCGGCACCCCGTTCTGGTATAGAGGGTATAAGGCCGTCACCAAACCATATTAATGATGTATATCTAGAGCTGCCTCGGTCTAGTGTAATTTTGCGTGGTGTTATGGCGTTGATTAGCATTCCGATGCTGATATTTCAGATTGGTTGGATGGTGTGGATATATTGGGGTTTACTGATTGATGGTTGGTCTCATGATTGGTTCATGAATGTCCTTGGGTTTCTGATTCCTATTGTTTCGCTTTGGGCTATTGTTCCATTTGCCAAGTTGGATTTAGTGCTACCGAGAGACGAACCAATCCGCTTCAATCGTCTGCGGCGCAAAATCTATTTCTATCAATACCGATACCACTACATTTACTTTTTCAGCCGTAAGCACTGGGGTGTAAAACCTGTCGCCTACAATTGGGACGACGTGACCGCCGAGGTCCACCGGATCTATGCTCCCGGCCACGGCGGCGTTATCGAAAACGTCAAGCTTTCTGTCCGCAACCCGGAAACCAACGAAGTCATCGATCGCGTGGAATTCGCCTCCAACCTGTATAAGGGAGAATCGTACTGGACTATCGCCCGGCTGTTCATGCAGCAAGGCCCTGAAGCCCTGCCCAAGTTCGTGCACCCACCCCGCGACTGGAACGATGACGATGGCCTGAGCCACATGCATTGCCTTGCACCCAAGGTTCAATGGCCAGCGGACATTGACCGTGAATCCCGTACTGCACCCTCTGAAAGAGAAGCCCAATGAGCTCCACAAAGCAGGCAAGGCAGTGGATGGCACCGGCTTTGCCGGTGTTCGCGGCTAAAACCGCTCCCACTTCGACCGCATTGATGGCAAGCCATGTGCAGTATTTGTAGGAGCAGCCTTGTGCTGCGAAGAGGCCATAATTGCCGAAGCCCTTCTTTTGCCAAACTGGCCTCTTCGCAGCACAAGGCTGCTCCTACAGGGGGCGCCTCGCGCTATGGCGCCAGACAACCGCTCCCGCAGGGCCATTGCAAAAAAAGGCGCCGGTAAGTTCACCCCTTCTTCAGCCGGTAGGCCAGGGCAGGGCGGGTCATGCCGAGCAGGCGTGCGGCTTCAGAGACATTTTGCCCACAGCGCTGCATGGCCTCCTGCATCAGCGCTTCTTCAACGGCATCCATGCCAGTGCCGCTGTCGAGAATCTGCGCCACCCAGCCGGGCGAGGCCTGGTCGCTGGCGGCCACCAGCCGGCCATCGCTGCCCAGGCCAATGCTGTCGGTGGCCGGCGGCGCATGCGGAAACAGCGCGTCCAGGCCGATGCTCTGGTTTTCGTCGGTGATGATCACCCCGCGCTCCATGAGGTTTTCCAGCTCGCGGATGTTGCCCGGCCAGTCGTACTGCAGGCACACCTGCATCGCCCGGTCGCTAAGGCCACGGGTCTTCTTGCCGTAGCTGTGGTGCAGGCGGCCGAGGAAATGCTCGATCAGCAACGGGATGTCTTCGCGGCGCTCGCGCAGTGCCGGGATGTGCACCGGGAACACATTAAGGCGATAGAACAGGTCGGCCCGGAAACGCCCGTCCTTGACGGCCTGTTCAAGGTTTTCGTGGGTGGCGGCAATCACCCGCACATCCACGGGGCGCGTGCGGCTGTCACCCACCCGCTCCAGTTCGCCTTCCTGCAGCACGCGCAACAGGCTGGCTTGGGCACGCGGGGTAAGCTCGATGATCTCGTCAAGGAACAACGTGCCGCCGTTGGCCCGTTCGAAGCGGCCCATGCGCGCCTGCTGGGCGCCGGTGTAGGCGCCTTTTTCGACACCGAACAGCTCGGCTTCGATCAGGTCTGGCGGGATGGTCGCGCAGTTCAGCGCCACAAATGCCGCGCCGGCGCGCTCGCTGCGCAGGTGCAGGCTGCGGGCGATCACTTCCTTGCCCACCCCGGTTTCGCCCAGCAACAGCACCGAGGCCTTGCCCGTGGCGACCTTGTCGGTGAGGGCGCAGCAACGCCGGTATACCGCCGACTGACCGATGCCGTAAAACTGCCCAGACTCATACTGCAGGCGCTGGCGAAGGTTGGCCACCTGAACCTGCAACGATTGCAGCTCGTCGATCACCGGGTCGCTCTGGAAGTAGCGCAGGAAGGTATCGGCGTCGTCCCATTGCTCTACCGGCTTGCCGATGATGCGGCACTCGCTGCCGCCGCAGCCGCGGCAGCTGACCTCCTTGTACAGCACCTGGCGGCCAAGGAAGAACGAGCTGTAGCTGATCGCGTAGCCGAGCAGCATCCAGCACACCGGCTGGTCTGAATGCAGGGCTTCGGACTGGCAGTTTTCCACTTCGAAGGAGCCCTGCCATTCGATATCGGCGTAGAAGTGGCCGTTGTCCAGGTCGATTTCCAGCTGCAGCGGGCGCACGTTGACCATGCCCTTGAGCGAGTGCAGTTGTGGGCCGATGAAAAACATTTCTACCGGGTTGCCGTTGGGCCGCAGCTTGCGCGCAAGCTCGGCGTCCTTCAGCCCCGACTGGTAGCCCAGGCGTAGGAAAAAGCCCTTGGCCCGCTCTATACCGAGCATTTCGATCAGCTCGCGGCGCATGCTGGCCATGGTTGCGGCCTGCACCAGCAGCATGCGCTGCTCGTCCAGCCAGATCTTGCCTTCGGTGCCAAGAAACCGTACCCGTTCGGTCAGGTCCTTCAGCGCCGGCGCAGGTTCCGGCGCCCTGTACTGGGTAATCATTCGCGTGCGCCCCTTGCTTGTAGTTGTATGGGGATTCGGCGTGCACCCACTCAGGCAAGGCGGGTTACTGGGCACGCCGGGGCGACCGCGGTGTTGCAGGCAAGGCCCGGGTCGCTCTCTTTTCTAAACCGCCTGAAACCCGCGTAAAAGTCAATCACCGGTCACGTTTGCCATTTGCTCGAACGGCTCCGTCGCGATTGAGCAAATGATCAAACGGGCAGGCTGCAACGTGCTCGCAGCGCTGCCGTTGGTCAACCCTTGTATTAAATAATGTCTTTTAAAAACAATGTGTTGAACAGATTTTCAACAATTTTCAAGCGCCTGGCACAGCCGTTGCTCTATCCCTTGGCACGTCCAACCGGAGCACCAGAGCATGACTCAAGCCACCCCATCCTTTGAGCAGATGCCGCGCTACGTCCGCGTGCGCAGCGAGCCGGACGCAACCTTCGTCGAGTTCGACTTTGCCATCGGTTACCCAGACCTGTTTGTCGAACTGGTGTTGCCGCGTACTGCTTTTGCCAGCTTCTGCGCCAGCAACCGGGTGCGCCACATGGACGCTGCGATGGCCGCCGCCGTCGATGCCGACATGCAGAAGTGGCGCTATGGCGAAAGCCGCGACACGGACGATTGAAGCGCCGCCTGCCGGCGCGTTGCATCCCCACAACAACAAGTACAGGACGCCTTGCATGAGTATCGAGATCAAGACGGCCACGGTCGAGCCGATTCGCCAGACCTTCAGCCATACGCGCCGCCGTTTCGGTGACAAACCGGCCAGCCGCTACCAGGAAGCCAGCTTCGACATCGAGGCCGCTACCAACTTCCACTACCGCCCGCTGTGGCAGCCCGAGAAACTGCTCAACGACCCCAGCCGCACCGCCGTGCAGATGGCCGACTGGTACGCCGTCAGCGACCCGCGCCAGTACTACTACGGCACCTACGTGCAGGCCCGGGCGCGCATGCAGGAAAACGCCGAGCACAGCTTTGCCTTCTGCGAAAAGCGCGAGCTGCTGGCCAGCCTGCCCGCCGAATCCCGCGGCCTGATTGCGCGCCTGTTGCTACCGCTGCGCCACGCCGAACTGGGCGCCAACATGAACAACAGCGGTATTGCTGCTGACGCCTTCGGCACCAGCGTCACCCAGATGCACATGTTCCACGCCATGGACCGCCTGGCCATTGCCCAGTACCTGTCGCGCATTGGCCTGTTGCTGGAGGACGACGGCCTGGCACTGCTGGCCGAGGCCAAACAGCGCTGGCTGGACGAGCCCGCCTGGCAAGGGCTGCGCCGCTATGTGGAGGACAGCCTGGTGGTGCGTGACTGGTTTGAGCTGAGCCTGGCGCAGAACCTGGTCAGCGACGGCCTGCTGTACCCGCTGTTGTTCGAACATTTCGATGCGCAACTGGTGGCTGCCGGGGCAGGGCAGTTGGGCATGCTCACCGAGTTCATGCGCCTGTGGTTCGCCGAGAGCCAGCGCTGGGTCGATGCGCTGGTCAAGACCGCCGTCGCCGAAAACGCCCATAACCGCCCATTGATCGACGGCTGGGTCAGCCACTGGCGCGGCCGTGCTCTGCAGGCGCTGCTGCCGTTGGCCGAAGCAGGCCCGGGCCGCGAGGCGCTGGATGCCATCGACAGCGCTTTTGGCGCCCGCCTGAAAAAACTCGGCCTCAGTGGAGATGCCGTATGACTTCCCTCGTGTACATCGCCTTCCAGGACAACGACAGCGCCCGTTACATCGTCGAGGCCATCACCCAGGACAACCCGCATGCCCAGGTGCAGCACCAGCCAGCGATGATCCGCGTGCAGGCTGAAGGGCGCCTGGAAATCCACCGCGCCACGGTGGAAGAAAAAACCGGCCGTGAATGGGATGTGCAGGAAATGCTGATCGACGTGATCACCCTCGGCGGCAACGTCGAGGAAGACGAAGACTGCTTCGCCCTGCACTGGAACTGATCCGCACAACGACAAGAACAAGGAGACCACCATGGCCGCCAAGCGCCTCAACCAGAAAGACAAGTACCGCTGCCTGACCCGTGACCTGGGCTGGGAACCGAGCTACCAGAGCAAGGACGCCATCTACCCCTACGAGCGGTTTGAAGGCATCAAGATCACCGACTGGGACAAGTGGGAAGACCCGTTCCGCCTGACCATGGACGCCTACTGGAAGTACCAGGCCGAAAAAGAGAAGAAGCTGTACGCGATCTTTGATGCCTTTGCCCAGAACAACGGCCACCAGAACATCTCCGATGCCCGTTACGTCAATGCCCTGAAACTGTTTCTGAGTGGTGTCACGCCGCTGGAGTACCAGGCCTACCAAGGCTTTGCCCGGGTAGGCCGGCACTTTGGCGGTGCGGGCGCACGGGTGGCCTGCCAGATGCAGGCCATCGACGAGCTGCGCCACGTGCAGACCCAGGTGCACGCCATGAGCCACTACAACAAGCACTTCAACGGCCTGCATGACTTTGCCCACATGCACGACCGGGTGTGGTTCCTGTCGGTGCCCAAGTCGTTCTTCGAAGATGCGCGTACGGCAGGCCCGTTCGAGTTCCTTACCGCCATTTCGTTCTCGTTCGAGTACGTGCTGACCAACCTGCTGTTTGTGCCGTTCATGTCGGGGGCGGCGTTCAACGGCGACATGGCCACGGTCACCTTCGGCTTCTCGGCGCAGTCCGACGAAGCCCGGCACATGACCCTGGGCCTGGAGGTGATCAAGTTTTTACTGGAGCAGCACGAGGACAACGTGCCTATCGTACAGCGCTGGATCGACAAGTGGTTCTGGCGCGGCTACCGGCTGTTGACCTTGGTCGGGATGATGATGGACTACATGTTGCCGAACAAGGTGATGTCCTGGGCCGAAGCCTGGGAGGTGTACTTCGAGCAGGCCGGTGGCGCGCTGTTCAAGGACCTGGAACGGTACGGCATTCGCCCGCCGAAGTACGTCGAACAAACCACCATCGGCAAGGAGCACATCAGCCACCAGGCCTGGTCGATTTTCTACCAGTACAGCCAGGCCACCAACTTCCATACCTGGATCCCCACTGACGAGGAGCTGGACTGGCTGTCGGCCAAGTACCCGGACACCTTCGACCGCTACTACCGACCGCGCTACGAGCACTGGCGCGATTTGCAGGCGCGTGGCGAGCGCTTCTACAACCCGACGCTGCCGATGCTGTGCCAGATCTGCCAGATCCCGCTGGCCTTTACCGAGCCGGACGCGCCCACGCAACTGAGCCACCGCAGCCTGGTGCATGAAGGCGAGCGCTATCACTTTTGCTCCGATGGCTGCTGCGACATCTTCGCCTTCGAACCGGAAAAGTACGTGCAGGCCTGGCTGCCGGTACATCAGATCCTGCAGGGCAACTGCGGTGGCGGGGATGTCGAGGCGGTGGTGCGCGACTACTACAACATCGCCCCCGGCCAGGACAACTTCGAGTACCAGGGCTCGCCCGAACAACAGCGCTGGCAAGCCTTGCACCGTGCCGGGCGCAAGGCCGGCTGAAGCATCGAACAACCCGGGCGCCATTGCCGCGCCCCGGCCCCTACAAGAACAAGAGGAACTTTGCCATGCCCGTGACCGCCATCGGCAGCTACACCGCCCAACCCCTGGACCGCCAGGCCAACTTCCACGGCGCCCAGCTGGTGTACCTGTGCTGGGAAAACCACCTGCTGTTCTGCGCACCGTTCACCCTGCCGGTAGACCCGGCGCTGCCCTTTGCCGCTTTCATCGAGCAGGTGGTCAAGCCGGCCATCGCCCTGCACCCGGATGCGGCCCGCGTTGACTTTGCTGCCGCCCGCTGGCGCCTTGACGAGCAGCCCTTCATGCCTGACCTGGCCCTTGGCCTGGCCACCAACGGTGTTGCCCACAAGAGCCTGTTGCACTTGCACACCCCCGGCCTTGAAGGCCTGGGCGGTAGCCACAACTGAGGAATGCCGCCATGAGCTATCAAGTCACTATCGAACCGACCGGCGAGCAGATTGAAGTGGAAGAGGGCCAGACCATCCTCGAAGCCGCCCTGCGCCAAGGTGTATGGCTGCCGTTTGCCTGTGGCCACGGCACCTGCGCGACTTGCAAGTGCCAGGTGCTGGAAGGCGAGGTCGACCTGGGTGCAGCTTCGTCCTTCGCCCTGATGGACATGGAGCGCGATGAGGGCAAGGTGCTGGCCTGTTGCGCTATCCCGCAGAGCGACCTGGTGATCGAGGCCGACATCGACGTCGACCCGGACTTCGCCGGCTTGCCGGTGCAGGACTATCGGGCCGTGGTTACCCAACTGGTGGAGCTGTCACCGACCATTCGTGGCGTGCACCTCAAGCTCGACCGGCCGATGGCCTTCCAGGCCGGGCAGTACGTGAACCTGC
Organism: Pseudomonas sp. MM223; assembly: GCA_947090765.1. NCBI lineage: Bacteria > Pseudomonadati > Pseudomonadota > Gammaproteobacteria > Pseudomonadales > Pseudomonadaceae > Pseudomonas > Pseudomonas sp. MM223. Next base: position 4,081,833 of record OX352322.1, on the reverse strand, counting down.
AACTGCCAGGTATCGAAGGTACCCGTGCGTTTTCCCTGGCCAACCCGCCACAGCAGGCCGACGAGGTGGAGTTGCACGTGCGCCTGGTGGAAGGGGGCGTTGCTACCGGGCATATCCACCAGCAGCTCAAGGTGGGTGATGCGCTGGCGCTGGCCGGCCCTTACGGGCAGTTCTTCGTGCGCAGCTCTCAGCCGGGCGACCTGATCTTCATTGCCGGTGGCTCGGGGCTGTCCAGCCCGCAGTCGATGATCCTGGACCTGCTGGCGCGTGGCGATACCCGGCGCATCACCCTGTTCCAGGGCGCCCGTACCCGTGCCGAGCTGTACAACCGCCAGCTGTTCGAGGCGTTGGCTGCCCGGCATGCCAATTTCAGCTACGTGCCGGCCCTCAGCCAGGCCGCTGAGGATGAGCAGTGGCAGGGGGTACGTGGCTACGTGCATGACGCGGCCAGGCAATATTTCGACGGCCGTTTCAACGGGCACAAGGCTTACCTGTGCGGCCCGCCACCGATGATCGATGCCGCAATCACCTGCCTGATGCAGGGGCGGCTGTTTGAGCGCGACATCTTCATGGAGCGTTTCTACAGCGCCGCAGACGGTGCCGCTGACGGCCAGCGTTCGGCCCTGTTCAAGCGTATCTGACCCCCTCTGATGCCCAGCGCCCTGTCCTCGGGGGGCTGGCGTGCACCCGACCGATAACAACAAAAAAGGTTGACCCGATGACCCCGACCCTTGCAAACCTGTTGCGCCTTGCCGTGTGCGCCACGTTGTTCGGCGCTGCCAACCTGTCCCACGCCACCGAGGGGGGCGGTACGTCCTACCCGCTAGGTGCCGAAAACTACATGTCCGGCGCCATGCCGTCGCCAGGCTTTTACGGCCAGCTGTTCGTCAACCATTACGAAGCGGACAACCTGCGCGGCAACGATGGGCGCAAACTGCCCGTGGACTTTCGCGTGCGTGCCAACGCCATCGTGCCGCGGTTGATCTGGGTGAGCGACTACACGTTGCTGGGCGGCAGCCTGGCGCTGCATGCAATCGTGCCGTTGGTGGATGTCAAGGTCTCGCTCAATGACCAGTCGCAGCAAAACAGCGGCCTGGGCGACGTGATCTTCGGCCCGGCGCTGGGCTTTCACCACAGTGACAAGTTCCACAGTATCCTGGCCTTCGACATGATTGCCCCCACCGGCCGCTACGACAAAAACGACCTGGCCAACCCCGGGCGCAATTACTGGGTGTTCGAGCCGGTGTATGCGATGAGCTACATCGACCCGGCCGGGCTCAACCTGGATGCCAAGGTGATGTACGACTTCAACAGGCGCAACCCCGCCACCGATTATCGTTCGGGGCAGGAGTTTCATGTGGATTATGCCGTGGGGTGGGGGTTGGGCAATGGCTGGGTGCTGGGGGTAGGGGGGTACTACTACCGGCAGACGACGGATGACCATCAGGATGGCGAGCGCATCGAAGACAACAAAGGGCGCAGCTTTGCCGTAGGCCCGTCGATCAAGTACAGCGGCAAGGAAGGGTGGTTCGTGACAGCGAAGTGGTCGAAGGAAACCGAAGTGCGCAACCGCGCCCAGGGCGATGCCTACTGGTTGAAGCTGACCTTGCCATTCTGAAAGGGGGCTGCTGTGCAGCCCATCGCCGGCAAGCCAGCTCCCACAGGGACCGCGCAGGCAGAAGAATGATTAAAGTCTGCGCGGTCCCTGTGGGAGCTGGCTTGCCGGCGATGAGGCCAGTACAGGTATCACAAGGCAGCCTGCACTGGCCTGATCCATCAGGCGACATCCACCAGCACGATCTCGCTGTCTTCGATGGCGGTCACCCGCAGCACCTCTTCCTGCTCGATCGCCACGCCATCGCGCGCCTTGGCCCGCAGCCCGTTGACTTCCACCAACCCTTTGGCCGGTACCAGGTAGCCCCGGCGTGCAGCATCGAAGCGATACTCGGCGGTTTCACCCGCACGCAAGGTTGCAGCCACCAGGCGGGCATCGGTACGAATCTGCAGGCTGTCTTCATCACCGGCACGGCCGCTGGCCAGGGTCACGAAGCCTTCGCCACGCTCGCCTTTGGGGAACGGCCGGCTACCCCACTGCGGTGCTTCACCCGTACGCTCCGGCACGATCCAGATCTGGAAAATGCGCGTATCCACGTCTTCCAGGTTGTACTCGCTGTGCACGATGCCAGTACCGGCACTCATCACCTGCACGTCACCGGCTTCGGTGCGGCCCTTGTTGCCCAGGCTGTCCTGGTGGCTGATTGCGCCTTCACGCACATAGGTGATGATTTCCATGTCGCGGTGCGGGTGCGGCGGGAAGCCGCTGCCAGCCGCTATCAGGTCATCGTTCCATACCCGCAGGTTGCCCCAGTGCATGCGCGCCGGGTCGTAGTACTCGGCGAACGAGAAGTGGTGGTGGGCATCGAGCCAGCCGTGGTTGGCGTGGCCCAGGCCTTCAAAGGGTCGCAGTTGCAGCATGATCGTGCTCCTTGAATCAGTGGAATGACGCCATGATGCGCTAAAGAAACATCGAAAATAAGCGTAAATATCGGCTTAAAACAATCATCCTTATCGATATTATTTTCTGCCATGCTCGATTCGCTTCATCGCCTAATCCACTGATCTGCAAGCATTCGCTGGCGATTTTCCGTCGATGCGGCGAACATGCCGGCTGTTTTTTGTTTTTCAACGGAGTGACCGTGGCCCACGAGCAACCCCAGGCCCCCGCCGACCTTTCCCCGCCTGCCCAATTGCCCTGGTTTCGCCGCCTGGCCGCCCGTCTGCTGGGGCGTGGCCTGACCCGCCTGCAAGCCCAGCATCGCGACTCCTGGTTCCTCGGCCACGCCACCGGCCAGCGTACCGGGCATGCCGATGGTGTGCGTGAAGGGTTCGAGCGCGGGCGGGTGGAGGGCTACGAGGCTGGGCGCCAGGTGCTGGTGATTCGCGATTCGCGCCCCGACACTGCCGCAGTACCCGGCCAGGACGACAACCTGTTCGACGACTGGCGCCTGCCGCTGACGGCCGAGCTGAAAAAGCGTTTCAAGGCCGATGTCGCCCAGCGCCTGCCTGCCGAGGCGCAACCTAGCGCCGCGCAGTGGAAGCTGATCTTCAGTGACACCCCGTCCACCTGTGTGGTGGCCGGCGCCGGCGCAGGCAAGTCCACGTCGCTGGTGTTGCGCATCCTGCTGCTGCGCCATTATCTGGGTTACGAACTGGACGCGATGACCGTGGTCACGTTCACCCGCGAGTCGCGCAAGGACTTCATCAAGCGCCTGTTGCAGGTGTTCGCCCTGTGGCAGATCAACCTGCAACCGGTGCAGGCCCGCGAGCTGGTACGTACCTTCCATTCGCGCATCCTGCCGCTGGTACGCAGCCTGCCGGGCTTCGGCCAGGTGCGCGCCTTCGAGACGCTGGGCAACGAGATGCCTGCCGGGCGTGAGGCCGAGGCCGACAGCAACCCGTTCGACCTGCGCCTTAACGATGCCCAGCGCCAGCAATTGAACCACTGCTACAGCAGCGTGCTGGGCGAGAGCCCACGTTTTGCCGAGCTGGTCGGCCTGTTGCGCAGCGAAGCCTTGCAACTGAAACCACTGGACCCGAACAACCCCGACGTGCAGAAGCGCGCACAGGTGACCCAGTTGGCCGCCCAGCGCGACGAAGAACTGTGCGACGTGATCGAGGACCTGTGGTTCGCCGCCGGCGCTTGGCCAATCAAGGGCATCGAGCCGTGCCGCGAAACTGTCGACATCCGTGGCAGCCGCTTCCATGTGCATGGGCGCCTGGCTGGCCAGGGGCCGTTGGTGGTGCTGGGCTTCGACCCGGCGGAAAGCGCACAGTACCAGCGCCCCGGCGCCAAGTTGGCAGTGCGTGCCGAGTGGGCGGTCAAGCGCACCTTGTTGCAGGCCTTCTGCGACCGGCCGTTGATCTGGCTCGACAACTACGCCATGGCCCGGCGCCTGGCGGCTTCGTTGGCAGGCGATGCCGTGGCCGGCCCGGGGTTCGAGTACAAGGTCAAGGGCGAACTGGCCCCTGCGCCGTTGCTGGACGCCTTTGTCGGCGCGGCCAACTTCATCGAGAACCTTGGCCTGGACGTCAACAACGCGGTGGCGGCGATGAGCTTCCCGTCCGGGGACAGCGATGCACTGTTCTTCGAGGCCCTGGCCCTGTACTGGAAAGCCCTGGAGGCATACCTGCTGGACCAGTCGCCACCGGTGATGAGCTACAACCGCATGTTTGCCCTGTTCGGCGAGAACAACCCGGAAAACCTGCAACTGCTGCCCGACCCGTTGTTGCGGCCGTTGGCGCACCTGATGATCGACGAGTTTCAGGATGTGTCGCCGCAGATCGTCAGCTGGCTGCGCGCCAGCCTTGCTGAAATCCGCCGACGTGGCCCGGCCATGCACACCGGGCGCCACGCTCAGCATTCGTCGCTGCTGTGCGTGGGTGACGACTGGCAGTCGATCTATGGCTGGCGTGGCAGTTCGCCCAAGTACTTCATGGAATTCACCAAGGCTTTCCCGTCGCCGGCCAACACGCGGGTGATGCTGGTCGACAACTACCGCTGCCAGCAACAGGTGATCGACGCGGCCGAACACCTGGTCAAAGGCACCCCGGCGATTGCCGGCAAGAAAGCCCGCGCCAGTGGCCCGGCAGCCGAATTGCCGGGCTCGCCGGTCAAGGTGTTCGACCGTGACGAGGCCGCCCTGGGCGAAACGCTGATCGAGCACTACCAACGGGGTGAGACGGTCATGATGCTGTACCGCAAAGGCAGCGACAGGGCCTTGATGAACGAGCACCTGCAAAGCGTGCTGCACACCGAGGCGGCATTGCCGGCCGAGCAACGCCGGCTGCGCCAGCTGACTTACCACAGTGCCAAGGGCTTGCAGGCCGATGCGGTATTCATGCTGGGCGACTGCCAGTACCTCACCAGCTCGCCCTACAAAAACCAGGTGTATCGCCAGGCCGGGCTGGGCAAGGCCGGCGATGCCCAACCGTTCGATACGGCGCAGAAGGAAGAAGTGCAGCGCCTGGCCTATGTGGCGGTGACCCGTGCGGTGCAGCATTGCTATTGGCATGTGGAGGCAGCCAATGCTGATGCGGCGGTGGCCCTGCGGGCATCCAGCCAGGTGGATGGCCGGCAGGCCTTCTTCGAAGACCTGCGCGGTCAGTAGGGGGTTAGTTGTTCGGGTCTTGCGCGCGGGTCAACTGTTCAAACAGTTCCTGGCGTTGATTGTCATGCCGTGCTTTCAAGCCTCGGGCGGCCTCATCGTGAGGTATTTCCTGAAGCGCTACCCGGCGCAATTGGCCAACATCTGACAGTGGTGACTCGGGTAACAACTCGGTCACCGCCTGCAGTACGTCTTCATCCAGTGAGTTAACCGCTTCGTTCTCAGGGTTGACACAGTAATCCAGATATTCCAGACCACGATACCAGCGCTCATCGAGTGCGCTAAAGCGGCTGGCGAAGCGCTGGGCCAGGTAACGTTGCCAGCTGGGCTGGCGGGCAACCCAGGCCCTGCGCTCTGAAGCTGTTTCGTCGAACAGCTGGACGGCGCGTTCGACATTGCTGGCCACACGCGCCGAAATCATCGCTTCGTGGCGGTATAGCATGCCTTGGCTGGTTTCCGGAAATGCTAGCGGCTCTGCCAGCGCTTGGCGCAAGGCCAGGCGTATTTCGATCAGGTCCGTGCCGCCGGTAAGCAGGGCGTTGTCACTCAGGTCATCGAGGCTGTCCAGCGCAGGCACGTCGAGCCTTGCGGGCTGCGCCTGGGCGGGCAGCCGGTCCAGCTCCAGCAAGCGTGCCTGGCGCGCCAGTCGGGCGAGCTGGATCCGCTCGCCCAGCGCGTTGACCATTTCGCGCCGATAGAGGTTTCTGAAAAAATTGAACAGATAGGCCGGGCGCTCCGCCTCCAGGGTCAGCTGGCGGAACACCTGTGCCTCAAGTTCGAGGGCGCTGAACGCATCGGTACCGGCGTCGCCACAGGTGGGCGGGTAGTCTTGCGCGATAGTGTCCAGATGGGTACGCAGCTCTTCGTCCCGCCCGGCCTGGTCAAGCAGCTGCCAAACCTGGCGGGTCAGCCCGCGCAAGTCGTTTTCGGCCTGCTGCGAGCGCGTCACGCGTTCGACCACATCGCGCAAGTACCGGTTTGCGTCACCTTCGAACAGGTCTTCCCACAGCTGCGCTTGTTCTGGGCTGGCATCCACCAGCCAATAGTTGATGTTGATGTCCGACAGCTCATCATCACTGTGCGCTTCGACGCCAGCGACGCGCATGCGGCGGTTGCTGTCGGCGTCCAGGTTGTTTTCGTTGAAGTCCCAGAAGGCATCGCGGCTTGCCGTACGCAATGCGTCGGCAAAGGGGCTGGCCAGCACCTGGTCCAGGTCTGCCACCTGGTCAATCGGGTTGTAGCTCAGACTGAGGTGACGCAGTTGCAGGTCCGCCTGTGCCATCAAGGGTGTGAGGCCACGCGGCCACTCACGCAGCCCACAATTGCGCAGTTGCAGGTTGGCCAAACGGGTCAGGCCGGTCACCTCGGGCGGCAACCCCAGCGGGTTGTTGGTCAGGCGCAGGTCACGCAGGCGATGCAGGCCGGTGAACCGGCCTGCCAGGGCATCACTGAGCACAATGTTGTTGTTCTCAAGGTCAAGGTCTTCGAGGGGGAGCTGTGCAAGCGTCTGCAAGTCGGCTTCGGCAAGCTGCAAGCCGTTCAGGCGCAGGCTTAAACGGCGCAGGTGGGGCAGGCTGGCCAGGCGCTGGCGCATCCCTTCGGTGAGGTTGCCGAGCTGGTTGTTGCCAAGCTCCAGCACTTCCAGTTGCGGGGTGCAGGCCAGTGCCTGGAACAGGCCCTCGAAATCCAGCTCCGGGCTTTGCGCCAGGCGCAGGGTGCGCAGCGCGGGAAAACTCTGGAAGAAGTCAGCAGGAAGCTGGCGAATGCCGATGGCACGAATGTTCATGGAGGTGATGTGGTCGAAGCGCGCTGGCAATGACGGCAACGTGTCGATGTCCAGGCCTTGCAGGGTGAGGGTGTCAGGGTCTTCACGGCGCCAAGCGGCATTGAACACGTCTCGCACCACGGTGCGGCTGTCTTGCTGGTCGTTGCTGCCTTGGATTACCCAATCACGCAACCTGTTGTCGAGGTTGTTGCGTTCGATTTCCAGTGCCCTGAGCTGCGCCGCGACATCTCCGCGCTGGCGCAGTTGCCCCCGCAGGGCATTACGCTCGCTTGCGTTCAGGCCAGGGTAGAGCGCGCGCAAACGTCGGTCTGCGGTATTGGCCCAAGGCAGCCGTCCACTGAGTGGGTAGCCAAGGCGCCCATCGGCCAGGCGCATCGGCGAACGGTAGCCTGGCCTGATCGGCTGCTGCCCGATCAGCTTGGCCGCATGCGCCCGGTCCGCGACTGCCGTTGCATAGCGTTGCTGTGCATCAAGGCCAGGGTGCTCGGCCTTGAGTGCGGCATCCAGCAACTGGCTGTCTGCAGTGGCCAGGTCAGATCGATAGAGCCCCAGCAAAGCCCGGCTCAGGCGGGCATGTGCCTGCAAGGCGCGGGCTTCTTCGGCGACGCGCAAGGGCACCCTGCCTTGGGCCAGGCGCAGGCGCTCACTGGCACTGGTCCTGGCCATGATTTGCCCGAGGGCCCGCCGCGGCAGGCCCGGGAATTGGCTGGCAAGGGGTTGGGCATTTTCGGGCACGCTTGTTTGGCTTCTTGCGCTCAGCCGGTCGAGCGCATCGGCCAGCAAGGCTGGGGGATGCAGTGCTGCAACCTGGGCCAGGCGAAGTTCGTCGCCTTGCACCCCGGAGCACTGTAGCGCCGCCTGCAGCGCTTCGTCACTCAGGCCTTCACTGATTGGCCCCAAGCGCCGCAACAGATGCTGGTCATCCCACTCCAGCGGCATTTCATGTGCTGCACGCCATGCGCCTGCGCCGTTGTCTCGCACAATTGGCCGATAGGCTTGCGGGTCATGTGGGTGAGCAATGCGCGACTGGCCGCGTTCTTCCACTTGTTCGTACACAATGCCGTCGATGCGTAGGTAGTGGCGCCCGTCCATGGTGTAGCGGCCCTGTTCATCAGCCTCAAGGTGTTCGGCGATGGTTACCGGGCTTGCATGGTCCTTGAGTGTGGCGCTCCATAAATAGTCCTGGCCGTCCTTTGCGATGCTTTGCATGGCGTCGACAAAACCTGAAGCCTTCAGCACCATGGCACCGCCGCCCACGGCAGCCACCGTGACAATGTTCAGCAACACCGACTCCAGCTGGGACACAGCCTCTTGATTGTCACCTTCTTCCCACGCCGAAATGCCTTCGAACACGCTGCCCATGATCTGCGCGGCGCCAATGGTCAGCATGATCGGGTTCAGGCAGGGTACGACCATGGCGGCGACATTCAGCACGGTCATGCCCAGGTCCAGCCAGTATTCGATGTTCTGCAAGCGTACCCTGGCGTCCACATCTTCGGTGGGGACCGCTACCCAGCGAGCATCGGCCCTCAGGCGTACCAGGTGACTGGATTCCAAGGGTGCCCAAGGAACGTTTGGCAAGGATTTGTCGATGGATTCCAAATGTATTGAATTGCGAGGCTCCAGCGCCGTTCCATCGTCCTGATCGGGGGTGTTGAAGAGGGCACGCATGAGTTTCTTGTTCAATGTTGCTTGCTGAGACTGCAGGGCCAGGGCGACAAAGCGTTTGCGGTAGTCGTCCTGCAGCAGCTGCTCACGCAGGTACTTGCGGGCATCGCCCAGCGAGGCAAACTCCCTTAACGGATGGGCATCCACCGGGTTGTAGAGAAATACCGGGTCGTGCTTGCGGTTCTGCGTGGGTGCGATGAACAGCAGTTCATGGATAGGGATGCCAAACAATTGCAACTGCCAGCAGCGCAGGGCACGGCCTTGATAGGTGGGGTCGGCAGTGTCGGCGCAGAGGCCATGCAGCGCCAGCGAGGCGGCGGGGCTCAAGTGGCCTTTGCAGGCGGCGATACGGGTTTGCACGCGGAACTCGTCACGCCGTGCGGCGATGGCCAGTGCTTGCAGTTCGGTTTTGTTGGCACCGTTGTAAATCTGCTCAAGGTGCTGTTGGTAGCGTTGGCCCAGGTTCAGTTTGCGGCACTGGTCGATGAAGCCCGCCAGCGTCAACCCTTCAGGTGGCCAGATGTCCTGTCGGCTGCATTGCAGGCGGCTGAAGCGCGTAGTGTCGGCCGGGCCTTCGAAGTTGTGCAGGGCCGCTTCGAGCAGGCTGCGATACTGCGGTTCGCCCTTGGCTACGATTTCACCCAGCTCATGCGGCGTGGCAGGGCCACCTGGAAAGCCGACGGGATGCTTGACGGCGGTCGCTTGATAAACGTACTGCGCCTGAGTGACCGCGATGTCGATATTCAGCTGCTGCTGCAGCAACGGCGTGCAGTACTCGGTGACGCCCTGCAAGGTACTTAGCGCCGCCTGCAAGGCCCTGCTGCTGGCATCGCGTTTGGCGATGGCACGTTGCAGGGCCTGGCGGGTGAGTTCGTCTGCCTGGGTGTACCAGTCGTAGTCGTTGCCGTCAGCGTCCTGGTAGTCCTTGCGCAGGCGCGCCAGGATGCGGCTGGCGTGCTCGCTGTGCAGCGCCTTGCTCCAGTCGGGCAGGGTACGCACCATTTGTGCGTGATGGTAAGGGGTGTGGCTCATGTCGGCACTCCATGGTGGGGAGCCGCTATGGGGCCGCAGGCGTCGGCGTAGTGTGCGGTAGATAATTGCCTGCCTGGGTCGGTCACGCATATGCAGTTGTCGGCGAGGGGCCAGCAGGCGCGCCATGGCTGCGCCAAGGTGAGGTATTGGCCTGGCACGTGCGTGCCAGGCACCAGTCAGGGAGAGAGAGCATGCGTTCGCCGTTCAGTCCCAAGGACCATTTGCTGGACCTTGACGGTATCGAGATTGCTGTGCGCTGTTGGGGCCCGGAGGAGGGCATACCGGTGCTGGCCTTGCACGGCTGGCTAGACAACGCCGCCTCGTTCGAGCGCCTGGCGCCGATGCTGGATGGTTGCTTCGTGGTGGCCCCCGACCTGGTCGGCCACGGCCGTTCGGACCACCGCCGCCACGACAGTGGCTATTACCTGTGGGAACATGCGCAGGACATGCTGGCGGTAACCGACAGCCTGGGCCTGGCGCAATTTCATGTGCTGGCCCACGGCATGGGCACGGGTGTAGCGTCGCTGTTGGCGGCCATGACCAGTGGCATTGCCAGCATGACCTTCCTCGACGGTATGGGGGCACCGTTCACGGTGGCCGAGGATGACCGCGTGCAGCACCTGGCGCGGGCCTATCGGCTCAAGCGCATGGTCCAGCGCAGCCAGCTGCCGGGTTTTGCCGAGCTGGACCCAGGCCGCTTCGATGACCTCGACACAGCGCTGGCGCAGCGCCGTGAGCGCCTGGATACCGAACTGTCGGAGGATGCCGCACGGCTGCTGGCGCTGCGCGACCTGCTGCAACTGGGCGATGGTTACTGCTGGCGCCATGACCCGCGGCTGGTGCTGCCCGAGCCCATGCCCCTGACCGAGCGCGAAGCCTGCGACCTGCTTGGCCAGATCCGCTGCCCGTTGTACCTGCTCTTCGGCCGCCAAGGGGCATTTACCGGCGAGGCCTTTACCCGGCGCCAGGCGGCGTTGCCCAGCCAGGCGAAGGTTTCCTGGCACCCGGGCGGGCACCACTTCCACCTGGATGCACCGGACCGGGCGCTGGTCGATCAGTTGCTGCGCATCCTCACACGCCACGAAGGGGGCGTGCTGCAACGGTTGGTGAACGAGTAGCTGATTCTGGTCATGCCGGGCGAACCTGGGCTAAGGTGGCGAACCTACTCGCACACACGGCACAAGGAGCCCGCCATGCGACCGTTCGCCATCCAGCACATAGACCACCTTGTTCTGCGGGTCAGCGACCTGCCGCGCAGCGTTGCTTTCTACACCGAGTTGCTTGGCTGCACGGTCAGCCGCGTGCGCGAAGACCTGGGCATGGTGCACCTGGCCACGGGCACGGCGATGATCGACCTGGTGACCCTGGATGGCCCGCTGGGGCAGCCAGGCGGGGCGGCACCAGGGGTGGAAGGGCGCAACCTGCACCATTTCTGCCTGCGTATCGAGCCGTTCGACGAGGCCGCTTTGACGGCTTACCTGGAAGCCGCCGGGGTCAAGGTGGAGCCCGCCGAGAAGCGTTATGGTGCCGAAGGCGAGGGGCTGTCCCTGTACTGTTACGACCCGGATGGCAACCAAGTGGAGTTGAAGGGGCCGGTAGCGGAGGCGGTATGAGCGACCTGCACACTCGCGAGCACTGGATTGACACTGCGCAAGGCACGCTGTTCGCCCAGGAATGGACGCCGCTGCAGGCACAGGGGGCGCCCATTGTCCTGCTGCATGACTCGCTGGGGTGTGTGGCGTTATGGCGTGACTTTCCGGTGCAGCTGGCGCAAGCCACCGGGCACCGGGTAATCGCCTACGACCGTTTGGGCTTTGGTCGTTCCGACGCGCACCCGGGCAGGTTGCGCCTGGGTTTTGTCGAGGACGAGGCGCAGCACGGATTTACAGCGTTGCGTGAATACTTTGCCATTACCGATTTCATCGTCTTCGGCCACAGCGTCGGCGGCGGCATGGCCGTGGCCTGCGCGGCGGCCTTTGCCGGCCATTGCGTGGGGCTGGTCACCGAATCGGCCCAAGCGTTTGTCGAAGCACGTACCCTTGAAGGCATTCGTGCAGCCGACCTGCAATTTGCCGAGCCCGGGCAGTTGCAACGGCTGGCGCGCTATCACGGCAGCAAGGCCGAATGGGTACTGCGTGCCTGGGTGGACAACTGGCTGTCCGAGGATTTTGCCGACTGGAACCTGGATAACCAACTGGCGCAGGTGCGCTGCCCATTGTTGAGCCTGCATGGCGATAACGACGAATTTGGCTCGCCAGCACACCCCGAACGGTTGGTGGCGCTGGCCAGCGGGCCGGCGGTAATGCGTCTGTTGCACGGGTGTGGGCATGTGCCGCATCGCGAGCAGGCTGAACAGGTACTGGCAGAAGTGATGCAGTTCCTAAGGTAAAGGTCTTCAGTTGACGCGAGTGCTCACAGAACAACCCATGACTATCTGAATTGCAGAGGCCCTGTGGGAGCGGGCGTGCCCGCTCCCACAGCAGTGCATGCGCCGTTCTTTCAAGCGCCCAGTGGGTCTCAGGGCCAACACTGGCGGCTCCTCACTACCCGGAGCCACCCATGCGCACCCTTTACGCCCCACTGTTCTTCTTCGGTTTCATTGCCACGGCACTGTCATTGGCAGCGCACCCGTTGTGGCTGCTGCCACTGCTGGCCGGCGCCGTGGTGCTGTCATTCACCTGCGAACGGCTCATGCCCTACAAGGCTGCCTGGAACCAGGCACAAGGCGATGGTCGTCGTGACCTTTGTCATGCACTGGTCAACGAGTGCCTTACCCTTTCCAGCGTGGCAACCATCCCGCTGCTCGCCCACTGGCTCCCGGGAACAGGCCTTTGGCCCGATCAATGGCCGTTGGCCTTGCAGTTGTTGCTGGCCATTGCATTGGCCGACCTGGGCATCACCCTGGTGCATTACGCCAGCCACCGTAGCCCGCTGCTGTGGCGGCTGCATGCGGTGCACCACAGTGTCACCCGCCTGTATGGCTTCAACGGCTTGATGAAACACCCGGCACACCAGTTGCTCGAAACCCTGGGCGGTACCTTGCCGTTATTGCTGCTCGGCTTACCCGTCGATGTGGCCGCGCTGCTGGCGTTCAGCGTGTCGATCCAGTTGTTGCTGCAGCACAGTAACGTGGACATGCGGATTGGCGGCTTGCGCCATGTGTTTGCCTGGGCGCCGGTGCACCGCTTGCATCACCTGAAGTACGGCCGCACCGGCGATGTCAACTTTGCGCTGTTCTTTCCGCTTTGGGACCGCCTGCTTGGCACGCAACTGTACCTGCCTGGCTATGCGCTGGCGGACGACGACATGGGCATCGGTGATCGGCCGGACTATCCGCAGGCGTACCTGGCGCAACTGCGTGAGCCGTGGGTGAGCGGGGATGGTCATCCACCTGCGGTTCTGCCGGCGGCACTGCGCCAGGCTTTAGCCGAGCGTACGTAGACGCAAGTGACGCAAAGCGGCCCCGGGGCTGAGGCCGAACTGGTGGCGCACGCTGCGGGTGAAGTGCGCCGAGTCGGCAAACCCCGCCGCCAATGCCGCTTCGGTCAGGCTGGCGCCGCTCAGCGCCCGCTGCAGGGCTACGCGCAAGCGCTGCCACAGCACCAGCCTACGCACTGACAGCTTCAATGAGCCGCTGAACAGGCGTTCCAGTTGGCTGAGTGACAGTGCTGCCGTGCTGGCGAGTTCCTGGGCCGGCAAGGCGTGCTCGTCAAGTGCGCGGATGCGCTCAAGCGCTTTCTCCAGGCGCGAGTCGAGCGGGCGACGCGGCCAGCGCGCAAGGCTTTGCGCCAATTGCTCTGCGCTGTTACCGGCTTGCTCGCAGGCCAGGGCAAGGTCTGCCAGGTCGAAGGCCAGCGGTTCGGCGAACAGGGTAAGGCACGGTACGCCCTGGCTGAGGATTGCATGGGGTTGCCGCGACGCAATCAGCACCTGCGGGCCGCTGCTAATCTGCTCGCCCAGGCGCACCTCGACATCCGCGCCAAGGCCGACAAGCACCTGATGCGCGTAGTGCACATGGCTGTCGGTCCTGCCTAGCGTAGCCTTCATCAGGCAGTGGTCGTCCGCCAGCCAGATATCGCCCTGCCAGCCCGGTATTGCCGTGTCGTTCATGCCGCCCTCTTGTGTATGGCCGGGCGGGTGGATATCCCGGCAATCCCGATTATGCTTCATTTACCTTGCTGCGATTCGAGGCGGCCCGCCTTGTCGTGCTTCGCGCAACCAAAGCAAGCCCCAGGGCCTGGGTGCGACGGTGAAGTGGTTGTGAGGTGCTCCGGCCTGTATGACGACAAGACGGAGGCAACCCATGGCGGTTATCGACAGCGCATCCACGGGCAGTAGCGCGCCCCAACGCGGCATTACCAAGGAGGAACGCAAGGTCATTTTCGCCTCCTCCCTGGGCACGGTGTTCGAATGGTACGACTTCTACCTGTACGGCTCCCTCGCCGCGATCATCGCCAAGCACTTCTTTGCCGGTGTCAATGAAACCACCTCGTTCATCTTCGCCTTGCTGGCCTTTGCCGCCGGCTTTGCCGTACGGCCCTTCGGGGCTATCGTGTTCGGCCGCCTGGGCGACATGATCGGGCGCAAGCACACGTTCCTCATCACGATTGTGATCATGGGCCTGTCCACGGCGCTGGTGGGCCTGCTACCGAGCTACAGCGCGATCGGCGTGGCCGCGCCGGTCATCCTGATTACCTTGCGTTTGCTGCAGGGCCTGGCCCTGGGTGGCGAGTATGGCGGCGCGGCCACCTATGTGGCCGAACATGCACCCAAGGGCCGACGCGGCTTCTTCACCGCCTGGATCCAGACCACCGCCACCTTGGGGCTGTTCTTGTCACTGCTGGTGATCATGGCCTGCCGCACAGTCATGGGCACCGAGGTATTCGAGGCCTGGGGCTGGCGGGTGCCGTTCCTGCTGTCGATCCTGCTGCTGGCGATCTCGGTGTACATCCGCATGCAGCTCAACGAGTCGCCAGTGTTCATGAAGATGAAGGCCGAAGGCAAGGCGTCCAAGGCACCGCTGACCGAGTCGTTCGCCCGCTGGGACAACCTCAAGGTGGTGATCATGTCGCTGCTGGGCGGCACTGCCGGGCAGGCCGTGGTGTGGTACACCGGGCAGTTCTATGCGCTGTTCTTCTTGCTGCAGATGCTCAAGATCGAGCCACAGACGGCCAACCTGCTGATTGCCGGCTCGTTGCTCATCGGCACGCCGTTCTTCATTTTCTTCGGCAGCCTGTCCGACCGCATTGGCCGCAAGAAAATCATCATGGCCGGCTGCATCATCGCTGCGCTGACCTACTTCCCGATCTTCAAGGCGCTGACCGAATACGGCAACCCGGACGTGTTCGTCGCCCAGGAACAGAACCCGGTGGTGGTGGTGGCCGACCCTGGCCAGTGCGCGTTCCAGTTCGACCCGGTGGGCAAGGCCAAATTCACCAGCTCCTGCGACATTGCCAAGAGCCTGCTGGCCAAGCGCGCCATTCCCTACACCAACCAAGCGGCCGAGCCTGGCAGCGTGGCGCAGATCCGTATCGGTGAGCGGGTACTGCCAAGCTTTGACGGCAGCAGCATGGCCGCAGCGGACTTCAAGGTGCAGAGTGAGGCGTTTACCGCCACCTTGAGTGGTGCGCTGAAAGAAGCCGGCTACCCGGAAAAGGCCGACCCGGCGAAGATCCACTACCCGATGGTGCTGTTACTGCTGACCATCCTGGTGATCTACGTGACCATGGTGTACGGGCCAATTGCCGCGTGGCTGGTGGAACTGTTCCCGGCGCGTATCCGCTACACCTCGATGTCGCTGCCTTACCACATCGGTAATGGCTGGTTCGGCGGCTTCCTGCCGACGGTTGCGTTTGCCATGGTGGCGGCAACCGGAGATATCTATTACGGCTTGTGGTACCCGATCGTGATCGCGGTAATGACGGCGGTGCTGGGGATTTTCTTCCTGCCGGAAACCAAGGACCGGGATATCAACCACACCTGAGATTGATAGAGCCAGAACCGGCGCCTTCGCGGGTAAACCCGCTCCCACAGACTGTGGTGTACTGTAGGAGCGGTTTTACCCGCGAAGAGGCCGGCACAGCCCATGAATCAATCGAAATAGCCACGCAGCCCGAAGGCATACCCGGTATCCACCTCCGTTGCCTCACCCCGGCTCCAGCGCTTCTTCAACACGAACTCGAACGCCGGCTCGTACAGCCCGTCGCGCACCAGCGCCCCTGCCAGCACTTCCACGTCATACCAGCCATTTTCCACTTCGATGACCGGCCGCCCTGGCACCTGATAGCGGGCGATCAGGTCACCCAGGGTCTTGGGCGTGAAGTGTTGCAGGATACGCCAGGTGTACAGCATCAGCGCCCCGTGCTCGACCCGCAGCACATAACCATTGCGCCGGTGCTTCAGGCGGCTGCCGGCTTCGCGCAGGGCCGGGGTATGGCCGTCGAGGGTGAACAGAATGCGGTAGGGCAGGTTGTCGACCCCGGCCAGCGGCAGCACGATGCCCTCGCGTACCGCCTTGTCGCCGCTGTCGTCATGGGTGAAGGCGTAGGCCAGGTCGTCCGGCAGCTCGTGGTCTTGCTTGAAGCGCTCGAGCATTTGGATATCGCCAAGCAGAAAGTAATCGACCAGGTCGTTGAGCACTTCGCTGAATTCGTGGCGCATCTGTTTTCCTTATTGGTGCGCGTGAGGGAGGGCTGTCAGTGTTTCTGTGCGATCTGGATCAGGTTGCCACAGGTGTCATCGAACACGGCCACAGTGACGGGGCCCAGGTCGGTAGGCGGTTTGATGAACTGCACGCCTGCGGCGCACAGCCGAGTGTATTCGGCCTGGATATCGCGTACGCCAAACGAGGTGGCGGGGATGCCGTCCTGCCTGAGCGCGGCCTTGTACACCTTGGACGCCGGGTGCGCGTCGGGCTCCAGCAGCAGCTCGACGCCATTGGGGTCGTTGGGCGAAGTCAGGGTCAGCCAGCGGTGCCGGCCCATCGGGATATCATGCTTGGGCTCGAAACCGAGTACGTAGTGGTAGAAAGCCAGGGCCTTTGCCTGGTCGTCGACAAGAATGCTGGTGACCACGATCTTCATAGGCGCACTCCGTAATGCTGAAGCCGTTGGGTATCAGTAAAGACGTTCGGGGGTATTTGGCCAGCAGCGCTTTCCGGGTGCAGGCCATTGCTCTACAAAAAAACTGCTCAAGCCATAGGTAAATCCTTCATTACCCGGCCCCCATCCACCCGCAGCGGGAGGTAAAGTGTCAGGCATGATCCCTGCGCGCCCAGACCGGCGTCAATGAGGTGCCCGTGGCCGCCTATACCTTGCGACAACTCAAATACTTCGTCACCACCGTGGAGGCTGGCAGCGTTGCCGAGGCTTCGCGCCAGCTGTACATCGCCCAGCCGTCCATTTCCACGGCCATCAAGAGCCTGGAAGAAAGCTTCGGTGTGCAGTTGTTCATTCGCCACCACGCCCAGGGTGTGTCGCTGACGCCCAGCGGCAAGCGTTTCTACGCCAAGACCAGGTCGCTGCTGCAGATGGCCCACGAATTCGAGCAGAATGCCTTGGCTGACAACGACACCGTGGCCGGGCAGATTGACATCGGCTGCTTCGAAACCGTGGCCCCCTTGTATTTGCCGCGCCTGATCGCTGCCTTTCGCCAGCGTTACCCGGGCGTGGACATCCGCCTGCGCGACGGTGAGCAGCAGGACCTGATCCAGGGCCTGACTGCCGGCACCTTCGACCTGGCATTCCTGTACGATCATGACCTGGACGGCACCATCGAAGCAGAGCCGCTGATGCCACCGCAAAAGCCCTATGTGCTGCTGCCCGAGAACCACCGCTTTGCCGGCCAGGCCCAGGTTTCGCTGCGCGACCTGTGCCCGGAACCGATGATCCTGCTGGACGTGGCCCCCAGCCGTACCTATTTCGTCAGCCTGTTCAACGAGATGGGTCTGACACCGAACATCGTCTTCAGCTCGCCCTCCATCGAAATGGTGCGCGGCATGGTCGGGCAGGGCTTCGGGTTTTCGCTGCTGGTGACCCGCCCGCATTCGGAATACACCTACGACGGCCAGCGCCTGGCCCTGCTGGATATCGCCGAGCCGGTGGCACTGTCGGGGCTGGCAGCCGCGTGGTTGAAGCGGGTGCAACTGACCAAGCCTGCACAGTTGTTTGTGGAGTTCTGTCGGGAAGAGCTGGCGAAGTTCTGAGGCTGGCACGCCATGCTGCACGATCCAGGCGCATGGCGTGCCCGTTGATCAAGGGCTCACCTGATAGCCACGCCCTTGCAGGCAACCACTGTAGGCACTGGCCTGAGCCTGGGTTTTAGCCTGGTCCTGGCTGCGCCGATCCTGCCGCCGGTCCTGACGCTGGCGCATGCCGCCGACCGCTGCACCAGCGGCAGCCACTTCGCCGGCACGGTTCTGCCGGTATTGCCGCTTGGCATCATCACTGGCCCGGTCATACAGCTCTTCGTGCTGGTTGCCGCGCACTTGCGCGCCCACGGCACCCGCGGCGGCGCCTGCTGCCGCCCCACGCACCCGGCCCCCGACATGGGCTTCGCTGGACGTCGCGGTGCTGTTCGCAGCATTGGTAGCGACGGTGTTGCAATCGTTGATATCCAGTTGCATCTGCTGGCTGCTCTGGCCCTTGAGCGGCACGACCGACTGCGCCTGGGCTGCCGGTGCGGTACACAGCAGCACCAGCAGGTAACTCCACGTGAACGTACGCATGGCACACCTCCACCGGGCGGTAAGCCCGTTCTACAGAATAGTCTGTCATCAGGTGGCAATGGCGGTTTTGCCCGCATGGTCTACACCGGATATCAGAGTGCGCCATTGCACGCTCAAGTCTGGCTACCCTTGGAAACGCCATGACCCAGCCCCAGGACCTGATCATCTGTGAATATTGCGATACGGTGTACCAGCGTGCGCCGCTGCTCAAGCACCAGCGCGCCCTTTGCCAGCGCTGTGGCGGTGTGCTGTACCGGCATACGTCACTGACCATTGAGCAGCGGCTGGCCCTGAGTGTGACCGGCGGCGTGCTGTTGGTGTTCGCCAATGCCTACCCGGTAATGACCATCGGCATGCAGGGGCTTACCCATTCGGCGACGTTGTGGGACGCGGTGCAGATCCTCAGCCACGGCAGTATCACCTTCATCGCCCTGGTCATGGCGCTGTCGATCATCTTTGCGCCGCTGCTGCAGATTGCCGTGTTGTGCTGGGTGCTGAGTTTTGCCCTGGCCGGCCAGCGTGCCCCCGGTTTTGCCCTGTGCATGCGTGGCCTGGAGAGCCTGCGACCCTGGAGCATGCTGGAGGTGTGCCTGCTGGGGGCGATGGTGGCAGTGATCAAGCTGGCCGGGTTGCTCGATGTGATCCCGGGCATCGGCCTGCTGGCACTGGCTGCGCTGAGCATGCTGATCATCCATATTGCCGGCAAGGACATCCGTGACTTGTGGGGGCAGGTGTGAACAACCCGGCCAACGCTGACGACCTCGGCTTGTGCCTGTGCCATGGCTGCGGCCAGGCCTGCGACCTGAGCCGTGGCGCACACACGTGTACCCGCTGCGGCGCCGCCATTCACCGGCGCAAGGCCAATGCCATCAGCCGTGGCTGGGCGTTTCTGCTGGCGGCGCTGGTGTTCTACGTCCCCGCCAACCTGCTGCCGGTGATGCACACCGAAATGCTGGGCAGTGGCAGCGACAGCACCATTGGTGGTGGTGTGCTGGAGTTTTGGGAGGCAGGCGCCTGGGACATTGCGCTGATCATTTTCATTGCCAGTGTGGGCGTGCCCGCCATCAAGTTTTTTTCGCTTGGCTTGCTGCTGTTCACCGCCCAGCACCGTTCTACCTGGGCCTGCCGGCAGCGCTCGCAGCTGTACCGCTTCGTCGAGCTGATTGGCTACTGGTCGATGCTCGACGTCATGGTGGTGGCGCTGGTGGCGGCGTTGGTGCAGCTGCGCGGGCTGGGCACCATCGAGCCGCGGGTGGGCATTTTGTTCTTTGGCATGGTGGTGGTGCTGACCATGTTTTCTGCGATGAGCTTTGATCCACGCCTGATCTGGGATAGCCATGCCAACGAGGGGGAGGCCGCACTGATGGGGCAACAGACTGACGAGCGCGAGGGCGCAGGCCAGGTTGACGTACGCACCCGGCGCTGGAGTGTGTCGCTGGTGTGGATCGTGCCGATCCTGGCAATCCTGATTGGCGCGTCACTGGTGGTGCGCAACTGGATGCAGCAAGGCCCGGTCATTGCCATTTCTTTCCACTCCGGAGAGGGGCTGGTGGCGCACAAGACCCAGGTCAAGTACCGCAGCGTCGTCATTGGCGAAGTGACTACGGTGGACCTGGCCGAAGACAAAAAAAGTGTGATCGCCAAGGTGCAGTTGTCTGACGATGCCCGTGCGTTCGCCACCCAGGGCGCGCGCTTCTGGGTGGTGCGCCCGCGCATCGGCGTGGGCGGGGTTTCTGGGGTGGATACGTTGCTGTCGGGCAGTTTCATCGGGGCTGATTCCGGTGAATCGAAAACACCGGAAAAGTCCTTTGTCGGCCTGGAGCTACCGCCACCTATTACCTTCGACGAAAAGGGCAAGCGCTTTTTCCTCACCGCCAGCGACCTGGGTTCGCTGGATGTCGGGTCATCGATCTACTACCGCAAGATACCGGTGGGGGAGGTGGTGTCTTTTGCCTTGCAGGACGACGGCAAGGGGGTGGAGATTGGCGTGTTCGTGCAGGCCCCCTACGACAGTTTCGTCACCGCTGATAGCCGCTTCTGGAATGCCAGTGGTGTTGACATGCAGATTGGCGCAAATGGCCTGAAGGTCGATACCGAATCGCTGTCGTCGATCCTGGTGGGCGGGCTGGCCTTTGGCTCCCCCGATTTTGCCCCGCAAGCCGAGCCTGCTGCCGATCAGGCCCGCTTCCAGCTGTTTGCCGACCGAGAATCCGCGTTGGCTCCCCCCAATGGCCAGGCGCAATACCTGCAGCTGCGCTTCGACCAGGCCATGCGCGGCTTGTCGGTGGGTGCGCCGGTGGAGTTCAAGGGCGTGGAGTTTGGCCGGGTCACCTCGATCAAGCTTGACTACGATGCCGAGCGGCAGTCCTTTCCGGTGGTGGTCGATGCGGTGATCTACCCGCAGCGGCTGGGGCCGGTGCACCGCAAGATGCTGGTAGCGTTCAAGCACACCGAGGGCGACATAGACGGTGCGCGGCAGCTGATCGGCACCTTCGTCGAGCACGGGCTGCGGGCCCAGGCGCGCAGCGGCAACCTGATCACCGGGCAGATGTTCATCTCCCTGGACTTCTACCCGGATGCCCCCAAGGTGGCCTTCGACATGGCCGCCAACCCCATCACCATCCCCACCTTGCCGGGCAGCCTGGAACAATTGCAGGAGCAATTGCAACGGGTGGTCGAGCGCATTGCCAAGCTGCCGCTGGAAAGCATCGCCAGCAACCTGGACGGCAGCCTGCGCGAGCTGCGCGCCAGCCTCAAGCAGTTCAACGGCCAGACGCTGCCGGATGTGAAGGTGGCGCTGGACGAAGTGCACAAGACCCTGCGCACGGCCAACTCGGCCATTTCCGAGGACTCGCCGCAGCGCGAGCGGATGGGTGAAACACTGGACGAACTGGAGCGCATGTCGCGTTCGCTGCGTGACCTTGCCGACTATCTGGGCCGGCATCCCGAGTCGCTGATTCGCGGGCGGCCGAAATCGGCCGGGGCTGCAGAGCTTGAACCCTGAGGAGATTGCCGATGCAACGACTGCGCAATGCGTGTGTGACCAGCCTGCTGGTGTGGCTCGGGGGCTGCAGCAGTACGCCAAACAACTACCACACACTGGTGCCGAACGAGCCGATGCGTGACAGCGGCCAACACATCCAGGTGACCCGGGTGGTCGTGCCGCCGCAGGTGGACCGCCCGCAACTGGTGGTGCGCCAAGGGCAGAGTGGCCTGGCCATTCTTGAGACCGAATGGTGGGGTGCCAACCTGGTGGATGAGTTTCGCAGCGCGCTGCAAGACCAGCTGGGTGGGCCTGCAGGTGGTGGCAAGGCGGCACTGCGGGTGGACGTACAGCGCTTTGATACGGTGCCGGGGCGCTATGCCTCGCTGGAAGCCGTGTGGCGCCTGAAGCTTGCGGGGCAGGCTGAGCTGACCTGCCGCACCTCGGTGCAGACTGCGGCTGACAACAGCATCACCAGCCTGGTGAATGCGCACCAGGCCAACTTGCGCAAGTTGGCCGAGGCGGTGCGGGGCAGTGCCAGTCGGGGTAGCTGTTCGCCATCTGCCTGAAGGCTTGGCGACTGTTGTTCAAGCCTGCGAGGCCTTGCGCAGCGGCACTTCGCGAAGCAGCCAGGACAGTGCGAATGCCACGCTGGTGATGACGCCGGCCAGCAGGAACACGCCATGCATTGCCCCGGAAAACGCCTGCAGGTAGCTGTGCTGCAGGGCAGCGGGCAGGGCATGGACGGCGGCGGGTGAAAGGCTCGCCGCACCCCCGGCACTGGCGGCGAAGTCACTGCCCAGGCCGCCCAACAACGCATGCGAGAACAAAGCGCCGAACAGCGACACCCCAATGGCACCGCCAATCGAGCGGAACAAGGTGGCCCCGGAGGTTGCCACGCCCATGTGGCGCATTTCGACGCTGTTCTGCACGGCCAGGATCAGCACCTGCATGACCATACCCAGGCCAGCACCCAGCAAGCCCATGTACAGGTTCATCAGCGCCATGGGGGTGTCCAGTTCCAGCCGGCTGAGCAGGCCCAGGGCAATCACTTGCAGCAGGGTGCCCAAAATCGGGAACACCCGGTAACGCCCCCAGCGGCTGATCAGCCGCCCGGTAATCGCCGATACCACCAGCAGGCCCCCCATCAGCGGCAGCATCTGCAGCCCGGCACTGGTGGGCGTGGCGTTCTTTACCACTTGCATGTACAGCGGCAGGAAGGTGACTGCGCCGAACAGCGACACCCCGACGATGAAACCGATCAGCCCGGCAAGCACGAAGGTGCGGTGGCGGAACAGGTGCAGCGGCATGATCGGCTCGGCAGCGCGGCGTTGCTCCAGGACGAAGCCGACCAGGCCGATCAGGGCGAACAGCGAAAGGCACAGCATGTCCAGCGACTGCCACGCCAGCAGGCTGCCGCCGAGGCTGGTGATGAGTACCAGGGCCGCCAATGCAACGGTAAGGAAAAATGCCCCGATGTAGTCCACCGTATGCCGTACCAGGGCCACGTGCGGGCGGAACACGCTGCCGATCACCAGCAGCGCCAGCAGGCCCAGGGGCAGGTTGATGTAGAAGATCCAGTGCCACGACAGTTGCTCGACCAGGAAACCGCCGATCAGTGGCCCCACCACCGTGGCCAGGCCGAACACACCACCGAACAGGCCCTGGTAGCGGCCACGTTCGGCAGGCGGGATGACATCGCCGATGGCGGCCATCGCTACCACCATCAAGCCGCCGCCGCCCAGCCCTTGCAGGGTACGGAAGGCGATCAGCTGGGCCATGTCTTGTGCTGCACCACACAAGGCCGAGCCCAGCAGGAACAGCACGATGGCCACCTGCAGCACGCGCTTGCGGCCAAACTGGTCACCGAACTTGCCATACAGCGGCACCACCACCGTGGAGGCCAGCAGGTACGCGGTGACCACCCACGACAGCCAGCGCAGCCCACCGAGGTCGCTGACGATGGTCGGCAGTGCGGTCGAGACGATGGTCTGGTCGAGGGCGGCCAGGAACATCACCAGCATCAGGGCTGCCAGCAGCAGCGGGATGGAGGTTGGCGCATCCGTTGCGGCGGGGGAGGTATCAGTGGATGTCGGTTGCACGGGGTTACCTCAGCGGTGTGTGGCGTGAGCCTGGGCATGCTGCTGGCCCGCGTCCAGCAGGCCCGCCAGGGCGAAGCGGTAAAGTTGCGCTGCAACGGCCTCGCCGGGCATCTGCAGGATCTCGTGCAGCGCCCCGGAGCCGCCGCGCGGGCCGATCAGCAACATCGCCCAGGGCGCCGTGACACAAAGGATGCAGCGGGTCAGGGCCGGCTCGTCGACGGGGATGCTGCTGATTTCGCTGAACAACCCCTTGAGCAGTGAAAGGCGCAGTGGCGCGGCGGCTTGCAGATGCGCCTGGCCATGGGGGCTGGGGGCAAGGATTTCTGCGGCCAATACCCGCAAGTGCCAGTTGTCCCGGGCCTGGGTGGCCTTGTGCACCACCAGTTCTACCAGTACCCGCAGCTTTTCGGCTGGCGCTTGGTTGCCTTGGGTAATGCGTTGCAGGTCGCTGAGGTCGAGGAAGCGCTGGCGAGCCTCGTCGAGCACGGCCAGGTACAGGCCATTGCGGCTGCCGAAGTGGTAATTGATCGAGGCCAGGTCGACCTCGGCCTTGGCCGCGACGGCCTTGTTGCTGGTTTCGGCGTAGCCGAGCGCGGCGAACAGTTCGCCGGCGGCTTCGAGGATGCGCGTACGGGTGACGGCGCCGTCCTTGCGGGGTTCTCGGGGGGCTGCGGACATGGTGAGGGGTACTCTGCACGCCAGGAAGATGGGCAGAGCGTGGCGGAGGCTTAATTTAAAATCAATTTAAATTTAATTTATCCGGTAAACGGCTTATCGCGATTCTTGTAGGAGCAGCCTTGTGCTGCGAAGAGGCCGGTACAGGCCGCACATCCGCATGCGTCCAATACCGGCCTCTTCGCAGCACAAGGCTGCTCCTACAGGAGTGACGATCTACGGGCGGTTGCTGGCCGTTTCCTGCACCCGCTCGGGTTTGTCCAGCGGCAGGTGGTCGAACTCGCGCAAGCCGTCCTTGCGGTACGGGTCGCCGATCCAGCGCGGTGCCACCACAAATTGCGGGCTCACCAGGCTTTTGGCCGGCTCGAAGCGGTCGTAGCTCAACCCGGCCAAGTCGGACAGGGTATGGATCAGGTGCGAGCCGCTGTAAGGGCGGTTGGCCATTGCCTGCAAGTCACGTGGGTGCTCGGCCTGCCAGCTGGGCGAGGTCCACAGCAGGAACGGGATGGTGTACATCGGCCGGGTCGGCGCGCCTTCGTTGCGCCCCAGGCGGTCGTGGTTGCCGGAGCTGTACACGTCTTCGCCATGGTCGGACAGGTACAGCAAAAAGCCATTGGGGCTGCCGGCCGAGTAGCGCTTGATCAGGCTCGATACCACGTAATCGTTGTAGCGCACCGCGTTATCGTAGAAGTTGTAGGTTTTCACCTGGTCTGGCGTCAGCTTGCCCGGCACGCCCTGGCTGTCGGTGAAGTGCGCGTAGTCGTTCGGGTAGCGGAAGCGGTAGTCCATGTGCGTGCCCAGCAGGTGCACGATGATGAACTTGTTCGGCGCAGGGTCTTGCAGGGCCTTTTCGAACGGGGCCAACACCACGTCATCGTACTGGCTGGCGTTCTGGTTGCGCTGGTTGTTCAGGTATACCGGCGCGTCGGTCTGCTGCGAGAACGTGGTCAGCATGGTGTTGCGCTTGGTCATGGTCTGCTGGTTGGTGATCCAGAAGGTCTTGTAGCCTGCCTGTTTCATCAGGTTGATCAGAGACGGGTCGGTGAGGAAGCGGTCCGGGTTCTGCTCGTTGCCAAAGGTCAGGATTTGCTGCATCACTTCGATGGTGTACGGGCGTGGTGATACAACGTCGCGGAATACCGTCAGGCCTTTGTCGCTGGCGGCCAGCGCATCGAGGTTGGGCGTGGTGTCGCGGTTGTAGCCATACAGGTGCATGTGCTCGCGGGTGGTGGACTCGCCCAGCACCAGCACCAGGGTGCGTGGCGCCGTACCGCTGCTGTCACGCAGGTTTTGCAGGGGCGGCAATGCGGCGTTCTGTGCCAGCAACTTCTGCATGTTGTCCAGTTGCTGAAGGTATTGACGGTAGCCGACCAGCAATTGCCAGGGCACTGCAGGTTCCATGCGTTGCTGCACCTTTTCGGCGGCATCGGCGAAGTTGCGCTCCTGGGTGACCATCTGTTTGTAGAACGGGTACACCAGATTGGCGACCAGCAGCAGGGCCACCACCGGCAGGCGGCTGCGCAGGGGCAGGTTGACCGGGCGCACGCGCTTCCACAGCAGCACTGCCACCAGTGTGTACAGCAGCAGTGCCAGGCCCAGCCACACGCTGAAGTACTGGCTGAAGTATTCACCGGCTTCGGCGGTGTTGGACTCGAACATCACGAAGATGACGCTTTGCGAGAACTCCTGGCGATAGATGCCGAAGTAGCTCAAGCCCACCAGCGATGCAGCCCACAGCACCAGGCCGATGACTGCCGCCGTGGCGCGGGTGAAGCGGGGCAGCAACAGCACCGGGGCCAGCCACAGGCTACTGAGGAAGAATGCGTCGCGAAAACCGGCAAAGCCGGTAGTCCCGCTGAACAGCAGCAACGCCTGGGTGACGCCGGAGAAGTACCAGAAAAACAGCAGAAGCCAGCCCAGGCCGGCCCAGTCCACGCGCGTGTGCGCGGCGGGGGATGTAGTGTGTGACACGTATGCCTCGTCGTACCTTGGAGGCCAGCGGATATGCCCGTGACCGGAAAGGGCGTGACGCTAATCTGCGGCGTGTGAAAATAACGTCAACAAGGCCGTGAACGTGGCGTTGGCATTGGCTTCCCAAGCGCCAAGGTTCTCAATACAATCGAGATAAATTCTTATTTGCATCACCTGCCGGCAGGGAGAGGGAATGTCCACAACGGCCTCCGACGCAGCACGCCACGAGCATTTGCACGCACTTTACCGTGACCATAACAGCTGGTTGCGCGGTTGGTTACGCCATCGTCTAAACAACTCTGCCGATGCTGCCGACCTTGCCCAGGATACCTTCGTGCGTGTGCTGCTGGCCCGAACTTCTGGCGCGCTGCAAGAGCCCCGTCGGTACCTGGCGACCATCGCCCGTGGCCTGGTCATCGACCTGTATCGCCGCCGCAGCCTGGAGCAGGCCTACCTCGACGCGCTCATGTCGCGCCCGGAACTGCACGCGCCTTCGGCCGAGACGCGAGCGTTGATCCTCGACAGCCTGTTGGCCATCGATCGCATGCTCGATGGCCTGGGTGCGCGTACCCGGCAGATTTTCCTTGCCGTGCAACTCGATGGGCTCAGCTACGAAAAAGCCGCCGAACGCTGTGGGGTGTCGGTCAGCACGGTGCGCAAGCACCTTGCCAGGGGCCTGATGCACTGCCTGCTGCTGGATGACGCATGAAGCGCACTCTGGCCCAGGCGGTGGACTGGTATGTAAAGTTGCATGACAGTGCTGCCAGCGATACCACACGCAGTGAGTGGCGTGCCTGGCTGGCGGCGGACCCGCAGCATGCTCACGCCTGGCAGCGCATCGAGCAATTGCAGCAGCGCCTGAGCCAGGCCCCGGCAGGCCTTGCGGGCGTAGCACTGGAACAGGCACGGCAACAGCGCCGCGCCGCCGTGAAGATGCTGGCCGTACTGCTGGGCGTTGGGGTGGTCGGCTGGCGGGGCTATCAGGTCTCGCCCTGGAGCGCAGATTACAGCACGCGGGTAGGGCAGCGCCGCCATCTTACCCTGGTCGACGGCAGCCGCCTGGTGCTGGATACCGACTCGCAGGTCGATGTGCAGTTTGATGGTTTACAGCGGCTGATCGTATTGCGGCAGGGCGAAATTCTGGTCGAGACGGCCAAGGATGCGCGCCCGCTGAGTGTGCAAACTGCCGAAGGCCGTGTGCTGGCGTTGGGCACGCGCTTCACGGTGCGCCAGGGTACGGGCATTTCCCGGGTTACTGTCGAGGCCCATGCGGTCGAGGTGCAGCCGCGGTTGGCGGCCGGGCAAGCCTTGCGCGCTGAAGCCGGTCAGGCGCTGAGTTTTACCGTTGACGCGGTCGGGCCGTTGGTGCCGGCCGTGGCGCAAAGCTCAGCGTGGACGCGCGGCATGCTGGTGGCGGTCGACTGGCGGCTGGAGGACGTACTGGCCGAACTGTCCCGCTATCGGCAGGGCTATCTGGGGTGTGCGCCAGAGATTGCCGGGTTGCGGCTATCGGGCACGTTCCTGCTGGATGACAGCGAAGGCGTGCTGGCCAACCTTGAGGACTCCCTGCCTGTGCGGGTGCGTCGCATAACGCGCTACTGGGTGCGGGTCGAAGGCAAGGTAGCCTGAAAATATTTTGCATGGAGGGGTAACAGTTTTTCTTTCCTGTTTCGGCTCTACCTGCACATGCGCATCAGACGCAGTTATTGCCAACCTCGACAGGACCTCTTCATGTTCGTACGCCCCTCTCTTCTTGCCCTGGGCTTGACCGGCTCGATGCTGGCGGTAACGCCCGCCTGGGCCATTGCCTACAATATCCCGGCCGGCAACCTGGCTGCATCACTCAGCCAGTTTGCCGCTGCGAGCGGGGTGATGATCACCTTCGAGCTCGGAAGACACCGCAGGCCTGAATTCACCCGGCCTGCAAGGGGACTATGAGCTGGCACAAGGCTTTGCTCGCTTGTTGCAAGGTAGCGGCCTGCGCGTGGTGCAGGCTGGGGAGAAGCGCTACGTACTGGCCAAGGCAGACAACAGTGGGGCCATGGAGCTTGGCGCTACCAACATCAACGCGGCGGGCCTGGGCGCCATCTCGGAAGGTACGGGCTCCTATACCACGGGTTCCAGCAACAGCTCGACAAAACTGGCGCTGTCACTGCGCGAGACCCCGCAGACAGTCAGCGTGATGACCCGCCAGCGCATCGACGACCAGCAGTTGAACACGCTTAGTGATGTGCTCAAGCAGACGCCCGGCCTGAACGTCCAGAACATCGACAGCGAGCGGGTGAACATTTACTCGCGTGGCTATTCGATCGACAGCTACCAGTTCGACGGTATTCCCACCACTCTGATCGTGCAGACCAGCGCCAGCCCGCAAAGCATGATCGACACGGCCATCTATGACCGGGTCGAGATCGTCCGTGGTGCCACCGGCCTGATGACCGGGGCCGGCGACCCCTCGGGCAGCGTCAACCTGATCCGCAAGCGGCCCACGGCGAACTTTCACGGTTCGGTGAGCGCAGGGGTGGGCTCGTGGGAAACCTACCGGACCGAAGTCGATGTCTCCGGCCCGTTGACCCCCGACGCCCGCCTGCGTGGCCGTGCCGTGGTGGCCTATCAGCAAGGCAACAGCTACATCGACCATTACCAGCAGGAAAAACAAACCTACTACGGCATCCTTGAAGCGGACCTCACCGACAGTACCCTGCTGACGGTTGGTTTCGATTACCAGAAAAACGACCCTCGCGGGGTTTCGTTCGCCAGCTTCCCGTTGTTTTACGATGACGGCGAGCAGACCGACTTTTCCCGCTCGACCAATGCCGCCTCGCGCTGGAGCTACCGCCAGCAAAACACCCTCAATACCTTCGCCACCCTGGAACAGGGCCTGGTCAACGACTGGACGTTGAAGGTGTCGGTGAACAACATGTATAGCACCCGTGATTACTCGCTGGCGTCCGCCAGTGGCGGTTTCCCCAACAAGCAAAGCGGGGAGGGTACTTACCTGTATGGCGGTGATGGCTATGGCTCGCAACGTCAGTTGGGTGTAGACGCCATCGTTCAGGGGCCGTTTCAGTTGCTGGGGCGCCAGCACGAACTGCTGGTCGGCGTGAGCGGCTCGGAGTTTCACGACTACAGCAACCCGGACGACGATGACCTGGAAATGAAGCCGGTGAATATCTACGACTGGGACAACAACACCGCCCGCCCGGTCTCGGTGGGCAAGCTGATGAACGATGACACCACCATCCGTCAGGATGCCGCGTACATGGTGGCGCGTTTCAAGCCGACCGACGACCTGTCACTGATCTTTGGCGCCCGTGTCGGCGATTACAGCTACAAGAAAAAGGCCATCTACAACGCGCCCTACACCCGTTCGACCAACCACCAGGCAACCCGAGAGTCCGGTTTTGTCACGCCCTACGCGGGTGTGGTTTACGACCTGAATGCGCAGCATTCGGTATATGCCAGCTATACCAAAATCTACAAGCCACAGTCGCTACGCGACAGCAGTGGCGCCACGCTGGAGCCGCGCGAAGGCGACAACTATGAAATCGGCCTGAAAAGCGAGCTGCTGGACGGGCGTGTCAACACGGCCATTGCCCTTTATCAGATCAAGCAGGACAACCTGGGCGTACTCAGTGGTGGTTTCGTCGAGGGGACTGATCGTGAGCGTGCCTACAAGGCGGTGTCCGGCGCCACTACACGGGGTATCGACCTGGAAATCTTCGGCGAGATCACGCCTGGCTGGAACGTCACCGCCAGCTACAGCCACAGCCTGACCAAGGACGCGGATCACGAGCGCATCAACACCATCGCGCCGGCGAACATGGTCAAACTGTGGACCACCTACCGCCTGCCGGGCGAACTCAGTCGCCTGACGGTGGGTGGCGGCATGAATTGGCAAAGCGGCCTGAGCCTGACCGATGCACCCTGGCAGATCGGCCATACGGTCAAGGCGACCCAGGACGATTACGCAGTGTTCAACCTGATGGCGCGCTACGACGTGAGCCAGAACCTGATCGCGAGCGTGAACGTCAACAACCTGTTCGACAAAAAATACCTCAGCGCGCTGGACCCGACCTTCTATACCGGGTTTTACGGCGAGCCCCGCAATGTGATGTTCAGCACCAAGTACAGTTTCTGAGCTCGGGCTTGACGCAAGGTGCGCTATGCGCAGGCCGCACAGGTATGATGTGGTCAGCAAAACCGCACTGACAGGCCCTGTGGACTATGAACCGTCGTAAAAAGATCAAGCAGCTATTGGAAGCGCATGCCAAAAAGGCCAATGCCAAACTGGCGCCGCGCAAGCCCAAGTACATCTGCAAGGCAGACCGCCTGAAGATGGAGGCCGAGGCGGCGGGGGACATCGCCAAGCCAGCTGACTGACGCAGGCGGTGTAACAACTGTCTCCCCAGGCTACCGCATACCCGGTAGGAGCAGCCTTGTGCTGCGAAGAGGCCGGTGCTCGCGACACAAATGGTGCGCCTGTAGCGGCCTCTTCGCAGCGCAAGGCTGCTCCTACAGGGATCGCGTCGGCTTTAGCGGCGGTAATAACGGTGGTCGTCATGGTGGCGCTGGTGCATGGCCCGCTCATGGCGGCGTTCCCAATCGCGGCGCCGTTCCCAGTCACGCCGCCGCTCCCAGTCCCGCCGGGCTTGCTCGCGCCGCCATTGCTCGCGACGCCAGTCGCTTCTGTGGTCATGCCAGCGGTCGTCATCGTGCGCCAGCAGCGTAGCTGGGTGTGCTTCGGCCATGTTGGCCACCCTCGACCAAGGGTTGCCGGCTGGCTGCAACGGTGACTGAACGGCCGGTGACGTCGCCACCGGTGCTTTCATTTGAGTTGCCGATGCCGTGCCCACCGCCGCGAACGAGAACAGGCCGAGCAGCACCAACCTTGCGACATGTATTTTCATGAGCGAAGCCAACCTCTGATAACAATTGAGCCATCTGGCCAGCAGGCGTGGGGCGAACCTTCTCTCGCGTGCCGCAACCTTTCTGTGCCTCCCACATAGACCGGCAAACGGGAAAAAGTTCGCTGCAGCAACAACTTGTAGAACTTTTGACGCCAGGTTAACCCGTTACACAAACGCTCGCCCGCCACGCCGGCGGTCTTCCTTCAGCAGCCCCTCCACCTTGCGCAACGCTTGCCCCAGCATGGCCTGGTCCGGCGCCCCACCCAGCGAGATGCGCACGGCATCCGGCCCCTGTGTCGCCACGCTGAACGAGTCCGCCCCGGCCACGCTCACCCCCACATCCTCCAGGGCTTGGGTAAACCGTTCCTGGTGCCAGTGCGCTGGCAGTTGCAACCACAGGTGCAGCCCGGTGGCGTGGGCCTGGAACTCATGGCTCAACAGCGTGCGTGCCAGATGCTGGCGGGCGCGGGCTTCGCGCTGGATTTCCTGTACCAGCTCCCTGGCGGTGCCACTGCGTATCCACTGCTCGACCAGCGCCAGCAGCAAGGCCGAGCAGCCCATGCTCGATGCGCGCAGGCCATTGAGCAGGCCTTGCCCGTCATCCCCACGCGGTGGCAGCACAAACGCCGTGCGCAGGCTTGGCCACAGGCACTTGGACAACGACGCCAGGTAGTAGGTATTGGCGCCCCCGGTCAGGCAGGCGATGGGTGCCGGTGCGTCGTCAAGCAGATAACGGTAAGGGTCATCCTCGATCAGCGTGATACCGCGCTTGAGCAACACCTCGGCAATGGCCTGGCGCCGGGCCGCGGGCATGGTGTGCGCGGTGGGGTTGTGGAACGTGGGGTTGAGGTACAGCAGGCGCGCACCGCTTTCCTGGCAGGCCTGGTCCAGGTCGTCGGGGCGCATGCCGTCGGCATCACTGGCTACCGCGACAATGCGCAGCCCCAACTGCCGGGCAGCCAGCAGCAGGCCGGGGTAGGTCAGCGGGTCGCAGAGAATGGCGTCACCGGGGCGGGCGTGGGCG
Organism: Pseudomonas sp. MM223; assembly: GCA_947090765.1. Lineage (NCBI taxonomy): Bacteria > Pseudomonadati > Pseudomonadota > Gammaproteobacteria > Pseudomonadales > Pseudomonadaceae > Pseudomonas > Pseudomonas sp. MM223. The sequence goes on along the minus strand of OX352322.1, from coordinate 4,049,792 downwards.
CTGAGGATGGCAAAGATGGCTGCTTGCGAACCCGAGCAGAGGGCCAGGCCGCGGCTGTCCAGGTCACCCAATGCAGGTTTCAGCCAGCCTTGTGCCGCCTGCAGCAGTGAGCGGGTGGCCGGTTCGTCCTGGTAGGGCGACAGCGCTTCGATGCGGTTGCGTTGCAGCACCTGTTCCAGCCCGGCGCTCACCAACTGGGCCATTGAGCCGTTGGCCGGCTGTGGCGGAATGTTCATGGTCAGGTCGATGCCTGCCAATGTGGACGTTTCGCGGGTGCCCAGGATGAAGGAGCCGCGGCCAGTGTAGGAGGCAATCAAGCCACGATCGCGCGCCTCGGCATAAGCCCGGGTCACCGTGGTCAGGTCGACGCCCAGGTGCGCAGCCAGTGCACGCTGTGGCGGAATTTGCTCGCCATCCTGCAAAATTCCAGACTGTATGGATTCCGCAAGCATGTCTGCAATCTGTATGTATCTTGGGCCTGCTTTAGGCTTGAATGGCTTTGTCCAGCGTATTTGAGCGGATTCTCTTGGCGCGTCGGCAAGAGGCATAGGTTTCCCTCCCGGTTGTAAGTCCATACACATAGGAATATCATGACATGCGGTTGTTAACAAATCCATACAATATGGAAAGCGTATGGTTTATTTGATGTGCACCGGAACGGCGCGGCAGGGTTGCAACGATAAGCGCTTCCGGGCTGCCAGTCATGGAGATGTTTGATGAATGACTGTCATCTGATCTGCGCCAATCGCCTCGACGATGGGGCTGTGGTCTGGCTTGATGCCGGGCATGAATGGGTAGAGACACTGCAACAGGCCGGCACCTTCGATGCGCAGGCGCTGGTACCGGCAACCCTCGCCGCCGAGGCTGCGGTGCTGGCCAACCAGGTGGTTGCGCCGACGCCTTGTGAAGCCTGGCTGGTCAATGGCCTGCCAGAGCCGAAAAGCCTGCGTGAACAGCTACGCTCGCGTGGCCCGTCGGTACGCAGCGACCTTGGCAAGCAGGCGGCAGGCACAGCGTCACAGGCAGGCAAGGGCGTGCGCCCGATGCTGCCGGTGGTGGCGGGGCAGGCTGGGGTGTACCGCTACGACCCGTTCGAGCGTGAGTTCCTCAAGGACCGTGCCCGCCAGTTCGAGCAGCAGGTTGCCCGCCGCTTGAGCGGCGAGCTGGACGAAGAAGCATTCAAGGTATACCGGCTGATGAACGGCCTGTACCTGCAATTGCACGGCTACATGCTGCGCGTGGCCATCCCCTATGGCACCTTGAGCGCGGTGCAGCTGCGCCAGTTGGCCTACGTGGCCCGCACCTATGACAAGGGCTACGGCCACCTCACCACCCGGCAGAACATACAGTTCAACTGGCCACGCCTGGCCGATACGCCAGAAATCCTGTCGGTACTGGCCGATGCCGACCTGCATTGCATCCAGACCAGCGGCAACTGCATCCGCAATGTCACCACTGACCACTTTGCCGGGGCTGCCGAGGATGAAGTGCTGGACCCACGGGTGCATGCCGAGATCCTGCGCCAGTGGTCCACCGACCACCCGGAATTCACCTACCTGCCACGCAAGTTCAAGATTGCCATTACCGGCAGCCCCAAGGACCGCGCGGCCGTGCGCTTCCACGACATCGGCATCCTGGCGCAGCGCAATGCGCAGGGTGAAGTGGGCTTCCAGGTGTATGCCGGGGGTGGTTTGGGGCGTACGCCGATCGTGGGTACCCGTGTACGGGAGTGGTTGCCCGAGCGCGAACTGCTGCGTTATGTCGAAGCCATCCTGCGGGTGTACAACGCCCTGGGCCGGCGCGACAACCTGTACAAGGCACGCATCAAGATCCTGGTGCGCGAGCTCAAACCCGGCCGTTTCATTGAAATGATCGAGCACGAGTTCGCCAGCCTGCCGGCTGATCACCAATACCTGGAGCCGGCCATCGTCCAAAGTATCCGTGCCCGCTTCGTGCAGCCAGCCTTCGAGGCGCTGCCCGGGTTGTGTGAAAGCTTTATGCGTGCACGGGCGGACGACAACGCGTTCGCCAGCTGGGTACGCACCAATACCCACCCGCACAAACAGCGTGGCTACATCAGCGCCGTCATTTCGCTGAAGCCCCCGGGTGGCATCCCCGGCGATATCAGCGCCGAGGAAATGCTCAGCGTGGCTGACGTGGCCGAAGCCTACTCGCTGAACGAGATTCGCGTGTCCCACGAGCAGAACCTGGTGCTGCCACACATCCGCCAGGGCGACCTGTACAACGTATGGCAGGCCTTGCGCCACGCTGGGCTGGCGGTCAGCAATATCGGTTTGTTGTCCGACTCCATCGCCTGCCCGGGCATGGATTACTGCAGCCTGGCCACCGCCCGTTCGGTGCCGGTTGCCCAGCGTATCGCCTTGCGTTTCGACGCGGCGCGGCAACAGGACATCGGCGAACTCAAGCTCAATGTCTCCGGCTGTATCAATGCCTGTGCCCATCACCACGTCGCGCATATCGGCATCCTGGGGCTGGACAAGGCGGGCCACGAAAACTACCAGATCACCCTGGGCGGCAGTGCCGAAGAAGACGCCGCGGTCGGGACCATCCTGGGCCGCTCGGTGCCCTTCGAGGAAGTGCCCGACATTGTCGAGGCGATCGTTGGTATCTACCTGCAAATGCGCGAGGGCGGGGAGCGCTTCCTCGACACCTATCGCCGCGTCGGTATCGAGCCGTTCAAGGAGGTGCTGCGTGATGCTCGTTGATCGTGATGGCCGGGTTCAGCCCGACAGCTGGCGCTACCTGGGCAGTGAAGAGGTGCCGACCTACGCCCCGCAAACCGTACTGCAACCGCAGCAGTGGGATGACTACCACATGCGTTTTGGCCAACCGGCCGAAGGCCTGTGGCTGGCCGCCGACCAGGACCCGGCGCAGGTGTTGCCGTTGCTCGGCCACCTGGCATTGATCGTGGTGGCGTTCGCCAAGTCACGCGATGGCCGCGGCTTCACCCTGGCCAGGTTGCTGCGCGAGCGCCACGGCTTCAGGGGTGAGCTACGCGCCACCGGGCCCTTGCTGCCCGACCAGTTCGCCATGTTGTTGCAGTGCGGGTTCACCAGTGTACGGGTTTCGGCCAGCGTGCCGACGCAGCGCTGGCAGGACGCCGCGGCCGCCCATTACCAGGCCCGTCCGCGCACCCTGCTGCAACGTCTTTCCCAACGGAGCGAGGCATAGCCATGTTCAGCCTTACAGCCCTGGAGCTGGCCCGTATACAGTTCGGTTTCACCATTACCTTCCACATCATCTTCCCGGCCATCACCATTGGCCTTGCGGCATTTTTGGCGGTGCTGGAAGGTTTGTGGCTGTGGAAGAAAGACAACGCCTACCTCGACCTGTACCACTTCTGGTCGAAGATCTTCGCCGTCAACTTCGCCATGGGCGTGGTCTCGGGGCTGGTCATGGCGTACCAGTTCGGCACCAACTGGAGCTTCTACTCGCAATTCGCCGGCAGCATCACCGGCCCGTTGCTGACCTACGAGGTGCTGACGGCCTTCTTCCTTGAAGCGGGCTTCCTCGGGGTGATGCTGTTCGGCTGGCACAAGGTCGGCCGTGGCCTGCACTTTTTCGCCACTGTCATGGTGGCCGTGGGCACGATGATTTCCGCCACCTGGATCCTGGCGTCCAACAGTTGGATGCAGACGCCGCAGGGGCATGAAGTGATCAATGGCGTGGTGGTGCCGGTGGACTGGTTCGCCATCATCTTCAACCCATCGTTCCCGTACCGCCTTGCCCATATGGTCACGGCTGCAATGCTGTCGACCGCACTGTTCGTTGGCGCTTCGGCGGCGTGGCACCTGTTGCGCGGCAATAGCACCCCGGCGGTGCGGCGGATGTTCTCGATGGCCCTGTGGATGCTGCTGTTCACCGCGCCGTTGCAGGTGCTGATCGGTGACATGCATGGCTTGAATACGCTCAAGTACCAGCCGGCGAAGATTGCTGCCGTGGAAGGCCACTGGAGCAACACCCCGGGGCAAGGCGTGCCGCTGATCCTGTTCGGCATCCCCGACATGGAGGCGGAAACCACCCGCTACAAGGTCGAGATCCCTAACCTGGCCAGCCTGATCCTGACCCACAGCCTGCACGGGCAGATCCCTGCGCTGAAGGACTTCGCGAAAGAGGACCGGCCCAACGCAACCATCTTGTTCTGGTGCTTCCGGGTCATGGTTGGCCTGGGCCTGCTGATGGTCGTGCTCGGCCTGTATGGCACCTGGCAGCGCTGGCGTGGGCAGTTGTACGCGTCGCGGGGGCTGGCGCGGTTTGCCCTGTGGATGGGGCCTTCGGGCCTGGTGGCCTTGCTGGCCGGTTGGTACGTCACCGAGATCGGCCGCCAGCCCTGGGTGGTGTACGGCCTGATGCGTACCAAGGACGCGGTGTCCGACCACTCGGCGCTGACCCTGTCGGTGGGCCTGGTGGTGCTGGTGGTGATGTACCTGGGGGTATTCGGCACCGGTGTCGCCTACATGTTGCGCCTGGTGCGCAAGGGGCCGCAGGCGCACGACGACCACGAGCAGCCGGTAACCGCCAACCAGCGGCCCGCCCGCCCGTTGTCGGCAGTGGACGACCCGCTGTATCCGCATTCGCCCAATTACACTGACTGACCGGAGACGTTGTCATGGGTATTGATCTTCCGCTGATCTGGTTTCTGATCATCGGCTTTGGCGTGATGATGTACGTCATCATGGACGGTTTCGACCTGGGTATCGGTATCCTGTTCCCGTTCATCACCGACCGCGACCACCGTGACACCATGGTCAACACCGTGGCGCCGGTGTGGGACGGCAACGAAACCTGGCTGGTGCTGGGTGGGGCAGGGTTGATGGCGGCGTTTCCCAAGGTCTACGCCATTTTGCTCAGTGCGCTGTACATCCCCGCGCTCGGCCTGCTGGCCGGGTTGATCTGGCGTGGTGTGTCGTTCGAGTTCCGCTTCAAGGCCGATGACGCGCACAAGCCGTTCTGGGACAAGGCGTTCACGGGCGGGTCCTACGCGGCGGCGTTTTTCCAGGGGGTGATGCTGGGGGCGTTCATCGAAGGGCACGCGATTGTCGATGGCGTGGCCACCAACGGCGTGATGAGCTGGCTGACACCGTTCAACGTGTTTTGCGGGGTCGGGGTGGTGGTGGCGTATGCGTTGCTGGGCGCCACCTGGCTGGTGTTGAAAACGGAAGGCCGGTTGCAGGCCAGCATTATTCGCGCGTGCTCGCCGATCACCTTGGCGACAGTGGCGGCGATGCTGATCGTCAGCATCTGGACGCCACTGACCCACCCGGCCATTTTCGAGCGCTGGTTCAGCCTGCCGAACTTCTGGTTCTTCCTGCCGGTACCGGTGCTTGTACTGGTGGCCACCTGGGCGATTCTCAAGTCGTTGCGCGGTGCACCGCATGCCGGGCCTTTCGTCTGGTCGCTGCTGCTGGTTTTCCTCGGGTTCACCGGTCTGGTGATCAGCATCTGGCCGTATGTGCTGCCGCCCAGCCTGACCATCTGGGAAGCCGCGGCGCCGCCCCAGAGCCTGGGCTTCGCCCTGGTCGGTGCGCTGCTGATCATCCCGTTCATCCTCGGCTATTCGGCCTGGTCGTATTACGTGTTTCGCGGCAAGGTCAAGGATGGCGAGGGGTACCACTGAGGCGTCGCGACTAAACCCTTTCCCACAGTACAGGGCCTACCGATCCTGTGGGAACACCTCACGCAGGTGTGCCCGATAACTGTCGAAAGCGGCAATCGCCCCAACAATCACCTCTGCCTCTTCCTGTTCATCCAGTACCAGGCCATCCAGCCTGGCAACAAACTCGCGCCAGTGCAGTGCACGACCATCGGGGTGCGGCGCCAGGTGGCGGGCACCCTCATCGCCATCCAGGCCCAGGCGCTGGGTCTGCTTGAACAGGAACGCTGCGCCCAGGTTGGAGCCTTCACTGCAATACAGCCAGCCCAAGGCCTGGGCCGCACTGGTGCAAACCTGTTGGGGCAACGCTGGCAGCGCTAGCCCAAGGTCACGCAGGTCGTCCTCGACCGCCGCAAAACGCGACAGTTGCGCCAGCCCGGGCAGGCGCAGGTTGAGGTACTCGTCGCGGTAAAGCGACAACAGGCTGCCGTGGAAACGGTGCTGCACCTGAAGGAAACAGGCATAACGTTCGCGGTCCGCGAATGGCCGCGCCGCCATCACCAGCTCGTCGACTTTGTCATGGTCGCTGCTGCTGGCCGCTTTCAGGCGTTGGCAGCGTCCTGGCTCTGTGAGAGGGAGTGGGGCAGCGGTCATAGGCGTGTCCGTGGGTAGGCAATGCTGCCATGATGCTTGCCATCCCGGGTGGGCGGCAAGCACAACGCAGCAGGCTTAGCCCAGGGCAGCCGCCTGCTGCAGATTCAGCGAACGGGTTTCCGGGGCCAGTGCCCAGGACAGCAGCAGGCCGAAGAAGGTGATGGCGGCCGCCACGTACATGGTTTGGGCGATACCCAGCACGTCAAGCGAAACCGGTACCAGGTAGGTGCCCACCGCGGCCCCGATGCGCGAGATGGAGGTGCCCATGCCCACCGCGAAGGCGCGAATCTCAGTGGGGAAGATTTCGTTCGGGTACACCAGCGTCAGCACCTGCGCACCGCCGATGAACAACGCATAGAGTGCAAAGAACACCAGGATCCACAAACCCGCGCTGCTGTGGAAAGCGCCCAGGCACAACAGGGCCAGGCCCGACACCAGGAAGCTGTAAAGCAGCAGGTTGCGCCGGCCGATGACGTTGATAAGCCGGGTGGCAAGTATGCAGCCCACCACAAAAAACAACGTAATCAGTACCGAGCCGATCGAGGCACTGTCACCTTTCACGTTCAACGCCGCCAGCACTTTGGGCGCAAACGCATACACCGAGAACAGCGGGATGATGCAGCAGGTCCAGAACACGATGACGAACAGCATGCGCTTGCCATAACCGGCATACAGCAAACTCCAGATGTTCACCGTGTGGTTGGCACTTTGCTCGGGCAGGTTGCGCAGGGAAAAGTCATTGCCGTATACCGCTTTGATCACCTGTTCGGCTTCTGTGCGGCGACCTTTGCTGAGCAGCCAGCGTGGCGATTCGGGTGTACCGATACGGACTACGAGAAGCGCCAGGCCGATGCTTGCCGAGCTGGCCAGCACCAGCCGCCAGGCATCTTCTGCGCCGCTGCGCAACAGCAGTTCACCGACAATGTAGGCAGCTGCGGCACCGGCAAACCAGAGAATGGTGAGCATGGCCAGGCGGGGGCCGCGGTATTTCCTGGGCATGAACTCGACCAGCAGTGAAGTGGCGACCGGGTATTCGATGCCGACGGCAATGCCTATGACCAGCCGCAGCAGGAAAATAGCCAGCGCCGAGTCGGCCCAGAACTGCCCAAGCGATGCGACGATAAACAGTATGGGCCCGACGAAGAACAAGCGTTTGCGGCCAAGACGGTCGGTCAGCCAGCCGCCGAGAAAACCGCCGAAGAAGATGCCGATCAGCGCTGAGGCGGCAATCAGGCCTTCCCAGAAACTGTTCAATGACAATGCGGTGCTGATGTGCGCCAGGGCGACGCCGATGATACTTAGCACATAGCCATCTACGAATGAGCCGCCGCCAGAGCGTAACGTGAGAAGCTTGTGGAACCTGCTGAGCGGTACATCTTCGATTGAGCGTGTAGGACTGGTCATGCTTGTCTCCCGATATGCGTTTTCGAGTAAAGGGGCAGCGCGGCGCCCAACACGGAGCCGTGAAGCCATCTCGAAAATTCAGTGATCGATGGCTGTACAATTATTTTTATTGTCGGTGCCGACAACGGCGTGTTCAGAAACCTTCCTTTTGTGTTTCTTGTATTTCACATCTCATAGCGCACTTCTTTGGAAGGCGGGTGGCCGAAGAACGCACTGTAGGACCTGCTGAAGTGGGTGCACGATACAAAGCCGCAGGCAATGGATACTTCGAAGATTGAAGCGTTGGAGTTCTGGATCAGGCGCCGTGCTTCGGTAATGCGCAGCTGGAAGTAGTACTTCTGTGGCGTGGTATCCAGTTGATCCTTGAACAGCCGCTGTACCTGGCGCACGGACAAGCCGACGGCGTGGCACAGTTGCCCGGGCGACAGTGGCTCTTCCAGGTTGGCCTCCATCAGCTTGATGATTTCGCGCAGCGGCCGGCTGACCTTGGGTTGCAGGGGTTTCTGAACGCTGCGGAACTTGCTTTGATCATGGTCCAGCGTGTCCAGAACCGCATCGGCCAGCGCTTGATTGCAACCGATATTCAGCCACTGCAGCATCATTTCGAAAGCGCCAGCCGGTGAGGCTGCGGTGAGCCGGTCACGGTCAAGCACCAGGGCTTCGTGGGTGACCATGGCGTGTGGCACGCGCTCGGCCAAGGCAATGCGCTGTTCCGGGTGGATGGCGCAGCGGTAGCCATCGAGCAGGCCGGCACTGCCCAGGTACCAGGCGCCGTTCCACAAGCCGCCGAGCACCACGGGGAACCGGGCCAGCCGTTTCAGCAGCGCGGTCAGCCAGCCGGGTACCGTACGGGCGGCGCGCAGGCCACCGCAGACCACCATGATGTCGAGGTCGCACAGGCGTACATCGGTCAGTGGCGTGTCTGGCCGGATGGGGATGGCCAGGTCGCTCATTACTTCGTTGTGGTTATGGCTGAACGTGTGCACCCGAATCGAACCAGGCGCAATCAGGTTGGCGGTAACCAGCACATCCAGGGCCTGGGTGAAACTGGGCAGGGAGAAGTTTTCCAGCAGCAGAAAGCCGACCCGCGAGGGGGCAGGGCGCGCAACCGCATGCGCGATGGAGCCCAGGTTGCGCTCTTTAAAGGTGTGGCTGAATGCTCTTGTCGTTATTGTCATGGTTCACCCAGGCGCCGACACCGGTGGTGCGGCAGACTAATCATGTTAAAGCCACTTTGTACGGCGGCTTTGGCATACAGGTCGGCGACTAATGTAGGGGTGGGCCCGTTATAAAGTCCAACGACATTTGTACGGTTTCTCCGATAACCCGGTGTTATTGGTGAAGTGCGCAATGTCTCGCATAACCAAAAGTTATGCGTAAAGTAATTTAAGTGCGGCTGTGTTTTTGCGGTGGCTGTGTACGATTCAATTGTCTTGTACGCGGAATGAGGAGAACACACCAGGATGTCGCAGCGGCAAGTTGACCCCGATACCTTGTTACTTCGCATGCCATCGTTGCGTGCTGTTAAAGCCTTTGTTGCCGCCGCCAAGTACCAGAGCTTTACCCGGGCTGCAGAAGCCTTGTGCGTGTCGCAGGCGGCCACCAGCCGCCAGGTGCGCGAACTGGAAACCTACCTGAGTGCCCGGTTGTTCGAACGCGTGGGCCGCACCGTTGCGCTGACGCCTGCCGGTTCGGTGTTTTTCGAAGCGTCGCAGTTGTCGTTCGTGAATATCGCCCAGGCGGCGGAACGTATTCGCCATACCCCCCAGGCAAAGCACGTACTGACCATTTGTTGCTCCCCGGCGTTTTCCGCATTCTGGTTGTCGCAGCACATCAATGAGTTTCGTGCCAACCACCCGGATATCGAACTTAACCTGATCACCACGCAAAATTTTCAAACGCGTGAGCCCGGCGTGGAACCGGATGTGATCATCTCCAAGTTTGCCAGTGTGGGTGAGGCCTACACGCTCTACCCGCTGTGCCATGACGTCATTTACCCGGTGTGCACCCCTGAATACCTGCGCCAGCACCCGGAGATCGGAACACTGGAGGGCCTACGCAACGGCGCGTTGCTGGACTTGAGCCCCTATGGCCGGGCCGGTGTGGCCGAACATGTGGACTGGAGCGTGTGGTTGGCACTGCACAACGTGGATATCGATGAGCGTGGCGCCGATAGCCCGCCACTGTTCCACGCCAATGACTACCACCTGATCATCAACATGGTACTGGCCGACCAAGGTATTGCACTGGGCTGGAACCAGTTGGTAGCAGGTTTGCTCGAGCAGGGCCGGTTGGTCCGGCCGGTGCGCGACCAAGTGACGCTGCGCAACAGCCTGCATTACCTGGCCTGCCGGGAAGGCAGCGGTGATGATGCCTGCGTGCGGGTACGCGATTGGGTACTTTCAAAGTTTGCCCGATGGAAAGATTGAAACGGCACGGTGATGCATGATTTTACAGGATGAGTTTGGCGTCAAAAATGTCGTTTGAAGTGCGCAAGGGTGTGATTTAACTTACCGGGAAGTTGCAGAAGGTAAGCCAATACAATAAGGGTTCGGTCAATGTCACCCAAGGTCATGAACCGTGGGTGACCGGAGGATAATAATGAATAGCAATGAAACCGTCATGGGCCTGATCAAACAACGTAAACCGCGGCATGTATTGCCCCGTGAGTTGTACCTGGATGCTGACGTATACCGTCAGGACCTGGAACAGATTTGGCACAAGGATTGGGTCTTCGCCGGCCATACGTTCGAAATTCCCAAAGCCGGCCAGTATTTCACCCTGCAGATTGGCGACTACCCGGTAGCGGTGGTGCGTGGCAAGGATGGCGAAGTGCGCGCATTCCACAATGCTTGCCGCCACCGTGGTGCCAAAGTGTGCGAACACGCCAGTGGTAAAGTGGCCAAGCTGGTTTGCCCGTACCACAAGTGGACATTCGAACTGGACTGCAACCTGATCTACGCCGGCAACATGGGGGCGGACTTCGACAAGGCGCAATACAACCTCAAGCCGGTGCATGTGCAAGTCGTCCACACTTACATCTATGTGTGCGTCGCGCAGCAGGCGCCGGACTTCAGCAGCTTCCGCGCTGCGGTCAGCCCGTTCATTGCCCCGCATGGCCTGGAAAACTGCAAGGTTGCCTTCGAGTCCAACTTGATCGAAAAGGGTAACTGGAAGCTGGTATTCGAGAACAACCGTGAGTGCTACCACTGCGACGGCACCCACCCAGAGCTGCTCAACTCGTTTGTAGAGAACCTGTCTGTAGCCGGTGTGGGCGGTGATGACGACCCGGAACTGGTGGCTCACTGGGCCCGCTGCGAGACGGCCGGCATGCCCAGCCGCCTGGTCATGGACCCGCTGGGGCGCTTCCGCATGACCCGCATCCCGCTCTCGGCCGGCGCCGTCAGCTACACCATGGACGGCAAGCCCGCCGTCAACGGGCGGCTGGACAAAAGTGGCGAAGCGGATATTGGCGCGTTGCTGTACTTCAACTATCCCTCTACCTGGAACCACTTCCTGGGCGACCACGCGCTCAGCTTCCGGGTGTTGCCGATCGGCCCCGGGGAAACGCTGGTGACCACCAAGTGGCTGGTGCCTGAGTCGGCGGTGGAAGGGGTGGACTACGACCTTGATCGCTTGACCAAGGTGTGGCTGGCGACCAATGACCAGGACCGCCGGCTGGTGGAAGGCACGCATGCGGGGGTGTCGTCACCCGCTTACGAGCCGGGGCCGTTCTCGGAGAATGCCGAGAATGGCGTGTGCCAGTTCGATGACTGGTACTGCGCGACCATGCTGGAGCGCTTGAGCGGGCGGGTGCCGTTGAAATCGGTAGGCTAAAAAAAAGGCCAGCCAGCGCCCTTGCGGGAGCGGGCTGGCCTTCGACTGATTTAACATGGCGGGTGCTTTCACGATTCCAAGGAGCCAGCCATGAGTACCCCACAGTTCCGCACGCCCACAGTTGCAGACGCCGAGCGCTGCTACGCCATTGAAATCGGCGCCTATGAAGGGGATGAAGCAGCCACGCTGGAGAAAATCCGCACCCGCATCGCGCAGTACCCGCAAGGTTTCCTGATCCTGGAACAGGCGGGTGAGATCGTCGGCTTCATCAATAGCGGTTGTGCCCACGAAGTGGTCATGTCGGATGAAGACTTCAAGGAACTGGTCGGCCATGACCCGGCAGCACCGAACGTGGTGATCATGTCGGTGGTGGTGGACCCTGCGCACCAGGGCAAAGGTTACGCCAAGCGCTTGATGGACGAATTTATCGCCCGCATGAAGGCAGCGGGCAAGCAGACCATTCACCTCATGTGCAAGCAACAGCATGTGGCGCTGTACCAGAAGATGGGGTACCAGTACGTGAAACCGTCGCCGTCGGATCACGGCGGCATGGCCTGGCACGAGATGGTCATGGGCCTGTAAGGGCACGGTTTGCTTGAGCCCCATCCACCCATCAGAAGGACCTGAAGCTGTGGCCAGCCCAGCAGTAACCAATACCTCCCGCCAAGCCACCTGCATCGCCCTGCTGGTGGCTATCACCTTCTTCATGGAAAACCTCGACGCCACCGTGATTGCCACGGCACTGCCGCAAATGGCCAGTGACTTCGGTGAAAGCGCGGTCAGCCTGAACATCGGCATCAGTGCCTACCTGCTGGCAGTTGCGGTGTTCATTCCGCTCAGTGGCTGGGTGGCCGACCGTTTCGGCCCGCGGCAGGTATTTGCCGGCGCCATTGGCCTGTTTACCGTGGCTTCGCTGCTGTGCGGCATGGCCCCGACCCTGGAAACCTTCGTCGCCGCCCGGGTGCTTCAGGGCATTGGCGGTGCCCTGATGGTACCGGTGGGCCGGCTGGTGGTGCTGCGCACGACCGAAAAGAAGGACCTGGTGAAAATGCTCGCAGTGATCACCTGGCCCGGCCTGGTCGCGCCAGTACTGGGCCCGCCGCTCGGTGGCCTGATCGTCACGCATTGGTCGTGGCCCTGGATTTTCTACCTGAACATCCCCCTTGGGTTGCTGGCCATTGCGGCGGCCTGGGTGCTGATTCCGAATGCTCGGTCAGACGAAAAGCGCCGCTTTGATACGCTGGGTTTCGTTTTCCTCGCATCGGCTTGTGCGACGTGGCTGATCGGCCTGGAAATGCTTGGCTCACTGGCGGGTGCTACCTTGGGGGCCGGGCTTGCGCTGGTAGCTCTGGGTGGGTTGCTGACCTGGTTGGCAATTCGCCATTGCCGGCGCCATGCTGCGCCGCTATTGCCACTGGATACCCTGTCTATCCCCACGTTCAGGGTCAGCATCGTTGGCGGTACCTTGTTCCGCCTGTCGATCAGCGCCTTGCCGTTCCTGATCCCGTTGCTGTTGCAGATTGGTTTCGGCTTGTCACCGGTGGATGCAGGGTTGCTGGTACTGGCCATTTTCGCCGGCAACCTGGCGATGAAACCGTTTACCACCCGGTTGCTGCGCCGCTATGGTTTCCGTCGCGTGTTGCTGGTCAATGGGTTGATCGGCGTTGGCTGCATTCTGGCCTGCCTGGGCTTGCAGCAAGGCATGCCGTGGTACTGGATGGCCGTGGTGCTGTTCGTGGGCGGGCTTTCGCGTTCGATGCAGTTCACCACGTACAACGCTGTCGGCTTTGCCGAAGTGCCCAAGCAGCAGATGGGCGAGGCATCGACGCTGTTCAGCATGTGCTTCCAGCTGGCGATGGCGTTGGGAGTAGCGGTGGTAGCACTGCTGTTGCGCGTGGCGATGATGGTGCGGGGCGGTGAAGGCGAGATGACAGTCAGCGACTTCCACTGGGCGTTGATTGGCGTTGCGTTGATTGCCTGCGTGGCGTTGGCGGATGCCATGCGCTTGCCAAGCAACGCCGGGGAACAAGTGCTGCGCACCTGAAACCACGGGCCTGCTTCGCACCCTATCGCCGGCAAGCCAGCTCCCACAGGTCTGGTGCTGGTCTCGGGAGTGATGCATTCCTGTGGGAGCTGGCTTGCCGGCGATAGGGCCGGTACAGGCAATTCAACGCTGCAAGGTATCGCGTAGCTTGACGACGCCATCAAGCGCCAGTGCCTGGGCCGAGTAGCACAGGCCGATACGCCTGCGAAGGTCGAGTTGCGGCATGGGCTCGATGCGCACGCCGCGGTGCTCGGTGGCCAGCGACTCAGGCACGATCGCGGCACCCAGGCCCGCGGCAACCAGCTCCAGGGCCAGGGCAAAGGTGTCTGCTTCTGCCACCAGAGTACCGCTGTAGAAAGGTTGCAGGCGCTGGTGGCTGGGCTGTGCCGGGCAACTGATCCAGCGGGCTTCGGTTGTTGCCTGCTGTGCCGTCACCAGCACGAACGGGTCGCTGTGCAGCGGTAAAAACAACTCATCCTCACAGCGCAGTTCTTCGCTGGCGAGCCGCACCGCGCCCATGCAGCCGGTCGCCAGTTGCAGGCGCACCGGGGGCTGGAGGGCAGCCGCTGCCAGCACCACCTTGCCCAGTACCGCCGCGCTCACATCCTGCTCCACGCCGATCTGCAACGGCACACGCTCACGATCACCCTTGAAACGGCCGAGCAGGCGATTGGCGTCGGCGACCATGCGCTGCGCTTCGGGGTAAAGCGCACGGGCATCTTCAGTCACCTCGACGCCGCGGGCCTGGCGCACGAACAGCGTGGTGCCCAAGGCCTGCTCCAGTGCCCGGATACTGCCGGAAAGCGCCGGTTGGCTAAGGTGTATCGAACGCGCGGCGGCGGTGATGTTGCGCTCTTCGAACACGGCGATGAAAGCGCGAAGCTGGCGATAGTCCATGGGTTACCCATAAGTTATGCCGATGGCTGCGAAAAGAATTTCCCGTTTTTCGCAAGAAAAACCAGCTTCTATACTCGCTCTACTTCTTACCCATAGGCAAATCGGATAACAGGATGGTGACCATGACCAACACCCACAAACCCTTGGTAGTCATTACCGGTGCCAGTTCCGGCATCGGCCTGGCCACCGCCAAGTTGCTGTCCAGCCGTGGCCACGCGCTGTTGCTGCTGTCCCGTCGCCTGGCGCCGATGCAACAACTGCAGTTGCCGAATACTCTGGCACTGGCGGTCGATATCACTGACCGCGCTGCCGTACTGGCAGCTGTCGCCGAGGCCGAAGCGCAGTTTGGTCCGGTAGACGCGATCATCAACAATGCTGGCGTGATGCTGTTGGGCAGTATCGCCACCCAGGACCCGGAGCAGTGGGACCGCATGCTTGACGTCAACGTGCGTGGGCTGCTAAACGGCATCCATGCGGTGGCCAGCGGCATGGTCGAGCGCAAGCGCGGCACCATCATCAACGTCAGTTCCGTGGCCGGGCGCAAGGCCTTCCCCAACCATGTCGCCTACGTTGGCACCAAGTTCGCCGTAACCGGCCTGTCGGAAAACCTGCGAGAAGAGCTGGCGCCGAGCAACGTGCGGGTGATCACCATCGAGCCGGGGGCGGTAGATACCGAACTGCTCAGCCACACGACCGATGACGCCATCAAGGCGGGGTACAACGACTGGAAGCAGGAGATGGGCGGGGTGCTCACCGCCGAAACCATTGCCGAGACCATCGGTTTTGCTTATGGCCAGCCGCAGTCGGTGTGCATCCGCGAAATCGTGGTGTGCGCTACTCGCCAGCAGCAGTAACCGCCCCGCTGACGCGGTCCCTGTAGGAGCGGCCTTGTGTCGCGATCGGGCTGCGCAGCAGCCCCCGGATTCCAGCGTCAACGCAGCAATTGCCGGGGCTGCTGCGCAGCCCGATCGCGACACAAGGCCGCTCCTACAGGGGACCGCGCAAGGCATTAAAGATGCAGGGTCAGTGCATGTGCGCCACTGGCGTCTTGGCCGGTTTCAAATGCCCCTCATCAGCCTCCATGATCGGCACCTCGTTACCATCCCGGTCATACAGCTTGCCGTCACGGAACACATCCCCCTCATTCAACCCGGCAATATCCCGGTAGCGCAGGGTGCGCTCGCTGGCGGCGACGAACACCGACTGCTGGTCGGAGTTGCCGGCGCGCAGGTGGTTGAACAGCAGGTTGAGCAAAATCGCCATGATCGCCGCCGAGCTCGATGCCGGAGTGGAAAATGGTCTCGAACCAGGTCGGGAAGTGGTGATAGAAGCCCGGTGCAGCAATCGGGATCATGCCAAAGCCGATCGAGGTGGCAACAATGATCAGGTTCATATTGTTGCGGTAGTCCACCTGGGCCAGGGTGCGGATGCCGCTGGCCGCGACCGTGCCGAACAGCACCAGCCCGGCACCGCCGAGCACGGCGGTAGGCACCGCGGCGACCAGCCTGCCCATCACCGGTAGCAGCCCCAGCGTGACCAGGATCAGCCCGGCGCTGGCCACCACGTAGCGGCTCTTTACCCCGGTGACGGCGACCAGGCCGACGTTCTGCGCGAAAGCACTTTGCGTGAACGAGCCGAACAACGGCGCCAGCGCGCTGGAGATCATGTCGGCACGCAGGCCATTGCCCAGGCGCTTGGAGTCCACCGGGGTGCCGATGATTTCACCCACGGCCAGGATATCTGCCGACGTTTCGACCATGGTCACCACAATGACGATAAGCATCGACAGGATCGCCGCCACCTGAAACTGCGGCGCGCCGAAGTGCAGCACCTCGGGCATGGCCACCCATGGCCCTTGCAGCGCCTGGGAGAAATCGGCCATGCCGGTGGCCATCGCTGCCAGCGTGCCAATCACGATTGCCAGCAAGATCGACAGGCGCGACAGGCTGGCACTGCCCAACTTGCTCAGCAGCAGTACCGAGGCCAGGGTAAATGCCGCCAGGCCTATGTTGGCCGGGCTGCCGAAGTCGGCGGCCTGGCTGTTGCCACCCATGGCCCAGCGCGCGGTAACCGGCATCAGGGTCAGGCCGATGGTGGTGATGACGATGCCCGTCACCAGGGGCGGGAAGTACTTGATGATGCGCGAGAACAGCGGGGTGATCAGCAAGCCGACCAACGATGACACGATCACCGCGCCGAACACCACCTGCATGCCGCCGGTGCCGTCATTGCCGATGATCGCAACCATGGTGGCGACGCTGGCGAAGGACACGCCTTGCACCAGCGGCAGTTGGCAGCCGAAGAAGGGGATGCCCAAGGTCTGCAGCAACGTTGCCAGGCCACCGGCGAACAATGAGGCGGCAATCAGCAGGCCGACATCGCCAGCGCTGAGGCCTGCGGCCTGGCCGATGATCAGCGGTACGGCGATCATGCCGCCATACATGGTCAGTACGTGTTGCAGGCCATAAGCCAGGTTGGCGCCCACGCCGAGGTTCTCGTCTTCTGGACGAGGTGAAGCGGGAGAAGTCATGGTGAGTAGCTCGCTTTTTTATTTTATGCGTCTAACAGCACGGTCTCAGTCGCATTCGTTGAATGATGAACAGCTAAAAGCGGGCCGCGTTGCGGCCCATCGCCGGCAAGCCAGCCCCACTTTGACCGCATCGGGCTCAAGGCACGTGCAGTATTTGTGGGAACTGGCTTGCCAGCGATGGGCTGCGCAGCAGCCGTGTAGATCAGTTGCCGCTGACCAGCTGGTGTGCCAGCTGGTTGTGGCGCTCCAGCACGCGTGGCAGGTCGACGGTGGCCAGCTGGCCGTCTTTCACCACGACGCGGCCGTTGATCACGCTGGTGTGCACCTGGGTCGGGGTGCAGAACACCAGTGCCGCCAGCGGGTCGTGGTGGCCACCGGCATAGGCCACATGGCCGAGGTCGAAGGCGACGAAGTCGGCGACCATGCCCGGGGCCAGGGCGCCGATGTCATTGCGGTTGAGCACCTTGGCGCCGCCGAGGGTGGCGATTTCCAGTGCTTCGCGGGCGGTCATGGCGTCGGGGCCGAAGCCTACCCGCTGCAGCAGCAGGGCCTGGCGCACCTCACCGATCATGCTGGCGCCGTCGTTGGAGGCAGAGCCATCGACCCCCAGCCCCACCGGTACGCCGTGGTCGCGCATCTTGCGTATCGGGGCAATGCCCGAGGCCAGGCGCATGTTCGAGCAAGGGCAGTGGGCGACACCGGTGCCGGTGCGGGCGAACAGCTCAATGCCGTGCTGGTCGAGCTGTACACAGTGGGCATGCCATACATCGTGGCCGACCCAGCCGAGGTCTTCGGCATACTCGGCAGGGGTCATGCCGAACTTTTCGCGGCTGTAGGCGATGTCGTTGACGTTCTCGGCCAGGTGGGTGTGCAACGACACCCCGTACTGGCGCGCCAGCACGGCGGCTTCGCGCATCAGGTCGCGGCTAACCGAGAACGGCGAGCACGGGGCTACCACGATGCGGCGCATCGAGCCGTGGCTGGCATCGTGGTAATCCTCGATCAGGCGCTGGGACTCCTTGAGGATGTCAGCTTCCTTTTCCACCACCGAGTCAGGCGGCAGGCCGCCCTGGCTTTGGCCCACGCTCATGCTGCCGCGCGCGGCGTGGAAGCGCATGCCGATCTCGGCGGCAGCGTGGATGCTGTCGTCGAGTTTGCAGCCGTTGGGGTAGATGTACAGGTGGTCGCTGGAGGTGGTGCAGCCGGACAGGATCAGTTCGGCCATGGCGGTCTGGGTCGACACCGCGATCATCTCGGGGGTCAGGCGTGCCCAGATCGGGTACAGGTTGGTCAGCCAGTTGAACAGCTCGCCATCCTGGGCTGCCGGCACCACGCGGGTGAGGCTCTGGTACATGTGGTGGTGGGTGTTGACCAGGCCAGGGATGACCACTTTGCCGGCCATGTCGAGGATGACATCGGCCTGTTGTGGCAGGGTATCGCTGGGGCCGACCTGTTTGATCAGGTTGTCTTCGATGAACAGGCCGCCGTTCTTGATCTCGCGGCGTTGGCCGTCCATGGTGACCAGAAGAGCAGCGTTTTTGACGAGTAGCGTTTTTGCAGGGGTTGTAGATGACATGGCGTAAGCCTGCCGCAATACGCATCGGCGATTACCGATGTCATAGGCGCAGGGCATTGTAATCAAGGTTTTTGCTGATTGTATACAGGCCTGTTAAGCCCGTGCCGGCCTCTTCGCGGGCAAGCCCGCGAAGAGGCCGGCACGGGCTACATCAATGGATGATCACACCGCCTCGCGACTGCTCACACCGTCAAGCAACCGCGCAATGCCCAACGGGTTATCGTTTTTCAACGCATCCGGCAGCAGCGCATCCGGGTAGTTCTGGAAGCATACTGGCCGCAGGAAGCGGTCGATGGCCAGGGTTCCGACCGATGTACCGCGTGCGTCGGAGGTGGCCGGGTAGGGCCCGCCATGCACCATTGCATCCGAAACTTCCACACCGGTCGGGTAGCCGTTGAGCAGCAGGCGCCCGGCCTTGCGCTCCAGCAACGGCACCAGCGCGGCAAAGGCGTGCAGGTCGTCAGGCTCGGCAATCAGGGTGGCCGTCAGCTGGCCTTGCAGGTGGCGCAGCGCTTCGGCCAGTTGCTCGGCATCGGCCACTTCCACCACCACGGTGGTAGGGCCGAACACTTCTTCCTGCAGCAGCGGGTCGCCGTTCAGCAGCAGGCTTACGTCTGCCTTGAACAGCTGCGGCTGGGCCTGGTTGCCAGTTTGTAGCTGCCCGGCCAGGTGCTGGATACCCGGGTGCGCCAGCAGGTGCTGCACACCGTTCTGGTAGCTGCGCAGGGTGCCAGCGTTGAGCATGGTCTGCGGGCCTTGGTCAGCCATGCGTGCTACCAGTGTTTGCACAAAAAGCCCGAATTGCGGCGACTGAATGCCCACCACCAGGCCCGGGTTGGTGCAGAACTGCCCGCAACCCAGCACCACCGAGGCGGCCAGTTCGCTGGCAACCTGCTCGCCACGGGCCTGCAGTGCCTTGGGCAGGACGATCACCGGGTTGATGCTGCTCATTTCTGCAAACACCGGGATCGGCTGCGGGCGTGCCGCTGCCATGTCGCACAGGGCGCGGCCACCGCGCAGCGAGCCGGTAAAACCGACCGCCTGGATGGCCGGGTGCTTGACCAGCGCTTCGCCCACACCGGCACCGTAGATCAGGTTGAACACGCCTGCCGGCATGCCGCTGCTGGCCACCGCGCGGTCGATGGCAGCAGCCACATGGGCGGCAGTAAGCATGTGCCCGCTGTGCGCCTTGAACACCACCGGGCAACCAGCCGCCAGCGCCGAGGCGGTGTCGCCGCCAGCGGTGGAGAAGGCCAGCGGGAAGTTGCTGGCGCCGAACACGGCCACCGGGCCCACGCCGATGCGGTACTGGCGCAGGTCCGGGCGCGGCAGCGGGGTACGCTGGGGCAGGGCACGGTCGATGCGGGCGGCATAGAAGTCGCCACGGCGTACCACTTCGGCAAACAGGCGCAACTGGTTGCTGGTACGGCTGCGTTCGCCACGGATGCGGGCTTCGGGCAGTGCGGTTTCGCGCATCACATGCTGGATGAAGCCATCACCCAGTGCGTCCAGTTCGTTGGCGATGGCATCGAGGAAGGCGGCGCGTTGGGCAGGGCTGGTGCTGCGGTAGGCCGGGTAGGCGGCCTCGGCGGCCTGGACGGCGGCCTCTACTTCGTCGCCGGTCGCCTGGTGGAAGGCGTAGGGCAGTGGCTCGCCGGTGTGGGCGTCGACGCTGTTCAGCAGTACGTCACCGTTGCCGCTGAGTTGGCCGGCGATATGGTTCAGGCGATGTTCGATGGACATTTCGTTTCCCGTTGGCAATGGCAGTCGTTGCGCTGGGACTGTAGGGGGCTAACGGTGGGCTGAATAATGATTAATGCGGATCGGGTGATAACGACCAGTTATCACCCAGGTTTTAGCGTCACTCCGCCATCTGCAATTCCGGCAGTTTCACCCGAAACGCCCGGGTCAGCCCCGTCAGCACCACCAGGCCCATGCCCATCCAGCACAGGCCGATGGTGAACGACAAGCTGGTCAGGCTGCTCCACAGCCACAGCGTGCTGAGAAAGCCCAGGCCGGGAATGGCGCCGTACAGCAGGTAGTTGCGGCCACCGCGCGGCTTTTGGTCGACCAGGTAGTGCTTGACCACCGCCAGGTTCACCGCCGAAAAGGCGAACAGCGCGCCGAAGCTGATCATGTTGGCCACGGTATCGAGGGTGATCACCAGGGCGATCAGCGACAGCAGGCTGACCACCAGGATGGCAGTGGCCGGCACGCGTTTTTTCGTCACCAGCTGGCCGAAGGCCCGCGGCAATGCACCGTCGCGGCCCATGGCGAACAGCACGCGCGACACGCTGGCCTGGGACACCATGGCCGAGGCGAAGCAGCCGGCCACGTAGGTGGCAGTAAAGGCCGTTACCAGCAGTTCGCCGCCGACTCGGCGCATCACATCCACGGAGGCCGAATCCGGGTCGGCGAAGCTGCCCCAGTCGGGGAACACCATCTGCGCGCAATACGACACCACCAAAAACAGCAGGCCGCCGATCAGCGACACCGCCAGGATCGCCACCGGAATGCGGTAGGTCGGGTTGGTTGTTTCTTCGGCCATGGTCGAGACAGCATCGAACCCCAGGAAGGACAAGCACAGCACAGCGGCGCCGGTCATGATCAGCGGCACGCTGAAGCCTTCGTGGTGGAAGGGGGCCAGCAGCGACACCGGCTCCGCCTGGCCGCTGAGCTTGAGAACGGACAGGGCGACGAAGACGATGATGAACACCAACTGCACCACCACCAGGATCCAGTTGACCCGGGTGATGGACTCGATGCCGATCAGGTTGAGGAAGGTGACCAGGGCAATGGAGCCTGCCACCCACACCCAGGCATGGATGGCCGGGAAGTATTCCGACATGTAGATGCCGATCAGCAGGTAGCTGAGTAGCGGCAGGAAGATGTAGTCGAGCAGCAGTGTCCAGCCAGTAATAAAGCCGATGTGGCTGCCGAAGGCCTTGCGCGTGTAGGTGTAGACCGAGCCGGAGTAAGGGTGGGCCTGGACCATGCGGCCGTAGCTGTAGGCGGTCAGCAGCATGGCGGCGAGGGTGAGCAGGTAGGCGGTGGGCAGGTGCCCTTTGGTCATCTGGGTGACCAGCCCGTAAGTGGTGAATACGGCCAGGGGCACCATGTAGGCCAGGCCGAACAGTACCAGGGCGGTCAGCCCCATGGACTTGCGGAAGCGGCCGGTGCTGGCGCTGGGTTGCGTGGATGCATGCGGGGCGGTGCTATGGGAGGGGCTATGGGCTGTACTTGTTGTTGTATGCATTGCTAACTCCTGGAAAGGGATGCAGCACACCGCAGTACGCGAGCAGGCTCGCTACCGGTGGGTGAAGTGCAAGGAGGTCGAGCGGAAGGCTCGCAGCGCTGGGGCGGGTTGATGCTCCCACACCCTGCAGGTACCCGGAATCACCCTTTGGGGTGAGCGGGTACAGCCCTTGCCCGGCTCACCCCAAAGGGTGATTTCGGCGTCTGCAGCGGCGTGGGAGTATCTGGTCAACAACGCACCGCACTGGCGGCGGTGCCACTGAATAGAAACGGCAGGCCCACAGTGACTAATCAATTGCTTTCAGAACAGTGGTTCGAGCACCAGGCCAAGGTCACCGAGGCAATCGGCCGGCCGGGCTTTGCCGCCAACCTGTTTGCCGCACTTGGCGTGGTCCGGCCGATCCAGGCAACCACGGTGTACTTGTACCCGCACGACGGCATGCCTTGTGCGCTGTTCGAGCAGGACGACAAGGCGCCCTGGCAGCCTGAGGGCAATGTCAGCCGCTACTTGTCTGGCTTCTATCTGCTCGACCCGTTCTACGGCGCCTGTGTGGAGCAGGTCGAGTCGGGTTGCTACGGGTTGTTCGAAGTGGCACCCGACCATTTCGAGGTCAGCGAGTACTACCAGTCGTTCTACCGGCACTCGCACCTGGAGGATGAGCTCAACTACATCCTGCAGGTTGCGCCGGGGCAGAGCCTGGCGGTGTCGCTGGCGTTCACCGACAAGCTGGATGCGCAAACCCGCGAGCTGTATGGGCGCATCACGCCCTGGGTGCTGGCGGTGCTGAGCAAGCACTTCGCCGGGCTGGACAGCCGCGCCGGGCGCTTCGAGAACATCCTCGAACAACGCATCCACGCCGCGCTGAACAACTTCGGCAGCTCGCTGCTGACCGAGCGTGAATGCCGCATCGCCCAGCTGATCCTGCGTGGCCACTCGACCAAGTCGCTGGCCGAGCGCCTGGGGGTGTCGGAAGACACCATCAAGTCGCACCGCAAGAACGTCTACGCCAAGCTCGACATTGGCACCCAGTCCGGCTGTTTTCCCTGTTCATCGACGCGCTGGCCAATGCCCAGGGCGTGCTGGGCAAGGACCCGCTGGAAAGCTACATGGGCAAGCTGCGCTGAGCGCCAGCCACCCTGCACCCCCACCGCAAAGGAAAACCAACAATGAATGCGCCTTTCGCCCCGCAACGCCAGACCCGCGACTACCAGGCCTCCGATGCCGCGCACCATATCCATGCCTTCCTCGACCAGAAGGCGCTGAATGCCGAAGGGCCGCGGGTGATCGTCGGTGGCGAACGCCTGCACCTGTGGGACAGCGAGGGCAAGCGCTACCTGGATGGCATGTCTGGCCTGTGGTGCACCCAGCTGGGCTACGGGCGCCGCGACCTGACTGTCGCCGCCGCCACGCAGATGGACCAGCTGGCCTACTACAACATGTTTTTCCACACCACCCACCCGGCGGTGATTGAGCTGTCCGAGCTGCTGTTCAGCCTGCTGCCCGGGCACTACAGCCATGCGATCTATACCAACTCTGGCTCTGAAGCCAACGAAGTGTTGATCCGTACCGTACGCCGCTATTGGCAGGTAGTCGGCCAACCGAACAAGAAGGTCATGATCGGCCGCTGGAACGGTTACCACGGCTCGACCTTGGCGGCCACGGCGCTGGGCGGCATGAAGTTCATGCACGAAATGGGCGGGCTGATCCCGGATGTTGCACACATCGATGAGCCGTACTGGTACGCCGAGGGTGGCGAGCTGACCCTGGCCGAATTCGGCCGCCGCTGCGCCTTGCAGCTGGAGGAAAAAATCCTCGAACTGGGCGCCGAGAATGTTGCCGGCTTCATCGCCGAGCCGTTCCAGGGCGCAGGCGGCATGATCTTCCCGCCGGAAAGCTACTGGCCGGAAATCCAGCGCATTTGCCGCCAATACGACGTGCTGCTGTGCGCTGATGAAGTGATTGGTGGCTTTGGCCGCACCGGCGAGTGGTTTGCCCATGAATACTTCGGCTTCGAGCCCGACACCCTGTCGATTGCCAAGGGCCTGACCAGTGGCTACGTGCCCATGGGTGGCCTGGTGCTGAGCAAGCGCATTGCCGAGGCGCTGGTTGAGCGCGGTGGGGTGTTTGCCCACGGCCTGACCTATTCCGGCCACCCGGTGGCGGCGGCGGTGGCCATTGCCAACCTGAAGGCACTGCGCGACGAAGGCATCGTCACCCAGGTGAAGGATGACACCGGGCCGTACCTGCAGCGCATCCTGCGCGAGGTGTTTGCCGACCACCCATTGATCGGCCAGGTGCAGGGCGCCGGGTTGGTGGCGGCGTTGCAGTTTGCCGAGCACAAGCCGACCCGCAAACGCTTTGCCAACGAGAACGACCTGGCCTGGCAATGCCGCACCTTTGGTTTCGAGGAAGGGGTAATCATTCGCTCGACCCTGGGCCGGATGATCATGGCACCGGCCTTGATCGCCAACCACAGCGAGCTGGATGAGCTGGTGGAGAAAACCCGCATTGCCGTGGACCGGACCGCCCGCTTGGTCGGCAAACTCTAAACATCTGCTAGCGCACCGCAGCCCCTGTAGGAGCGGGCTTGCCCGCGAACACCGGCAAAGCCGGTGCCATCCACCGGGTCGCCTGATTCGCGAGCAAGCTCGCTCCTACAAACAACAGCGCCCGCGATGGCGGTCGCCTGGAGTACAAATGTACACCCTCGAATTCTGGCAACAACGCGCCTCGGACCTGTACCTGCCATCCCAGGCGCTGATCAATGGCACACCCGTCAACGCACAGGATGGCGCCACCTTTGCCGCCATCAACCCCGCCACCAACAGCGTACTGGCCCAGGTCGCGGCCTGCGGCCAGGCCGAGGTCGACCTTGCGGTGGCCAGCGCGCGCCGGGCCTTCGAACAAGGCCCGTGGCCGCGCATGGCCCCGGGCGAGCGCAAGAAAGTGCTGCTGCGCCTGGCCGAGCTGATCATGGCCCATCGCGAAGAACTGGCCCTGTTGGACTCGTTGAACATGGGCAAACCGGTGATGGACGCCTATAACATCGATGTGCCGGGCTCGGCCCATGTGTTCGCCTGGTACGGCGAGGCGCTGGACAAACTCTACGACCAGGTGGCGCCCACTGCGCCGAATGCACTGGCCACCATCACCCGCGAAGCACTCGGTGTGGTTGCGGCCGTGGTGCCATGGAACTTCCCCCTCGACATGGCCGCCTGGAAGCTGGCCCCGGCGCTGGCTGCCGGCAACAGCGTGGTGCTCAAGCCCGCCGAACAATCACCGTTCTCGGCCCTGCGCCTGGCCCAACTGGCGCTGGAAGCCGGTGTGCCGGAAGGCGTGCTGAACGTGGTGCCGGGCCTGGGCGAGCAGGCCGGGCAGGCGCTGGGCCTGCACCCGGATGTGGACTGCCTGGTGTTCACCGGCTCCACCCAGGTGGGCAAGTACTTCATGCAGTACTCGGCGCAGTCCAACCTCAAGCAGGTGTGGCTGGAGTGCGGCGGCAAAAGCCCCAACCTGGTGTTCGAAAACTGCCAGGACCTGGACCTGGCGGCGGAAAAGGCCGCCTTCGGTATTTTCTTCAACCAGGGCGAAGTGTGCTCGGCCAACTCGCGGCTGTACGTACAGCGCTCCATCCATGACGAATTTGTCGAGCGCCTGCAAGCCAAAGCCCGCCAGTGGTTACCGGGTAACCCGCTGGACCCGGCGAGCCGTGCGGGCGCCATTGTCGATGCCGAGCAAACCGGCCGCATCGAAGCCGCCATTGCGCGTGCCGGGCAGGAGGGTGCACGGTTGGTGTGTGGCGGCCGGCGCCTGACCATCGAGGGTTCAAACAACTACATCGAACCGACCATTTTTGCCGGCGTCGATGGCCGCATGCGCCTGGCGCAGGAGGAAGTGTTCGGGCCGGTGCTGGCAGTCAGCGCCTTCGACACGGAAGAAGAAGCGGTGCGTCTGGCCAACGACAGCCTCTATGGCCTGGCGGCCTCGGTGTGGAGCGATGACTTCAACCAGGTGCACCGCGTGGCGCAGGCGTTGAAGGCCGGCACCGTGTCGGTGAACACGGTCGATGCGCTGGATGTGACGGTGCCGTTTGGCGGGGGCAAGCAGTCGGGGTTCGGGCGCGATCTGTCGCTGCATTCGTTCGACAAGTATTCGCAGCTCAAGACTACCTGGTACCAGTTGCGCGGCTGAAGTTCTGATTACTAACCGCGTCGCCTGCTTCGCGGGCACGCCCGCTCCCACAGGAATCGCACTGCACCTGAGAGCGGTGCAGTACCTGTGGGAGCGGGCGAGCCCGCAAAGAGGCCTGTTCAGGCGCTGCCCATGTTGCGGCAGGCACCTGATACCTCAACCCCACGTTATTTTTCGCCAACCCGGCAGAAACCCCACCCGCACTCTACACTGCTCCGGATATCAGCCAAGGCAATGTGCCACACATGGAGTACCTGGAATGGGCTGCGTGTCGAATGGCCGTGTTGCCGGTAAAGCCGGGCGTGGCATCTCGCTGCAATGGCTGGTGGCGCTGGCCATCGTGCTGGGCATGCTGTTGCTCGGCGCCGCCCTGGCCTGGCAGGGCTATCGCGGCATTCGCCAGACCTTGGTAGCGGCCGCCGGCGATGCCGCCCAGCAGGTTGGCAAGACCATCGACGAACGCGCCCGGCGCCTGATCGACCCGGCACAAAGCAGCATCCGCCTGCTTGCCCACAACCCCGCTGCACATACCCAGGCACAGCGCCTGGAACGGCTGCCGCAGCTGGTCGAGACGCTGGATGCCAACCGCATGCTCAGTGCTGCCTACATGGGCGCCACCAACGGTGATTTCCTGTTGGTGCGCCGGCTGCGTGACCCACAGCTGCTACAGCGCTTCGCCGCACCGCCGGGCACGGTGTTTCTGGTGCAGAGTGTCAGCCGGGGCGAGGGCGGGGCGGTACAAGGGGAGTGGCGCTACTACGACCGGGCGTTGAACCTGTTGCAGGCTCAGGCCAAACCTGAATACCGCTACGACCCGCGCACACGCCCGTGGTTCGCCGAAGCCAGTGCACAGCCCGTCACCGTGCTGACTCCGCCCTATGTGTTCTTCACCACCCGCGAGATTGGCCTGACCATGGCGCAGCGCAGCGTTGACGGCGGGGCGGTGATCGGCATGGATGTTTCGGTCAATGACCTGGCCAGCGAAACCCAGGGCCTGCGCATTACCCCCGGCACCGAGATTGCTGTTGTCGACGACCAGGGCCGTGTGGTGGCCTACCCGGACTTGCAGCGGGTGATCGTGCATGAAGGGCAGGGCGTGCGCCTGTCGCGTGTCGACGAACTGGGCGTCGCAAGCCTGCAACACCTTTATGCTGACCTGCAGCAAGGCACCCGGGCACAGCCTTATCAGGTAGAAGGCCAGACCTGGTATGGCATGCGCATCCCGCTGACCAACCTGGCCGGGCAGGACTTGCAGGTACTGATCGCCGTGCCGGGCCATGAATTGTTGGCCGGCGCGCGCAAGGTGTTGTTCGAGCAGTTGCTTTGGACCGCTGCGCTGATGGCCGTGCTGCTGGTGCTCGGGGGTGTCCTTGGGCGGCGCATCGGTCGCCCGCTGAAGTTGCTGGCCGAGCAGGTGCAAGGCCTGGCTGGCTTCGACTTCAGCCGTGAAGTGGGGGTGAAGTCGCAGGTGTCCGAAGTACGCGAACTGAGCCATGTACTGAGCCGCATGTCTGGCACCATCCGCAGCTTTCAGGCCATAACCCTTGCACTCAGCCGCGAGCGCGACCTGCAGCACATGCTCGATGGCGTGCTCACCCACCTGGTGCAGGCCGCCGGGGCCGATGCCGGTGTGGTGTACCTGTTTGACGCCGAGCACGCGCTGCTACGCCTGGCCGCTTCTTGCCGAGGTGAGCAATACCCGGCCGAGCTGGCCGTGGATGAAGCTGCCCGGCCCACGCTGGCCGCTGCCGTGAACCAAGCCCTCGGCCTGCACGAGCGCAGCCTGGCTGTGGTGCTGAATGACCGTGGCCAGGCGTTGTTGGGTATCCTGGTGCTGCAGCTGGACGATGCGCAGGCGCGTGACCAGCTGGGCCAACCGTTCAGGCGGTTTGTCGAAGAGCTGTCGGGTGTGGTGGCTGTGGCCATCGAGACGCGCCAACTGGTCGAGGCCCAGCAACGCCTGATGGATGCCATGATCAAGCTGCTGGCCGACGCCATCGATGCCAAAAGCCCTTATACCGGTGGCCATTGCGAGCGGGTGCCGCAGTTGGCGCAGATGCTGCTGGACCAGGTAGTAGCCGCCGACAGCGGCCCCTATGCCAGCTTCAGCATGAGCGAGGCCGAGCGCTACGAATTCCGTGTGGCGGCCTGGCTGCACGATTGCGGCAAGGTCACCAGCCCCGAGTACGTGGTGGACAAGGCGACAAAGCTGGAAACCCTGTACAACCGCATTCACGAAGTCCGCATGCGTTTTGAAGTGCTGTGGCGCGATGCCGAGCTCGCCTACTGGCAAGGCCTGGCCAGCGGTGCCGATCAGCGGGCGCTGCAAGTCAGCCTGGCAGAAAGCCAGGCCCGGTTGCAGGAAGACTTCGCCTTTGTCGCCCAGGCCAATATCGGCGGCGAGTTCATGCAGGACGCTGACATCGAGCGCTTGCAGCAGATCGGCCAGCGCCGCTGGCGGCGCCACTTCGACAACCGCCTGGGCATTTCCCGTGATGAGGCCGAGTGCTTTGCCGGTGCACCGCAACCTGCACTGCCGGTAGACGAACCACTGCTGGCAGACCGGCCTGAGCACCGCGTGCCCTGGGGGGAACGCAAACCGCCGGTGGCCAAGGACGACCCACGCAACCACTGGGGTTTCGACATGCGCCTGCCAGCCCATGCCAGCGACCACGGCGAGCTTTACAACCTGTCGATCCGACGCGGTACGCTGAATGACGAGGAACGCTTCAAGGTCAACGAGCACATCGTGCAGACCATCATCATGCTCAGTTCGCTGCCGTTTCCGCGTCAGCTGAAACGGGTGCCGGCCATTGCCGGCAACCACCATGAGAAAATGGATGGCAGCGGTTACCCGCGCCGGCTGGGTGAGCATGACCTGGGCATTGCCGAGCGCGTGATGGCAATTGCTGACATCTTCGAAGCGCTGACGGCGGCAGACCGGCCGTACAAACCGCCGAAGACGTTGTCGGAGTCGGTGAAAATCCTGGTATTCATGGCCCGTGACAGGCACATCGACGGGCAACTGCTGCAGCTGTTCCTCAGCAGCGGGGTGTACCGCCAGTATGCCGAGCGTTTCTTGCGCGCCGAGCAAATCGACGAGGTCGATGTGCCGTACTGGCTGGCGCAGATGCGCTGCCCGGCCTGAGCACTAGCGTGTACCCAGGCGCTTGTACAAGGTGGTGCGGGAAATGCCCAGCGCCTTGGCGGCGGCACTGACATTGCCTTCATGGGCCAGCAACGCGCGTTCGATGACATCCTGCGTGGCGTCTGAAAGCGAGTGTGGCGCATCGCCCGCCTGGCCCTGTAACTCGTCTGGCAGGTGCGGCACATTGATGCACGGCTCGCCAGCGGCCAACACCCCGACCCGCCTTGCCACGTTCTCCAGTTGCCGCAGGTTGCCCGGCCAGTGATAAGCCTGCAGCCGGCGCCTGGCCTCGGCCTGTAGCGGCGGGAAGCCCGGGCGCTGGAAGAAGGCATCGATCAGCTGTTGCTTGTCCAGCCGTTGCTCCAGGGCGGGCAGGGCGACGCGCAGGCCGTCCAGGCGGTAGAACAGGTCTTCACGGAAGCCGCCGCTGGCTACCAGGGCACCCAGGTCCTTGTGGGTTGCCGCAATAATGTGCGCCTTCAAAGGCACTGCGGTGGTGCTGCCAATGCGGGTGACCTGCCGCTCTTGCAGTGCCCTGAGCAACCGGCTTTGCAGGGCCAGCGGCATGTCGCCGATTTCGTCGAGCAGCAGGATACCGTCCCCGGCCGACTCCAGCAGGCCCATGGCGCCGCCTTTGCGGGCACCGGTAAAGCTGCCTTCGGTGTAGCCGAACAGTTCGGCTTCGATCAGGCTCTCGGGCAGGGCGGCACAGTTGATGGCCACGAAGGGGGCATGGGCGCAACAGTGTTCATGCAGCGCCTTGGCGAACACCTCCTTGCCGGAACCGGTCGGCCCGGTGATCAGCACCGGCAGGTTGCCGGCTACGGCCTTGCAGGCGTCATCGAAGCGAGCGTTTACCCGCCGGTCACTGCCCAGTGCGGTGCGGCTGGCACGCAGCGGCCGCGGCTTGGCTTCGGGCCGTGCCAGCAGCCTGCCGTACAGGCGTGAACCGTCGGCCAACGCCAGCAGCTGGGGTGAACCGTCCAGGCCGCTATGGCTGGGGCGGTCGAACACGTCTTCAAGGGTCAGCCCTTCAGGGCGATAGCTGTGCACACCCAATAGCTGTTGTGCGGCGCGGTTGGCGGCGTATAGCGAGCCGTCCTCGCGCACGGCCAGTAGTGCCTGCAACGGCGAGCCGAGCAGCCTGGGGTCGTGTTGCAGTTCCAGAATGCGGCAGTCCGGCAAACCGAGGAAGAAGTTGTTCTCGGTAGCCAGTGCCGCATGCTTCAGGCGTTCGAGCATGGCCCCGGCATTGCGTGTGCCGATACCGGTGAGGTCCAGCGCCCCGAGCAGCTCGCCATTCACCCCACGCAACGGCACACTGACACAGAAAAACTGGGCAAACTCCTGCAAGTAATGCTGGTTGCCGGCAACGATTGCTGGCAAGCCGTCCATCAACGTGCAGGCCGGTGCGGTGGTGCCAACATCCACCTCACTCACCCGGCGCCCGGCATGCAGGGCCGACAGGGGGCTGTCGATACCGGTCGGCTTGCGTGTCTGGACAATGCGGTTTTCCGGGTTGACGCAAAACAGCATCCAGTGGGAATCGCCAATCATCTCCCACAAGCGTTCCAGTTCTGGCTGCACGCAGGCGGCCAGTTGGGTGTCGGCATCGGTGAGCGCCTGCACATCCAGCTGCCCGCGTGCCAGGCGCGGCTGCCATGGGCTGAGGCCGGCGGCCCTGGAGCGTTCCCACGAGCGTTCGATAGGCTCGGGCAGCAGCCCGGCGGGCAACGGCAGGCCTTCGGCAAACTGCTGGCGGGCGCTGTGCAACTGGAGTTGTAGGCGATCCATGGGTACACCTTGTGAGGGTTGGCGGCACGCTACTGACTGCGCACGTTGCGCCGCTGTCAGCAGCGCGTCAAGGCTGCCGGGCGTCAGAACAGCAGCAGCGCCCGCAGGTTGACCCCGGTGTCCTCCTGGAAACCGCCGACCACACGGGTATCGTGGGTCAGCTGGCCGCTCAGTTGCACAGTGTTGCCGACCATCTGCTGAAACTCCAGGCGCACTTGCTGCACCTCGGTCTTCTGCCCGGTGTAGTCGCCCGACACGTGCTGCTTGCCACCTTCGCTGGCAGAGAAACCCAGGGCCAGGCGCTGGGCCGGGTTGAAGTCATAGCGCAGGTTGGTTTGCAACTGGTAGGTCGTGTCCTGGCGCAAGGTCTGGCTGCCGCTGCCTGCCTTGTCGTTGCTGCCATAGAACACCGCATCGGCATACCACTCCATCGACCAGCGGCCCCACAGCGGCTCTACCCAGCCCAGTTGCAGGTCGCCTTTCCAGCGGTTTTCGCCCAGGTTCACTCCGGCGCCGCGGTCGTATTGGCCCCACGGCAGGTACAGCAGCGGGGTAATCCCGAAGTAGCGGCCGCTGGCGCCCACGCCTGGCTGGTTTACCAACCAGAAGGTGGCACCGATGATCGGGTCGGCCATGCCGCTGTTGCTGCCCAGCGACTGCCCGCCAACCTTCACGTCGTAGACATGACCAAAGGGCAGCAGGATTTGCGGGTCCACCGTGATACCGCCGATTTCGGTGAAGTGGATCAGGCGCAGGATGCTGATGTTGGAGCGCAGGCTGGTGGCGTGCGTGGCGTCGGGCGCACCGTCGCCGTTGAAGCGGTCGGCGCGGCTGAATTGCTGGTACCAGGCAGCGACGTTGGTGCCCGGCGGCAACGCGGTGTAATCGCCGGCATTGACATCGACGGCCAGGGCCTTGGCCGAAACCAGCGCGCAGGCCAGCGTGCCCCAGGCAAGGCTGGAGTTTTTAGTCATGACAGGGTTTCCCTTATTCTTGTTATGGGGCGGGGGCAGCACGGGGCTACCCCCTGAGGGTTACTTCTGGATGCGGATGATCGGTTTGAGGGTCAGGCCTTTTTCGCTGTCCTCGGCGGCCTGGTTGATCTGCTCGAAGTCGTAGAAACGCACCAGCTTGTCGAACGCGAAGCGGCCTTGCAGGTACAGGTTGACCAGCTCGGGGATGAACTTTTTCGGCACGCTGTCACCCTCGACGATGCCGCGGATGACCTTGCCGCCCAGCAGCAGGTCGTTGACGTCGAACTGCGCCGTGGTGCCCAGTGGCGGTGCGCCGACCACCCCGAGCGCGCCGCGGCTGCCAAGGGCATCCACAGCCTGGCGCAGCACCTCCGGGCGCCCGGTGGATTCCAGGGCGAACTGCACGCCACCGCCGGTGATTTCGCGGATGGCGGCCACCGGGTCGGCCTCGCGGCTGTTGACCACGTGGGTGGCGCCCAGCTCCAGGGCCAGTGCCAGGCGCGAAGGCACCACGTCGACCGCAATGATGGTTGTAGCCCCTGCCACTTGTGCGGCCAGCACGGCCGAGAGGCCCACCGCGCCGCCGCCAAAGGCAGCAAAGGCGCTGCCAGGGGTTACTTTCAGCGAGTTGATCACAGCGCCGGCGCCTGTCTGAATGCCGCAGCCCAGCGGGCCAAGCAACTCGATGGGCGCTTCCTTGGGCACGCGCACGGTGTTGTTCTCGCGCCCCAGTGCGTAGGAGGCAAACGACGACTGGGCAAAGAAATGGTCATTCAGGGCCTGGCCTTGCACGTCTTGCAGGGCATGCTGGCCATCGGGGCCTGCACCACTGAAATTACGCCCGAAGAAGTCCTGGCAGTAGGCGGCCTGGCCGGCATCGCAGGCCAGGCAGTGGCCGCAGTGGCCGTAGGTCATCACCACGTGGTCGCCCACGGCCAGGTTCTGCACCAACGGGCCTACGGCCTCGACGATGCCCGAGCCTTCGTGCCCCAGCACTGCGGGCAGCGGCACGGGGTAATACTGGTCGCGCACGATCATGTCGGTGTGGCACATGCCGGTGGCAACGATACGCACCAGCACCTCGTCACCTTGTGGCGCTCGAATGCGTGCCTGCTCCAGCACGAAGGGGGCACCTTTGCCACGGGTTACGGCAGCCTGGATGGGGCGCAAGAGGGGTGTTGTCATTGTTATTGTTCTCCGGGGTTACAGGGGGTAGGCAGGTGCTTCGCCCTTGAGGGTCAGCCATTGCCATTGGGTGAACTCTTCCCAGTTGGCGGCGCCGCCGATGCTGGTGCCGTTGCCGGATGCACCGACGCCGCCGAAGGGGTTGATGACCTCGTCGTTGACGGTCTGGTCGTTGATGTGCAGCAGGCCGGTGCGCAATTGCTCGCCCAGGCGCAAGGCGCGGCCGGTATCGCGCGACAGGATGGCGGCGCTCAGGCCGTAGTCCGTGTCGTTGGCCAGTTCCACGGCCTGCTCATCGCTGTCGAACGGCACCACCACCGCCACCGGGCCGAAGATTTCTTCGTGGAAGGCCGGGTTGTCACGCTGCACGTCACTGAGCACGGTCGGCTGGAAGAACAGCCCGTCAGCCGAACCGCCGGTGGCCAGTGTTGCCCCGGCAGCGCGTGCGGCGTCGACGATGCGCAAGGCATTGTCACGCTGGGCCGCGTTGATCAGCGGGCCCAGGTGCACCTGGCCGCTGGCCGGGTCGCCCACGGTCAGGCTACGTGCCTTGGCCACCAGGCGTTCGACGAAGGCGTCATAGAGGCCCCTTTGCACCAGTACCCGGCCGGTCGACATGCAGATCTGCCCCTGGTGCAGGTATACCCCCCAAGTGGCGTTGGCGATGGCCAGGTCCAGGTCGGCATCGTCGAGGATAATCAGCGAGTTCTTGCCACCCAGCTCGAGCGAGACTTTTTTCAGGTGGCGGCCGGCGGCTTCTCCCACCTTGCGGCCTGCGGCGGTGGAGCCGGTGAACTGGATCATCGCCACGCTGGGTGAAGCAGTCAGCGCCGCACCGGCCTCTGCGCCGCCCGGCAGCACATGCAACACGCCTGCCGGCAAGCCAGCCAGCTCGAAGAGGCGGGCGATTACGTGGCCGCCGCATACGGCAGTGCGCGGGTCGGGCTTGAGCACCACCGCATTGCCGGTGGCCAGTGCCGGGGCAACGGCACGCATGGCCAGGTACAGCGGGAAGTTGAACGGCGAAATCACCCCGATCACGCCCAGCGGCCGACGGCGGGCGATGCTCAGGCGGCCGGCGGTCGAAGGCAGTACTTCACCCTGGCTGCGCGAGGGCAGGGCGCAGGCCTCATGCAGCGACTTGATGGTGATGGCGGTTTCAAAACCGGCCTTGGCCTGGGTGGAGCCGCTTTCGCGGACGATCCAATCGGCGATTTCAGCCTGGAATTGCTCGGCGATGGCGGCGGCCTTGCGCAGGACGCTGGCACGTTCATCGTAGGGCAGGGCATACCAGGTGCGCTGGGCCCTGGCGGCCTCTCGGGCACTTTGCTCAACCTGCTTGGCACCGGCATTGGCCAGGGTGCCCAGTGGCTGGCCATTGCCAGGGGAGGTAATGACGGTAGCGGGCAGTTCCCCGGGTACCCAGGTACCGGTGAACAGCCGCTCATTCCAGAGTTCGTTGGGCAGTAAGGTATTCACGCAAAGCATCCTGTGTGTTGTTGTGTTCACGGATGCTTGTTGCAGAGGGCATGCCAAGGTGGTGCGGGTAGCAAATACCGGGGTTAGGGGCGTGGGGGTGTTCACATCTTGAACAATCGCCGGTTTTGCGGGTGTTCATTTTCTGGACACCTTGCAGTACGCCTTGGGGTTTGTGCCTCACTCATACCCTTGTACACCGGCAATATGCCGCCCGGCCACATAACCAAAGGTCAGCGCTGGCCCCAGGTTGATGCCCCCCGACGGGTACCAGCCACCAAACACGCTGGCCATGTCGGTACCTGCCGCATACAGCCCAGGGATCGGCTGCCCGGCCTCATCCAGCACGCGGGCACTGCCATCGGTGCGCAGCCCGGCAAAGGTGCCAAAGCAGCCAGGCTTCACCTTTACCGCATAGAACGGGCCATGCTCGATGGGTGCTACACAAGGGTTGGGCCCTTTGTGCTGCGGGTCGCCCTGCTTGCGGTTGAACGGTGTGGAGCCGCGGCCGAATGCAGGGTCCTGGCCATTACGGGCGTGGCTGTTGAAGTCATCGACCGTGGCGCGTAACCCGGACGGGTCGATGCCACACGCCTGGGCGAGTTGTTCGAGGGTGGCGCCGCGCTTGAGGTAGCCGTTGCGCACATGCGGCCCTACCGGCAGCGGTGCCGGGCGGGCATAACCCAGGCCATAGCGGCGCAGGAAGCGATGGTCGCAAACCAGCCACGAGCACACTTCATCATCCGGCGGCACCGCCGCAACCATGGCTGACACATAGTCGTAATAGCCATGCGCCTCGTTGACAAAGCGCTTGCCGTTGGCCAGCACGCCAATGATGCCGGGCTTGCCGCGCTCGATGATGTGCGGGAAGTGGCCGACGCTGCCGTCGCGGTGCGGCACCTGCGAAACCGGTGCCCAGGCCACTGGCGATTTAAGGTCGGTGGCGACCACGCCCCCGGCCGACTCGCCCAGGCGCAGCCCGTCACCGGAGCAGCCCTTCGGCGGCAGGGCCAGGTTGTCGTGGCCGCTGGTATCCCGCGGGAACAGCTGCCGGCGACGGGCGTTGTCGTTGGGGAAGCCACCTGCCGCGAGTACCACGGCCTTGGCGCGGATCTGCCGATCCCCCGTCGGTGTGCCCACCAGCACTCCGCGTACCTGGCCCCCTTCGATCAACAGGCGTTTGGCTGGCGCCGATTCCTGCAGGTGCACGCCCAGGTCTTGTGCCGACTTGGCCAAGCGCGCCACCAGCGCCACACCGTTGACCAGGTGCATTGCCCGGCCATGCCGGGCCAGGTGATACAGGTGGCGGCCAAAGCGTTTGCACACGTGCAGCAAGGCCTTGGGCGAGCGGGTCATGTTGAGGAAGGCAGCAAGGTCGGCGCCGGCCATGATCGGCATGCCCATGAACGAGGTTTCACGCAGGGTTTTGCGCAGGCGTGGCAGCAAGGTGCCAACCTGGCGGGCGTCGTACGGCGCGGCGATCACCTGGTGCCCGCCCTGGGCCGCACCCGGTGTATTGCCATGCATGTCCGGGATGCCGTTGCCGTCGGCAAACTGCAGCGCTGTGTGTTTTTCGAAGAACGCCACCATATGCGGGCAGGCTTCGAGGAAGGCATCTACGCGCTCGGCGTTGTAATACGCCCCCAGCTCATTACGCAGGTAGGTGCGGGGCTGCTCGATGTCCTCCACAATGCCGGCCCGCTGTGCCAACGGGTTGCGTGGCACCCAGGCCCAGCCGCCGGACCAGGCGGTGGCGCCGCCAAACACGGGCTCCTTCTCCAGCACGATCACCTTCTGCCCATGCCAGGCAGCCGTCACGGCCGCAGCCAGCCCGGCAGCGCCGGAGCCTATGACCAGTACATCGTATTCGGTATCGAGAGCAGCAGAAGGCATTGCGGCGTTCCTGTTTTGTTATTAGAACAAGGTTCCATATTTTTATCCGCAGGGCCTCGTCCCGCAAGGGCATGGCAGGCTGGCAGGGCAACTACTGGGCGATAACCGGACATTTCGCGGCGTCCTGGCTGCGCCCTCTACCGCTCATATGGAATCATCTTCTAGAATCCGCAAAAAATTCAGGGACCTGTGTCATGGCTGGTAGTCAGATCGAACGCGCCTTCAGTCTTGTAGAAAGCCTTACCGGCGAACCCCAGGGGCTGCCCTTGCAAACCCTGGCCGAGCGCCTGGACATCCCCAAAAGCGCGGCCCACCGCATGCTCACCGAGCTGGTGCGGTTGGGCTACGTGCGGCAGAACCGCGACAATAGCCGCTACCAGTTGTCG
Source organism: Pseudomonas sp. MM223 (assembly GCA_947090765.1). Classification (NCBI taxonomy): domain Bacteria; kingdom Pseudomonadati; phylum Pseudomonadota; class Gammaproteobacteria; order Pseudomonadales; family Pseudomonadaceae; genus Pseudomonas; species Pseudomonas sp. MM223. The sequence continues at coordinate 4,012,933 of OX352322.1, read as the reverse complement.
GCCAAGCTGGTGGCCCTTGGGTTTCGTTACCTGTCCAGCAACGGTGCCGACATCATCCAGCCGATTCTTGACCGCCTGGCCCAGGACAGCGGCGAGCTGGTGCGCCTTGGCGTGATCGACGGTACCCGCCAGACCTGGATCGCCAAGTCCCAGGGCGCCCGCTCCGGGCTGCGCTACGACCCGGACATGGGCCGCGATGCGCCACTGTTCTACACCGCCTCCGGGCACGCCTGGCTGGCCAGCCTGGACGATGAGCAGGCGCTGCAAATGGTGTTGCGCCAAGGTATTGCCGACCCTGCGCAGTTCGGCCCGAACGCGCCACGTTCCACTGACGCGCTGCTCGCCTACCTGCACCGCGCCCGCGAGCAGGGTTATGCCTGGGTGGAGGAAACCTCGGCCATCGGTACCTCGGCCCTGGCGGCCGTGGTGCGTCGCCCGCAAACGGACGAGGTGATCGGCGTATTGAGCATCGCCGGGCCCAGCGCGCGCATGGCGCAAAGCCGCCTGGCAGAGCTGGCGCCACTATTGCTGGCAGCGGCGCAAGAGCTGTCCGCAGCCAGCCGGGCAAGCGAATTGTTTGCCTGAAGGCACATTACTGGTCGATTACCGCACAGTCTGTTCTGCCGGTTCTTCTGAAAAGCTGAACTAGGTTCTAAATTGTCGGCTGTTGATTCTGGAATCTGGTTTCAGAATTGGCAAAACAACAATGACAAGAGGACAGGCTGTTGAACGCACCCCTTCGTATTGCCTTGATCGGCGCCGGCATCATGGGCCGCCAGCACTACCAGCACTTGCGTAATGTGCCGCAAGCCCAACTGTGCGCGGTGGCCGACCCCGGCCCGCAGGCCGAGGCTTTTGCCGCCGAATGTGGCGTGCCCTGTTTTGCCGACCACCGGCAGATGCTGGAGCGTGTGCGCCCCGAGGCGGTGATCGTTGCCAACCCCAATAACCTGCATGTGGCTACCGCGTTGGATTGCATCGAGGCCGGCGTGCCAGTGCTGGTCGAGAAGCCGGTGGGCGTGCACCTTGATGAAGTCCGTGCGTTGGTAGAGGCATCGCGCAGCCGCGGTGTGCCAGTGCTGGTCGGCCATCACCGGCGGCACAACCCACTGATTGCCAAGGCGCACCAGGTGATTACCGATGGCAAGCTGGGCCGGCTGATCAATGTCACCGCACTGTGGCAGTTGCAAAAACCTGACAGCTACTTCGACACCCCATGGCGTCGCGAGCCGGGGGCCGGCTTCTTGCTGACCAACCTGATCCACGACCTCGATCTGCTGCGTCATCTGTGCGGCGAGGTGGTGCAGGTGCAGGCGTTCACCCGTAACGATGTACGCGGGTTTGCCAACGAAGACAGCGCCGCGGTGCTGTTGCAGTTTGCCAACGGCGCATTGGGCAGCCTGACGGGTTCCGACGCGGTGGCCGCGCCGTGGAGCTGGGGCTGGACTCGGGCGAAAGCCCGATGTACCCGCGCCAGGATGGCCAGCCATGCTACCTGCTGGCCGGCACCCAAGGGGCGCTGAGCATTCCCCAGCTCAAGCGCTGGCACTACGCCGAGGCGGGGTCGGGCTGGCACACGCCGCTGCTGCAAAGCGAAGAAAGCATCCCTGACGGCGAGGCGTTGACCCTGCAGTTGCAGCACTTCGTGCGGGTTGCCCGGGGTGAACAGGCGCCACTGATCGATGCTGCCGACGGTGGCCGTACCCTGGCGCTGATCGAAGCCATCCGCCAGGCGGCACAAAGCGGCCGGGCCTGTGCACCCGAGCAAATTGCCTAAGGCACCCTTGACTTACTTTTGGTGACGAACAATGACTGATCGCATTTTCTCCCTCGCCGCCCTGACGGTGCTGGAACTGTCCCCGCCGGACATGGTCGAGGCAGCTGCCCGCGCCGGTTACAGCCACGTTGGCCTGCGCCTGGTACCGGCCACCGAACAGGAGCAACACTTCCCGTTGGTGGCCGACGCCGACCTGCGCCGGCAAACCCAGGCGCGCCTGCGCGACACGGGTATCAAGGTGCTCGACCTGGAAATACTGCGCCTGAAGCCGGAAACCTGCGTGGCCGACTTCGAGCCGATTCTGGCGGTGGGCGCCGAGCTGGGTGGTACAGAACTGCTGGTGGCTGGCAACGACCCGGATGAAGCCCGCCTGACCGAGCGCTTTGCCGCGTTGTGTGACCTGGCAGCAGGGTACGGCATTTACCCGCACCTGGAGTTCATGCCCTGGACCGATGTGCGCGACCTGAGCCAGGCCATGCGCGTGGTGGCCAACGCCGACCGCAGCAATGGCTGCGTGTTGGTGGATGCCTTCCACTTCAACCGCTCCCGGTCTTCGCTGGGCGATCTGGCACACCTGGCGCCGCAGCGCATGCGCTACGCCCAACTGTGCGACGTTGCCGGCCCGGTACCGGCCGACATGGACGAAATCCTGCGCCAGGCGCGTAACGAGCGGCGCTTCCCCGGTGATGGCGATGCCGACCTGGTCAGCCTGCTGCGCGGCCTGCCGCCAACCGTGCCGTTGAGCCTGGAAATACCCACACGGCAGTTGCTGGAACAAGGCATCAGCGGCGAACAGCGCGCGCGTATGGCGCTGGAGAAGGCCAAGGCGGTGCTGGCCGCCGTTTGATTTCGGAACCATCACTCAGTCAATCGCTTCACCCTGTAGGAGCAGCCTTGTGCTGCGAAGAGGCCGGTAAGGTTAAAGATTATCTCCGGCTGCAATGGCCTCTTCGCAGCACAAGGCTGCTCCTACAGGGCTTGTGTTTGCCCTTGCAATCGACGCTGGCCTGACAGAAAACGCGCTGTTAGGGCCTGATCACCAGACCAAAAAAAGGGCCCGCAAGGGCCCCGTAGAGGTAAGTGGCTAGCGCACTCAGGCGCTCTCGACCTTGCGCGGTGCCATGAAGTACATCCACACCAGTGCCAGGAAATACATGGCCGGGATCATCGTGAACAACACGGCATAGTTGTTGTGGGTGGCGGTCAGCACGCTGCCGACGATCTGTGTCATGAACATCCCGCCAATCGCTGCGCACATGCTGCCGAAGCCAAACACCGTGCTCACCAGGTGCTTGGGCGTGTAGTCCATCACCAGGCTCCAGATATTCGCCGTCCACGCCTGATGCGCGCCGACCGCCAGCGAGATGGCGGCCACTGCGACCCACAGGCCACTGGCGTTGGCGGCAAAGACAACGCTGACCATGGTGCAGGCAAAGATCAGCATCGACACCAGCCGCGCAGTGGTGGCCCGCACGCCACGGCCGATCAGCCATGACGACAGGATGCCGCCGCCGATGCTGCCAAAGTCCGCCGTCAGCCAGATGATGATCAGCGGGATGCCCATCTGGGTCACGTTGATACCCAGGCTGTATTGCTGGTTGAGAAACGGCGGCAGCCAGTACAGGTAGAACCAGAACACCGGCGCGGTGATCGCATAGGCCACCGCAAAAGCCCAGGTGCCGCGCAGGCGCAAAATACGGCTGAACGGCACGCGGGTCGGCTCGGGTTCTTCATCCTGCTGGATATACTGCACTTCGCTCTGGCGCACACTGGGGTGGTCTTCAGGGTTGTAGTACTTCAACACCCACAGCACCACCCACACCAGGCCCAGGCTACCCATGGCGATGAACGCAGCCTGCCAGCCCCATACGGCCAGGATCAACGGCAGCAGGGCCGGGGTGACCATGGCGCCGACGTTGGTGCCGGCGTTGAACAGGCCGGTAGCGATGGCCCGCTCACCCGCCGGAAACCACAGCCGCACGGTCTTCACGCAGGCCGGGTAGTTGGCGGCCTCGGTCAGGCCCAGGATGAAACGGCAGACCATGAAACCAGCCGCTGAAGTGGCCAGGCCATGGGCGCCGGTGGCCAGGCTCCACAGCAGTACGGCGAAGAAGAAGGCACGTTTTACGCCCACCTTGTCGATCAGCCGGCCCTGCAGCAGAAAGCCGATGGCGTAACCGACCTGGAACCAGAAGTTGATGTTGGCGTAGTCCATCGCCGTCCAGCTCATCTCCTTGGCCAGCACGGGCTGCATGATGCCAAGGGCGGCGCGGTCGATGTAGTTCAGGGTGGTGGCGAAGAACACCAGGGCAAGCATGCCCCAGCGGGTCTTGCCGACGCCGAAGGCGCCGCGAAGCTTGTCGCCAATCGAACCCTGGTGCATCCGGGGCGCGGCGGGGGTGGTCTTGGTGTGGTTCATAAACTGCTCGTTTCTTGAAATTGTATTCAGCTGCGGTGCTACAGGTACGTGACCAAGCCCCAGGCAGGGGGGCACGCAAGGCCGGTGCATGGTGCGCAGTGAAGGCGGCAGCGTCAATTCGAGAGACGGGCTACTGTTCGGTTATCGAACGGTTGCGTTGCCTTGTGGGCGCGGCAGGAATTCACGTCATTAAAGGGTAGAAGGCTTTGACCTTGTTGCGGGGTGGCGCTGGTCGTTCAAGATGTACATGGTGTTTTGAGCCTGTGAGCGTCAAATCGCGATTCAGGCCCCAAGTGGCCGGAATTGGCTCTCAATCAATGAGCCAACCTTGATCCCCCTCGACCAGTGTCCCTCCGTGGCTGGTAGTGTCCCCCTCCCTTGCTGCTGGTTGGCCCTCGATAATCGTGCAGGCAGCGCCGGTTTCGATAACGGCGCCACAACTGATGCGATCGCCCACACGCGCAACGGCCCTGCCATCCACGAATGTTGCGCTTGCGCCGGTTTCCACGGTGCCTTCGCCATGGAGCGGGCAGCTGTGACGATGGCCTGCAAGTACGATGGGTCTCATTTGCGCTTCCTTTTTTTGGGTTGAAGAGGGGCTTCTTCGGAGGCTGCTGGGGGCGGTGGTGCTGCTCGCACGTTGAACAGGCGGCAGACGCCATACCAGCAGATGGCGACGGTGAGGTTGTAGGGGAACAGTACGGCCCAGAACGGCAGTTGCCAGTTCTTCTTGCCCTGCATTTCACCGGGCTCGCCGGTACGCCAGGGGGCATAGTGGCGCCAGGCTTCAGCCGGGGTCAGGCAGATGGCGTGCAGTGGCTTGTGCCACCAGTTGGGTTCGCCGGGTGGGGGGAGTTTGTCCGGGCCGTGGTCCATGAAGTGGCGGAGGTATTCCCAGACTTCGGCGACGTGCTTAACACCGGGTTCGGTGGGTTCGTTGCTGTCGACCCAGAGGCAGTCTTTTTGGTGGAGGCTGCCGTCTTGGCGGCGAGGGGCGAAGGCGAGTGCATAGCTGGTGCTGAAGGATGAGCCGCCGTACTCGGTGCGTTTGAACAGGCCGCCTCCGGTATTGCTCCACTCAAAGACGAATACTTTACTCAAGCGTTGGTAGTAGATTTTTTGGGTTGAGCGGTTGAAGCAAAAACTTGATAAGCGTTTTATAAAGTACACTCGGTAAAGCAAGAATGGAAGAAATATAAAAGGTCCAATTACGATGCTGATGATAAAGATATGGCTGAACATGTATGGATCCCAGGCTTCGCTGGATAGTAAGGAAGGGTAGAAGCCGATCATTAATATAATAGTCAATGCGCAGTACAGCTTCCCCATGAAGACCGAGTCTGTTACCCAAGGGTTTCGCAAACATAAAGTATCTCTTGATAAGCTTAATAGCTGCCCGGCGATAGCGGGCTTATGCCCCGAATCAGAGGTTGAGTTGAATATCCAGATGGTTGCCATGTTCAGCGCTCCAGACGAAAAATTGAATGGGTCTCATGGTCTTCGTCCAGCCCTTGATTGGCGCTGTAAGCTAATTGCAGTGAGACATGATTTTGGTTGGTTAGCGTGTTCTCGAAATGCAGAACTAAGCCAGCACCTACGATGTGACCGGATGGGGCGATTGGAAAAACGTCCATTCCTTGGTCGTCACGGAGGGCGCTCAAGCTTCCTGACCACTCGCTTACCCCAAGCACAAAGCCAGGCAGCAGCACGGTGAACTCAACGGTTGCTTGAGGTATGGCTACTTCGTTATGGGTGATAGCTGTCCAGTTGGGCGGGGACCAGTGCTTGTTTTTATGCCACCGGATGGGGATGCATGCGCTACAAGCAGGGGCGGAAGTGGCGCTGTTGACGGAGGCGTTAGTCATGCACGCTTCCTTTTACTCGAATGTGCCGGGCGTTCCTCAAACGCTTCAGGCGGTGGTGACGCGGCGCGAACATTGAACAGGCGGCAGACGCCATACCAGCAGATGGCGACGGTGAGGTTGTAGGGGAACAGTACGGCCCAGAACGGCAGTTGCCAGTTCTTCTTGCCCTGCATTTCACCGGGCTCGCCGGTACGCCAGGGGGCATAGTGGCGCCAGGCTTCAGCCGGGGTCAGGCAGATGGCGTGCAGTGGCTTGTGCCACCAGTTGGGTTCGCCGGGTGGGGGGAGTTTGTCCGGGCCGTGGTCCATGAAATGGCGGAGGTATTCCCAGACTTCGGCGACGTGCTTAACGCCGGGTTCGGTGGGTTCGTTACTATCGACCCAGAGGCAGTCTTTTTGGTGGAGACTGCCGTCTTCTCGGCGAGGGGCGAAGGCGAGGGCGTAGCTGGTGCTGAAGGATGAGCCGCCGTATTCGGTGCGTTTGAAAATGCCACCTCCGGTATTGCTCCACTCAAAAACTAATACTTTACTCAACCGTTGGTAGTAAATCCTTCTGGTTGATCGGTTGAAGCAGAAGCTTGATAATCTTTTTATAAAGTACAATCGATAAAGAAGGAATGGGAGGAAAATAAAAGGCCCAAGCGCTGTTCCGGTAATCAAGATAGGATTTAAGGTGGATGGGGACCACGCCTTGTCGGATAACAGTACAGGGTAGAAGCCCAGCATTATTACGATGATCAATGCGCAATATAGTTTTCCCATGAAGACAGAGTCTGTTACCCAGGGATTTCGCAGGCATAAAGTGTTTTTGGATGAGCTCAATAGCTGTCCGCCGATTGCTGGTTTATGACCTGAGTTGGACGTTGTGTTGAATACCCAGATGATCGCCATGTTCAGCGCTCAAGACGGTAAATTGAATAGATCTCATTGTCTTCGTCCAGCCCTTGGTTGGCACTGTAGGCAAGATGCAGTGAGACATGATGTTGGTTGGCAAGCGTGTTCTCAAAATGCAGAACCAAACCAGCACCTACGATGTGGCCGGTCGGGGCAATTGGGAATACGTCCATTCCTTGATCGTCACGGAGGGCGCTTAAGCTTCCTGACCACTCGCTTACCCCAAGCACAAAGCCAGGCAGCAGCACGGTGAGCTCAACGGTTGGTTGAGGTGTGGCTACTTCGTTATGGGTGATAGCTGTCCAGTTGGGCGGGGACCAGTGACTGTTTTTATGCCACCGGGTGTCGACTTTAGTTATGCCAAGTGACAGGGCCTGGTCGGCAGATAGTAGCTTTGGCCCATAATGTTCACTGTGCCAAGCTTTGATCTCCGCATGCAACGATGGGAATGCAGGTAGTTTTTCAACATGGTCCAAGGTTATTTCGGGGCGGGCTTCTCCATCGTTAATGCGATTGCCGAAGATACTGCGTGCTGCCCAAAGCTCAACAGGACTGTGAAGGCGCTCATGTGCTTTGGCGTGTAGGTAGAGACCTCCTGCAATGATGGAGACTCCTACCAGAACAAGGGCAGCTGCGGCCCATCCCGCGAACGGCACAACTGATGTTACGCCGGCAACTGCAAGCCCAGCCTCGAGGACGACAGCGGAGCCAAGTGCCATGGTTAATCCACCTACCAGCGTGTATGCTGCGGCACCTTGGTTTCCATTCTCGTTCTGGCGCCACGCCTTGGCGAAGTCAGAGAACAAGCTAAATGCTATCGCTGGGTAACCTGCTAAACGCGCGAACAGATTACTGCTTAGAAACTTGATAATTCCGTTGCCAAACGCCATGCCCGGCGCCGTTGAGCTCAATCTCAACATAACGGCCTTCTGCGTTGCCCGCACGCTGACCATTGTTGCAGCCGCCGCGCCGATCACCCCGAAAATCGATGAAGCAAAGCCCAAGGTGTATTCCGGTGCATCGTTCTTTTGCAGGCTGTTATAGGCCGTCTTGAGCGATAAGATGTTGAACCACAGCATCCCCGCGTTCAAACCGCCACCACCGCCCGAGGTGAGCAACCCGAGAAAGTTAGGTTTCACCCGCGCAGTGGTGGTCAGTTCGATCGAGACCGTCCGGTTACCCGAAATGCGCAGTTGTTTCATCTCTTCAACCTGCGCCATGCCATTCTTCAGGTACTTCTCCACCTCCTGGCTAAATGGACTTTCCGTGATGGCCTGCTCGGTGATCCGGTACCGCGCCGCCAATAGCCCCAGCGCTTTCTCGGCATTGGCCTCACGCGCCGCCAACAGCACCTGCTGACGCAAACCATGACTGGCATCCCAGCGGGTTTGCCCACGCAGGCGCTTGAGCACCACGGTATTGACCGCCTGGGCGGTGAGGTCGGTGATGTCGGCCATGGCCGGGAAGCGACCCACCAATCCTTCAATCACGTTGTCGCTGGCGCCGAACAGGCTGCCGATCGAGTCCGCTTTGTCCCTGAACGGGTTGAACGGCGCCAAGGCTGTGTACAGCGGGCTGTCGTGCTGGTCCAACCATTGCTCCAGGCGTTTGAAGCGTCGGTCATGCTCTTCGGTGCCGGGTGTCGGTTGGCCCATCGGGTGAATCAGCAAGGCCAGCGAGATTTCCAGACCGCGGGCGGAGGTGCGTTCGTCGCGGTCGTAACAGGCCAGGGCGGCGGCCAGGCTGTAGGGGTTGTCGATATGTTGCGATTCGGCAGTGGCCAGCCAGGCGTCATGATCGTTGCTGGCTTGCAAGGCCAGGTTGCGCAGGGCTGCAATACGCCGTTCCAGTTCATCGCGTTCGGTGAGGAAGCGCCGGTATTTGGCAGTGTCGAGGCGCTTGGCCAGGCGCGCGCCGTTGGGGGAATAATCTTTATGGGTGAGGGCCTGGAAATGTGACTCGGCCGCAGACAGGGCCGGCCCCCGACGCTCCGTGCCAAGCCTGAACGCGGCCAGCTCCGGTGAAGGTGCATCGGCCGGGTACAGGCTTTCCAGCGTCTTGTTCAGCAGCATGCCCACCAGGTTGCGATGGTGGAAATCGCGGCTTTGCACGCTCAGTTGCTCGGCATCCAGGCGGTAGCACGCGGGCACGCGTTCCTGCTCGGGAGGTTGCGCGGGTTTTGTGTGTGCCAGTTGCTCGGCGGGCATCAGGTCGCGCATTTGATGCTGGTAGGCCGAGGCCGACAGGCTCAGGTCCAGGGCCATGCCTTCGGCGTCGGCAAGTGCGACTACCACCGGCACTTTCGGCTGGGTCCAGGGGTAGTGACGCGCCACGGCGACGAGGTTGCCGATAGGCAAGGTCTCGGTGACCGGGTCGCTGCTCCAGGTCAGCGGCATGCGCCGTTCGGTTGGCTTGAAGTCTTCGACCCAGGTTTGCAGGGCACTGACCGGCAACACATGGGGCTGGGTGGACGGCGCCTGGTTGCCGGCGATCAGTTCGGCCATGTCCAGCTGGCGCATGTGCCGTTTGCGCAGGGCTGACGAGCCGGTGATGCGGGCGGTCACGGCGTTGGTCCACAGGTGCGGGCTGTAGCCGATCCACACTTCCTTGGCGGTATCGGGGCAGGTATCGGCCCACACCCAGCCCATGGCCCGGCTGGTGAGGTAGCGCTCGCGCAGGTGGTAATTCTCCAGCCCTTTGTAACGCAGTTCCTTGTACAGGCCCGCGCCAACGTACTCATGAATGACCAGCTTTTCGCCCATCGGGCCTTTCATGAACACGTAGACATAACCCGGGCGCAACGCGCGCAGGGTGTAGGCAGAGTGTTGCAGCGGGGCGAAGCCTTGTTCCAGGTTGAAACCGGCATCGGCATAGCGGCAGACGGGCGTGTCACCGGTGCGTGGCACGATGGCATAGCGCACTGGCAGGATGGGGATGCGTGCGCTACACGCAGGACCGGATGTGGCGCTGCTGACACTGGCGTCATTCATAGGTGGGCTCCTTGCTTTCGGTCAGTGCGCGCAGTTCGCGGAGGCGGCCTTGGGGGGACTCCTCGAGGTTGGTGTAGATCCTCCCGGCCTGATCATCGGCCATGAGCCACATGTGCCTGGCAATCAGCTTGATGAATTGCCCAGCGACTTCTTCATCGCGAAAGTTGAGGGGTTTCAGTTGCGGCAGCAGGCGTTCGATCCATTGCCGGATGTCGGTCAACGTTTGGGTGGCATGTTGTGGCAGTGCTGACACTTCGTGTGCCAACGTGAGCACGAAGTGTTCGTGCATGCCTGCTTGCAGCCGCTCAAGTTCAAGCTGGCGAAGGGGTAAAGCAGGTTCCAGATAAGAGCGGGCATTGGTCGGGCTGCGCTCGAGCGTTTTCCACTCGTAAGCCGGCCCCCAGTTGACTCGCCAGGCCAGCGACGTCACAGGCCCAAGCCACGTAGCTCGATGGTCGTCATCCAGTGCATGCAGCCAGGCCGCAAGGTGGTCCGGTTTGAACTGGAAGGTGGCCAGCCCCTGATCCGGAAGCGCGATCTGCACAAGGCTGGTGAAATGGTCTGCCAACTGGGTAAGGCCAAACGCGGTGTCCAGTGCGATGGCACCGCCAAAGGGCATCCAGGTCGATATTGCATGGGCAAGCAATTCGGGGGCTTCTGACACGTCTACCAGCAATGGCCCAAAGTCGTGACGGTCATCGAAAGCGCTGCGCCTCCACAGCCATGCGTGCTGGGTATTACGGCTGACTGCATGGATGAGGTCGAGTACCGAAGGGGCATAGGCCGGGACCAGTTCGCCCTCTTGGGGTATTGGTCGGTAGGCCCAGTACTCGACTGTGCTGGTCAAGAGCAAGATGAACCGCGCATTCTTTGTGAAATGCTCGTTTGGCGGAGTATTTGAGAACGCCGTGTTCATTGGCCTGGCCCTCTAATGCATCGGCAATCGGTCAGGGGGCAGGTGCCATCGGGGCGGCGTCCGCACTGACGATCCAGTGGGTTGCCATTGACTGGTGTGCCGCTGATGGAAAAGAGGTTGTTTGCCCCATCTGCCGATTTGAGCATCTGGCCGGTGATGCGAATCGTCGGGCTGTCCAGGGTAATGCCCGTTTCATCGATTCGAATGGAGCCCCCAGGGCCTTGGATGACTACTGCTTCCGAGGCTCTAAGCTCATAACGGCGAGTATGTCTGCGGATGTGGACTCGGGCTTCAAGCTCGTCATGCCCTTCGACCTGTTGTTCGAGGTTGCCGCCAATGCGGATGTGGTGATTGGCTGTGATCTGGTCGTGGCGGTGATTGCCGATGGTTTCAATACGGTCCTTGGCGATCTTGATTGTGTGGTTTCGACCAACGTCGAGTGCGGCGTCATGCCCAATGGTGACGCGCTCATCATTGCCAACAGTTTCATTACGGTCGTGGCCAATCAGGATTGATTCGTCGTTATTGACCTGTTCTTTGCGGTCATTGCCGACCTGCGTAGTCTCATCGTGCCTGACCACATTGTTCTGGTCCCTCTGGGCATGAATGAACACTTCCTCCTGGCCCAGCTCGTCCTCAAAGCGCAGTTCATTGAAGCCATCACCCTTGTGGGTCTGGCTCTTGATGGTCATGCGGGTCTTGTGGGCGGGCAAGTCATACGGCGGCAACTGGTTACCGCAGTAAGTACGCCCGGTAATCATCGGCTGATCGGGGTCGCCGTTGACGTAGTGGATGATCACGTCCTGGCCGATACGTGGGATGGCCATGGAGCCCCAGCTGCCGCCAGCCCAACCTTGGGACACTCGTACCCAGCAGGAACTGAACTCGTTGTCCTGGCTTTCGCGGTCCCAGGGGAAGCTGACCTTCACCCGGCCCCATTCATCGCAGTAGATCTCTTCACCGGGCGGCCCGACCACAGTGGCCATGTGCGGGCCGTCAACGCTTGGTTTAGGCAACGGGGCGGGGCGCCACTCGGTTCTGCCTGGAACCAGTACCGCCTTTTGTTCGTAACGTGTGCTCTGGTCGGCCCCGGCAGCTTCCTCCTGCAAGCTGGTGAACTGGCTGCCTTCGTGGGTGACCGCGCTTACCCGCCAATGCACATTCAGGTCTTCGCGCGGGTGGCCGGTCAGAGTGAAGCTCAGGCCCGGTTGCAGGCGTATCTCGTCGCCATGCACCTCGGCAATGCGCACGTCGTGGCGCAGGGCTGTGATGCGGTTTTCGGTGAATGGCTTGCCAACGGCATCGCGTTTGTAGCGCCCGGGGTAGTCGAAGCACTCATAGTCCGTGGACTGGTGCTGCAGGTAGGGGCCCGAGGCCCTGTGCTCTTGGCGATAGGCCGGGTGGGTGAAGGTGTAGTCGCGTTGAACCTGCCGTGCAGTACGCACCTGTTCGCTGTAGCGCAAGCGTCGTAGGCAGGGTTGGGGCTGGTCGCCCCCGCTGTTGGGGTGGTACAGCACTGTGTAGGGTTTGATCGCGTGATCGCCTTCAACAAATCCTTCATCGACGTCCTTTGCTTTTGTCGCGTCGCACTCAATGTGCCCCAATGACAGCAGCCGGTCGGTGATGATCAGCTTGTGATACTTTTCAGAGTGCTCGAACCGATAGACCAAACCTTCTTCAGCGGCGATGCGCGCAAAAAAGTCGAGATCGGTTTCGCCGGCCTGGACGCAGAACTCTCGCGCGTGATAATTGAAGCCAGTGCCGAATTGATACTGGGTGATACCTTGTCGCTTTAGCATCAGTTCGAGGATTTGCGGCGCGGTCTTGTGCTGAAAGATGCGCCAGTTTGAGCGCAGCCTGGCGCGAGCCAGTTGCGGCTCGACCAATGCGTGATAGTAAGTGCGGCAAAAGCCGCTCTCGCCTTGGCTGAAGTTGCTAACCAGGCCGTGCAAGTAGCGTACGGGGCGTTCACCGTCCCAGATGGTGAACAGTACGGGTTTGTCGAGTAGGTGGCCGAAGTCGATATCGTGCTCGAAACTGATCAGCTCCAGGGTCAACTTGAACGGTTGGCTGAGCGCCTCATTGAGCTTGAACGAAACCACTTCGAATTCAGCTTTGCCGACGAGGGGCTGAAAGCTGTATCGCAAATCAGATTGGCTAGGCATAAGTGTTCCTTGTCCGCCGTCTGAAGTATCAGAAGTTCGGGCAGGCAGGCCTGCCCGGTTCTGCGCGCCTAGGTCACACAGCTGTTTCTTTGGGCTTGCGCCAGTCGTCTGCGCCTGCGGTGCTTGCCGTAATGTGCTCCCACTCAATGCCGCGGTAGGCCAACGAGACTTTGAAGAACTGAGTGAAGTCGCTGTTGTCCTTGTCCTGCACGTGTGGCATTTCAAGGTCGATGTCGATGATTACTGCGTCGATCAGCTTGGTTGTAAAAAATCGCTCTTGCGTGCCTTCAACCGAGGTCCGATACCAGCTGAGCTCGACATTGGGCAGCATTTCTCCGCTGGAGAGTGCGCTGTAAAGCAATGGCACCGCCTTGTTCAGGGCGCACGTGAAGATCAGCGGCCCGTGTACTCGTTGCCCGGCCGGCTGACCGCTCTGCGGATCTGTGGGCACGGTGATGCGGTGATTGACTTCCTGCACCAGGATCTGGTCTTCATGGCCTTCTACGAAAATGTTGCCGACAGAGTCAGCGGTGAAGGCGCCCTTGGTGATGTTGCCTTGGGTCTTGCCTTCGATGGCGATGTAAGCGGGTGTTGGCATGGCAGTTTCTCCTGCGTCCATGTGGATTGACACGCACACCACAGGTGGCGTGGCCATCGGAAACGATGGGCTTGTCAACAAGGCAGATGCCTTGCTAATTCGTTGAATTCGATTTGTGCAGATGGCACCCGGCTATTGCTGCAAGATGCCGTTGAGCGACTCCATTACCTCGGTTGTAATCAGGTGCAGGCGGTAGCTGTAGATGCCGTAGGCCACTGCCATGGCAATGACGGAAATCACCAACGGGCTCCACCAGGGCCATTGCCGGCTCATGCGGAAATTGCGCGGGGCTACGTTGGTGTAGGGGTCGCAGACTTCTTCTGGCGTGGGGCCGCGAAGTTCGCGGATGATCCCGTGCAGTTGGTGAATCAGTGCAATGACGGTTTCTTCACCTTTCGGCGCGAGCGCGTACTTGCCCCTGAGCCCAAGGCAAAGCGCGAAGTACATGAACTCCAGCACGTCCTGATAGCGTTTGGGCTCCTGCATCAGGCGCGTAATCACGGTAAAGATCTTTTCCCCACCCCAGGTTTCTTCGTGGAAGATGCTCAGCAAGGGTTCCTGACTCCAGCAACTGCTTTTGCCCCAGGGCCGTTCCATGACGGCCTCGTCAATGAACAGGCACAAGCCGTAGGAATAGGCCAGCAGCTGAGCGGGTTCGTAGCCGTGCTGGCGCATTTCTTCCTGTATGTTGTCGATCTGGGTGCGCACTTGCTGGTGCACGTCCTTGATATTCGGCAACTCGTCCAGCGTACGCAGGCGGATAACCAGGCCAAACAGCGGTGATGCGGCATCCAGCATCTGGTTGGCGAAACCGCCGCGCAGCTGAAATTGCGGGTCCGCTACATAGCCTTCGACTTCGGTTTGCCCTTCTTTGGTTTCCGCTTCCTCATCGCGGAGCGCTGTCTTTTCAGGCGCATCTTGTGCACGTTTGTTCTTTTCATTGGCACGTTGAATCGAGGCCACCAGAGGCTCTTTGATGTCTTCACCTTTAACGTCATCGTTTGCCATTCTTATTCACTCCTGATCGCCCAGAACTGCAGTGCAAGCCCAGGGAAGTCCCCGGCAATGTGAATACCGAAGCCATTTGCCTTGGCCATGCACGCCCAGGCTGGGTCGCGCCGGTCCAGCTCGAAGTAGCTGTAGCCTGAATGGAAGGGCAGGTCGCGGGGCGCCACCGGCAATGACAACAAGGGGATGCCCGGCAGTTGCAGTGGCACCAGGTCGCTTAGTGACTCCAGCGAGGTGATCTTGGCTTTCTGGATGAACATCTGGCGCAGCGCCGCCGGTGGCAGGTCGGCGCGCACGGCGAGAATGAAGTCGGCTTCGTCGATCAGCCGGCGGTCTTCCAGCGTGGTTGTCATCACGCCGAATTTATCGCTGTGCAGTGGCAGCGAAACGGCGCGCGGCCGCAAGATGGTGCCCAGGGAGCGGCGCAAGGTGTCTTCGAGTGGCTTGAAGGAGGTGTGCAGCGCAGCGTGGTGATACGCGGGGTACTCTTGCGGCAGCCTGCTTTCGTCAGTGAAAGTGACAAATTCGCCACAGGCCTGGCTCATGCACAGGTACAGCTGCTCCGGGTGCGTTTGCGCTTGCCGGGCCAGGTGTTGAAAGCACGGCCACCAACGGTTCATGGCCTGCAGCAGGTTGAAGTCGCGAATGTCGGCGATACCGGACTGGCCCGAGGCACCGATGCGCGTGGCAAGGCCTCGAGCCCGTTCGCGCAGGGAGTGGGTGATTTCGTCCAGGAACCGTTGGAGTGCCGGCACTGCCCGTACCGAAATGCTGGTTGGGTAGAACCCTTCGTCCAGTTGCAGGCCGCCGTCAGGGCGCCTTTCCAGGATGCGTGCCAACGCCAGGCGGGTGAAAGCGTTGCTGTCTTCGGTCCTGCGTTTGAGCTGCAGGTTGGGCACGGCAAGGTCCACCTGGGTCAGGTCACCGTCAGCAGAATGGGTGTCCTTGATCTCCTGTGCCTGGGCGGTGTAGCGGAAGTTGGCGGCATTGTCGGGCCAGCTTACTTCGCGACCGCCATCGGTGCGCAGCGGCAGGCACAGATACACTTCGCTTTCTTTGCTCGGGTCGTCGTCGATTTCCAACGGTGGCGGTGGCGGCAGGTCGGCAGGAATGTCGAACGCCGTGCCGTCCGGCATGATGCCCCGCGCCCGGGTGATGGCGATCTTGCCCAGGCTCAGGTACTCGTCGTTCAGTTGCAGCTCGCTGAAGCCGTAAAAGGCTGCATTGAGGCTGGCAAGACGCTGGTGCAGGGCGGCTTCGCTGGCCCTGGCCGCCTGCTGGAAATGCTGTGGCTTTACATACAGGCCCTCAGGCCAGAGAACGGGGTTGCGTGAACTCATGGGCGCTCCGTGTCAGCGTGAGTAAGCAGAAAGGGCAAAGGGTGAAGGGGCGCCATCAGTCTTCTTCCTTGAGCACGATGTGCGTGTCGTTGACCAACACCGACAGCATGATCTGGCGGCCACGCGGCGGAATGCGCAGCACTTGTCGCCAGCTGGCGTTCTCATGGCCTCGGTAGTCGCCAATCACCGCGACGAAGCGCGTTTCGGCGTGGATGGCCGCGAACGGGATGTACTTGAACTGGCCTGGGCGCAGCAGGTAGTCGTCATCACGGATGTAGGTACTGCGCAGTACCTTGGCTGGGTCCTCGTCCAGCAGTTGGTACACGGTGTTGCGTAAAAGTGAGTCGTCGCGCAGTTGCAGGATCTTGATCGCCATGGGGGTGGCAACCGGTTCTGTGGCCATCGTTGTGGTGCGCGGCAAGGTCAGCACCACCGTTGCGTCGTCGTAGCTGCCCGGGGCGCTTTCTTCCAGGGGGGAGCGAGCCGGATCGCTGTCGTCCTGTTCGTCCACTTCGACGGGGGACATGGCTGGAAACTGCGCTTGCAGGTACTCGAACAGGGCCCCGATCTTTTCGGTCAATGCATAAGGGTCGCCGGCACTCAGGCTTACGGCGTAAGGGCTTGGCTCCAGGGCGGTGTCTGCTTCGGTTGCTAAGACAAGGCTGTTAGGATTGCCGTTGAGGGTAGGGCTGGCATTGATGCTGAACGCGACTTCGGTCGGGTGATCCTTGGGCGGCCCGATGGGCAACGAGTGGTCCATGACTACCTGGCTCATTCTGCTCAGGGAGGTGCAGCCGGGCAGCCCGAGCAATGCCACCAGCAGGGGCGCGATCAGGAAAGATTGGCGAATCATGGGCGTTCTCCGGCAATCAGCCGTTGCAGTGGGTTTTCTGCCAATCCCCCTGCACCCGCTGCTGAGTCCAGCGCTGCCAAGGGGTCGTTGCCCATGACGGGTTCAAAGACCGAGCAGATATCGGCTGCCGGTTGAGGGGGGACGGGTTGAGCGGCCAAGGGTTGACGGGCTGCTCGGCTATCAGACGGTCGAGTACCCTGCGCTCGGGGTTAAACAGGTCTTCCAGCGAACGCCCGCTGGCGTGATCCTGGGCGTACTGAACCCGTAGCCGATAAACGCCAATACGAAGCTGGTCGCCTTCAAGCAGCCGCCTGGGTGGGAGGGCCCCCAGGCTGGTGGCACTGTCATTGAGGTAGGTGCGGTGGCAGTGGTCAATTACGCAGAAGCTGCCTTCGATCCAGCGGATTTCGCAGTGGATGGGCGCAATGGTCTGATTGCGGTCATTGAGCGCCAGCTAGCCTGCCCGCTGCCGATGGTGCCGCCCTTGCAATCGAACCGGTGCCGGGTTGTTACGTCATGTCGCAGCTGGCCGAGGTTGGTGATGCTCAAGGTCAATATGCTCATGACCGCCCCCTGAACCGCACTACGGGGCTGGTCTGGCGATGCCGGTCATCGATGAAGCTGGTCCAGCCCAGGTATGCGCCCTGGCTACGGTGCAAGCAGAAGGGCGACAATGCGTTCTGCTTCAGGCGCAGCTCAAGGTCGTAGGCCAGCCCGTCACGCAGCAGAAAGTCGATCAGCGCGCGCAAACGGTCGAAGTTGATGCCCCTGGGCAGTAAATCCAGCAGCTGCGCCTGGTCAAGCTCACTGATCACGATGGTGAACTTGCTGCTGCGGGTGCGCGTGCGGCTGCCGACCATGAACGTGCTGCCCAGCTGGCCGTTGGTTCGGCCCAGGCTTACCAGCTGCTTGGCCGCAGTGGGTACCGTGCGTGTCTCGAATTCGCGGATCTGCACATGCTTGAGATCGAAGCAGTGCGCAATGATGCCGGCCACGGTGCCCGGCGCACGGCTGCGGCTGGCAATCACGCCGGCAAAACTGAGCAGGCGGCTCCAGGGCAGTGGCGTATCGCCTCGCAACTGCTTGTCGTTAAGCCCCAGCAGGGCAAACACGTACTGCGAAAACCCGTCAGTGGCACCCGGCTGGAAACGGATGTAGTAGCGGTACTTGCGCCAGACACGGTGCAACAGGCTGAGCAAGTAGTGGTTGAAAAAGTCGAAGAAGGCCGGCCGTACACCGATGCCCTGCGCATGTTCGTAGGCCACCTGCTCCAGGTAATAGGTGGGCAATGGCGAATCGGTGCCGTGTAAACCGAGGAATGTGGCAACGACTCGGTAGCGTTCTTCCTCAGCGGGCATGCGCTGGGCTTTGTACACGTCCGAAACGGGGAAGGTCAGCCGTGGGTCGCAGGCCAGGCGCACGCGCAGCCGGGTAGCCTCGTCCGGCCAACGAGGTTCAAGGTCATCGCCATGCAGCCCGTGCAGCCGCTCCAGCAACTGGAAGAAGTTGTACTGGTGCGCTTCACAGAGCAGTTTATCGGCTAGATCAGCGGTTGCTTGCCGGTCTGTATTGGCCATGTGTAGTGCTCGTTGTTGGTGGTGTTGATCACTTCCAGCTGATGGAAGGAATTGATGCTGGCGTACAGGGCGAAGAAGTGGGCGAGCACACAGCCGAACAGGTACAAGTCGCCTTCGCAGAGGAAGGCCGCCTGGTCCAGTTTCAGCCGGCTGTGCAGGCCACGAATGGGCTGCCCCTTGATCAGCCAATCCATGGGTTGTGTGTGAATGTCGTGTATGCCGTCCAGGCGTTTACGGGTGGTGCGGGCCTGCTGGATGTCGTGCAGGGCCATGAAGTCGTAGGTGCGTATCACTGCCTTCAGCGGCTCTACCGAGAGCAGGGACAGGTAGTTGAGCGACATGTTTGAGATCAATGCCCACTGCAACTGGCCGTCCAGCACCGGGCGGCAGGGACGGGTGGGTTTACAGAGGTTGGTGTAGGTGGCCAGCGGGGGCGTGAGTTCGGTCAGGACGTTGATGTCATCGATGCCAAGCGCCAGCGGCAGGTTCCGATTGGTGCAGGTCAGGTCGATGGACGCGGTTTCCAGTTCGCCGATGTAGCTGTTGGCGTCGGCGCGGACGAAGGCGATTCGGTGCGTGACGCCATCGCCGTGCAGGCTCTCTTCCAGCTGGCAGCGGTAGTACAGCGCGGTGCGCCCTTGAACGTGCTCGATTTCATGGGCGAACGACTCGAACGGCCGGAAGGTTCGCAGGTGTTCACCGATGTTCCCGTTTGTCGTCGTTCGGGTGCTGATGACCTGGTCGACACTGAATATTTCGTACCCGTAAGGCTCTTTGCCCTTGGGCTTCAGTGGAACTAGCGCGTCCTCGCCAGACAGGTCGATAGGCTCGGCGCTGTGCTGGAACAGGTTGACCGCAGGTGCGCAGAACAGGTCGAAATCTGCCCTGCCGACACGCAGCGAGTCGGGTAGCTGGCGTGTGAAGTGAAACTCGAGGCTTACCTGCTGGCTGTGGTGAGCGGGCCATATTCTTTCCAGCCCGGTCACGCTGAAGAAGTGGAATCGCTGGGGAAAGGCGAAGTATTCCTGCAGGATCCGGTAGCCATCAAAGACGTTTTGCGGGTAAGGCAGCAAGGCGTCGTCGGGGCTGAACCCTGGGAACGCGATGCTGTTTGCCGGCAGCCGACGAACCTCGCCATTGATGGTGACGCTGACATGCTTGAGGTATTGCGAAACCCACAGGTAAAGCGTGCGTGCAGTCAGGGTATCGCCAGCGAGGTAAAAGTCGAGGCTGGTACAGCCCAAGCTGTTCAACGGGCGTTCGACCAGTGTTCGAAGGCCGATGCAGACTGCAGAGCTGTCGAGAGTCTCGGTGGCGCACACCGTGTCGATTTCGAATGGATGAATGTTGACCGCTGTGCAGGTGCGAAACTCGCAGGCCACGCCGTCGACCGGTTTCGAGAACAGTTTCGACCCCTTTGGAATGTGCTGTGACTGGCTGAGGGATTGCTTGATCGGGGTGAACTGGATAATCGTCGCGCTGGGGAGGGGCCGCAGGTAGTTGGGCCACAGCAACTGCAGCATGGGATGGGTCAGCTCTGGCAGGTCATCTTCCAGTTTGAGCCGTAGCTTGGCGGTCAGGAACGCAAAGGCTTCCATCAGGCGCTCCACATCGGGGTCGCTGGCACCTTTGCCAAGCAGTCGGGCGAGTTGTGGGTTGTCTTTGGCGAAGTCGTTCCCGAGTTCGTGCAGGTAACGCAGTTCTTCGCTGAAACTGTCTTTCAGTGACATCGGTCACCTCACTCGGGTGTAGCGGTTGTGCCCGTTGACCAGCAGCTCAAGTTGCAGCTGCTCTGCGTGGTTGTTGACCTGTACCAGGCAGTTCAGCCTGAAATGCAGCTCTAGCGGGGCATGGGTATCGGGCACTGCTTTGAGCGTGCGCACCTGTATGCGAGGCTCGAAGCGCTGGAGGGTGCGGCGGATATCCGCGCTCACCTGTACAAGCAAGTCGCCGTTGTTCACGTCATGACCGTTGAAGTCGCGCAGGCCCAGCTCAGGGCTGCTCTGAGAGCACCCCTGGCGGGCATTGAGCAGCGTTTCGAGGTGGCGCTTGATGCCGGCGAACTTGTGGGCAGCGTTCTCCCGTCGGGAGGCCTCCCGGCTGGTGCACTGGTCCAGCATCAAACGATCAAAAAGACAACTCATTGCGTATCGAGCCGCCCGACCAGGGAAATTTCGAAATTCGCGCCCATGTACTTGAAGTGCGGGCGAACGGCGAGTGAGACCTGATACCAGCCCGGGTCACCGGCAACATCCGAGACCTCAATGCTGGCGGCACGCAGCGGCCGGCGGCTGCGAACGTCGGCAGACGGGTTCTCTTGGTCGGCAACGTACTGTTTGATCCATTTGTTCAGCTCGGACTCAAGGTCTCGGCGCTCTTTCCAGCTGCCGATCTGCTCGCGCTGCAGCACTTTGATGTAGTGAGCCAGCCGGTTGACGACGAACAGGTAAGGCAACTGGGTGCCCAGTTTGTAGTTGGTCTGTGCCAGCAGCCCCTCGGGGGTTTTCGGGAAGCTCTTGGGCTTTTGCACCGAGTTGGCCGAAAAGAACGCGGCGTTGTCGCTGTCTTTGCGCATGGTCAGGGCGATAAAGCCCTCTTCGGCCAATTCGAATTCCTTGCGGTCGGATATCAGCACCTCGGTGGGAATCTTGGCCTGCAATTGGCCCAGGGACTCGTACAGGTGGACCGGCAAGTCTTCAACGGCACCGCCCGATTGAGGGCCGATTATGTTCGGGCACCAGCGGTAGCGGGCAAAACTGTCATTGATGCAGCTGGCTAACAGAAAGGCAGAACTACCCCACAGGTAGTTGTCGTGCTGCCCGGCGATGTCCTCGTCGTAGTTGAAGCTCGCTATCGGCTGCTCCTGCGGATGGTAAGCGGAGCGAAGCATGAAGCGCGGCCCGGCCAGGGCAACGTGACGGGCGTCTTCGCTTTCACGAAAAGCACGCCACTTGGCATGCCGTGGGCCGGCGAAGAGGTCTTTTATTTCCTTGAGGTTAGGCAGCTCCTCGAAACTGCTCAGATTGAAGAACTCGGGGGCGGGTGCGGCCAGAAAAGGCGCATGGGACATGGCGCCAACGGATGCCATGTAACTCAGCAGCTTGATATCAGGGGACGAGGGGCCGAAGTTGTAGTTGCCAACCATGGCCGCAATCGGCTCTCCCCCGAATTGGCCGTAACCGGCGGTGTAAACATGTTTGTAGATACCGCTGCAGGTAATGTCCGCAGCATTCTCAAAGTCGTCCAGCAGGTCCTCTTTACTCGCATGCAAGACTTCGAGCTTGATGTTCTCCCTGAAGTCCGTGCGGTCGACCAGAAGTTTCAGGCTGCGCCATGATGATTCAAGCTGCTGGAACGCTGGCTGATGCAGGATGGCATCCATCTGTTTACCGAGTACCCGGTCGATCTCGGCAATCATCTGGTCAGCCCGGTGCTTGTTGACCAGTTGATCGGGGTCGTTGCTTTTAAGAATTTCGGCGATAAAGGCAGATACACCCTGGCGGGCAACCTGATAGCCCTCTTGAGTGGGTACCAGTTTGGTTTCTGCCATGATCTGGTCGAGCAAGGTGGCATTGCCCAACGTGCTTGTTGCGTCTGCGGTGAGGGTGGTGCTGTTTGGTTTAGGCATGGGGACGCTCCGTTGTCTCAGTCTTTTTCTGGCGCCTCAAGCACCAGGTCCAGTTCTTGGGCAAGCTGCTTGCGGGCCTGCTCGTTGTTAAGCAGGTGCTGCAGTTGCTTGCGGAAGGCGGGGACGTTGCCCAGCGGGCCTTTCAGGGCGACCAGCGCTTCACGCAGCTCCAGCAGCTTGTTCAGCTCGGGCATCTGGCGCGCGATCCGGTCCGGCCCGAAATCGTTGATGGACCTGAACTGCAAGTGCACCGCCAGCTCGGCATCAGGGGCGTTGCTGAGCCTGGACGGCACAGACACGTCCAGGCTCACGTTGGCGTCGTTCAACACGCTGTTGAAGGTGTGTTTATCGATGCGCATGACTTGGCGGTCCTCAAGCGCACGGCCGTCACCCAAGCCGAAGTCGCCCAAAACCAGCATTTTGTGGGGCAGCTCAACCTCAGCCTGCTCATCGCTGGTAGCGGGAACATACTTGATATTGACGCGCTCTTTGGGTGCGACAGATCCCGTATTTTTAGACATCGGTATGTAACTCCCTGTTGGTTTGTAGGATGTTTGAATGTGAGCGTGTTTAATATTGCTGTTGGTCTTGTAGGAAGCTTCTTACATATGTTTATTTGATGGGGTGTATTACTTGTTCCTTTAAAAACCATGCATGGAAAACTGCTCCATGGTCGAGCATTAAGATGTAAGTGAATATTTATTTGTGTGCATTTGGATCTATGTATTAGGCTTCTGCTGGTTTTGCCAAAGTTGGCTGCATGTGTATATGTTTTTTGGTATTTGTTTGTAGGAAGTTTCGTGCGGTCATATAGATCGTTTGTACTATTTCAGAGAGTAAATTCAGGATGATTAACCGCTGTGCATACGGCGCCGGTCTCTCGTTGCTGTTTTGTTTGCAACCGGTGCTGGCGGGCCCCACGCGGGACTGCCCCCGGATCGTGTCCAACGTCGAGCGGCTGGCCTGTTTCGATCAGGCTGCAGGTACCCCGGCGTACACGACAAAATGGCAGTGGTCTGCACCGGAGCAGCAGGCCCCCAGTGTGCTGCGCGTGATGGCGAATGAAGCTGCACGGGCACCGGACGACCTGACGTTTCGCATCGGCAGCCAGGCTCAGGACGGTGCAGGCGCACCAGCGTTGGTGATTTCGGCACCCGCCATAGCATCGGGTGATGAACCTGCGTACATGGCGATCAGTTGCATCCAGGCCATCTCCCGGCTACAGCTGATTGCCAGACGCCCGCTCGAGGCAAGTTGGGTCAAGGTACGGCTGGCCGGGGAGGGCTGGTCTACCCGTGAGACGTCCTGGCAAGTAATGGAGAATGGCCAGGTGCTGGATGCCGGGCGGGGCCTGCCGGCGATCGAGCAGATCAGGAAGCTGATCGGTGCTCAGCGTATCGAGGTTGTGAGTGATCACGGAGAGGTTGACGGGCTGACCTTCGATGCACAAGGCCTGGCCCCTTTGATCAGCCAGGCGCGCAGCACATGCCGGTGGTAGCGCAGGTATCCGGGGACGAGGTCACTCGGCTGCTCGCACCGATTGATCCGGCCGCTCCGGCTGGCCTGTTCGATGTCGAGGACGAAACCTACCAGGCCATTGACCAGGAGATGGTCAAGCTGGGTGGGCTGCAAGACGCCTCGATCGACTGGGTCTACATCGAGGAAGCGTCCCGTCAGTACCTGAGCCAGCAGTGCAAACACTTGCGGATCGTTGCGCACCTGAGTGCCGCATGGTTGCGCAGTGGCTGCTGGGAGCGCTGGGGGCACACCTTGGCGTTGCTGGCGGGCATGATCGAGTGCTATTGGGAGCCTGCTCATCCCAAGCCTGGGCCGAAAGGCTTCCTGGGTAAGCGCAAGCTGGTTGGCCTGGTAATCAACCGTTTGGCCGAGGCGCTACCGCGCCTTGACCGCTTTACCTATACCCCTACCCATGCGGCGGCAGCGCAGGCGGCGTTGAAGCACCTGCAGCAACAGGGTGCGGCGCAGCTGGAGGCAGCTGTACTCGACGAACTGGAGCGCCTGCTGCGCACGCACATAGAGCTTGCCAGCGGTGTCGGCGAGGGTGCCGTGCCGAAGGCCCCGACGGCAAGCATGAAACCGGCACCGCTGGCCGACGTCATTGCCACTCCCACGCCACGCATGCCGATGGGCAATGAACGTGAGACACGGCGGGCCGTGCTGGCCATGGCCGAACTCATCAACCAGCAGGACCCTTACGATGCCACCGGCTACCAATTACGGCGTTTTGGTTTGTGGGCGCACATACAGGCGGCTCCCCAAGCCAGGCAGGGCAACCGTACGGAATTGATGGCAGTTCCGCTGGATATCACGCGGGTCTATGAAGAGGCCATCGCCAGCACGGCGATTGACCCCGCATTGCTTTTGCGCGTTGAAAAGAGCGTGACGGCTTGCCCCTACTGGGTTCGAGGCAGCTTTCTGGCTTCGACCATCGCCACACGGCTGGCGATGGGCGAGGTGGCTGAAGCCATCCGTTGTGCGACCGCCCGGTTTGTACAGCGAATGCCGGCGCTACAGCAACTGTGCTTCAGCGACGGCACGGTATTTGTCGACGACCAGTGCCTGGCCTGGCTTAAAGGCACGCAAGGGCCTTCTGACCAAGGCACCACCCCCCAGGAGTTTGGTGGCCTGCGCGAGGAGCTGGTCAGCCAGCTGGAAGCCGCTGGCGTAGAGCCGGTGCTCCTGAGGCTGCAAGCGCTGCAAGCGGGTTTCCTGGCACCCCGAGAGCGCTGCCACACCACCGTAATCGCCGCCGATCTGCTGGCTGCGCGGGGTGTGTCCTGGCTAGCCCAGGACCTGTGCGCCAGCGTTGCCCGAACGATGCAGCAAACCACCGCCAGTGCGTGGGAGCCAGAGGTATTTGAGCGGCTTCAGCAGTACGCGGCATCCCCAGCGCTTGCAGTTCAAAAAAAGGATCAGGAGCCACGATGAATCAAATATGGACGCAATTCAAACGCCGGGGCTTAGCGGGGTTAACGCGCATTGGCCTGGCACTGCCACTGCTTCTCGGGCTTGGTACCTTGCTGATGCTGGTCGCCATCTGGTGGCTTGGCCCGCAATGGACATGGCGTGAACAGCAGCCGCTGGCAAGTGTGGCGCATCGCAGCGTGGCAAGCCTGGTACTCGTGCTGGTGCCGCTCTTGGGCTGGCTTGTGGTATTGCGCACGCGCTTTCGCCGCCTGCAGGCGGAACGCTTGCAGGCACGCGCCGCCGAACAAGATGGCGCGCTACCGTTCCTGCAGGCACAAGAGAAGGCGTTGAACCAGGGGCTTGAGCGGTTTCTCGACAATGCCGGTGGGCGACGCGCGTTGTACCGGCTGCCTTGGTACCTGGTGGTGGGCGACGAGCAATCCGGTAAAAGCAGCTTCATTGACCGCTCCAATCAGCGTTTTACCCTGACGCGAATCGACCAGGCCCAGGCGCGGGGTCGACAGGACGAAGCACTGGCCTACCCGTTAGGTTGGTGGGTCAGCGACGATGCTGTGATCATCGACCCGCCCGGTGTTTTTATCAGTCAAAAATCACCGGTGGGCTCAGTGCCCAACGGCCCATCCGAGTCGGAACCCTCTGCGCCGCCCTGCACCCAGGCCCGGTTGTGGGAGCACCTGTTGGGCTGGCTGCTGCGTAATCGAAGCCAGCGGGCGCTTAATGGTGTGTTGCTGGTCATCGACCTGCCGGCGCTGCTGCATGGCCAGCCCGAGCAACGCATCGCTCTGGCCCGTGGGTTGCGCACACGCCTGTACGAAGTGAGCAGCCAACTGGGGTCGCGTTTGCCGCTGTACGTGGTACTGACCAAATTCGATCTGCTGGATGGCTTTGAGGCGTTTTACAGCAACCTACCGGTCGCCAAGCGTGAAAGCCTGTTGGGGTTCACCTTCAAGCTGGATGCCGTTGACGCATTCGATGCCTGGCTGGATGAGTATGACGCGCACTATGGGCGGCTGCTCGCCACGTTGAACGAGCAGCTCATCGATCGGCTGGATATGCTGCTCAAATCAGCACCGTGCGGGCGCCTGTTCTCACTGTATGCACAGCTGGTCGGGTTGCGCCCCATACTGCTGGCATTCTTGCGCGAAACCTTGGCCAGTGACCGCTTCACCACACCACACCTGGTACGGGGCGTGTATTGGTCGTCGGTGGAGCAGCAAGGCGACATGCGCAATGCATTTGTCCGTGAAGCGGCACAGCCCTACAAGACGAAACTTCCCCTGCGTGAAGGTAAAGCGCAGGGCAAGGCGTTGGTCTATTTCATCCAGCAAGCGTTCAGGCGGGTTATCTACCTGGAGGCCGGGCTGGCAGGCGACAACGTTCGGGTAGCGCGCAGTAAGCGCCAACTGCTGTGGGTTGGCTCTGGTGTAGGCATCCTGGCGCTCAGTATCGCCGTAGCCAGTTGGCAGCGTTACTTCGACATCAATGGCTCCAAGGCTGCCAGTGTGCTCGCCAAAAGCCAGGAGTACAGCCGGCACGAGGTCGATCTGCGTGTTGATCCTACCGGGCGCAACCTGTTGGCGCCACTGGACCAGATTCGCGGTGCGGTGGCGGTGTTTGGCAACTATCGCGAGGCATGGCCGGGTATTGCCGATTTTGGCCTGTATCAAGGGCGCAACATTGGCCCCCTGGTTGATGAGGCCTACCTGAGCTTGCTGTCCAGGCGGTTCTTGCCGGCCTTGGCCAGTGGTGTGATCGATGCCATGGACGCAGCACCACCTGGTAGCGAGCAACAAATGGCCGCGCTCAGGGTTTACCGCATGATTGAAGACCGCCATAGCCGCCGGCCCGATTGGGTCGAGGACTGGATGGCCCGTTATTGGCAACGGGCTTTTCCTGGCCAGGGGCAATTGCAGCGTGACCTGATGCAGCATTTGAAATACGCCTTGGCCTATGCCGATACCGATTTGCCGCAATACCGTCAGCGGGTTAGCGAAGTGCAGCAGGTGTTACGCAAATTGCCGTTGCCGCAGCGGGTCTATGCGGGGCTGAAACAACAAGCACAAGAGCAGTTGCACGTCGGGCTGGACCTGCGCCACCAGGTAGGGCCTGCATTCGATGTGGTGTACCAGCCGACTTCCGGGGCTAGGCAAGCGGAGCAGGATGTACTGCTGGCCGCCATGCTTACCGCCAAAGGCTTCAGGGAATATTTCGAGCCGCGCAGCCAGCGGTTTGCTGAAATGGCGATGGTCGATCAGTGGGCATTGGGGGAGCGCAGTCAGCTCGACTACTCGGACGTCGACCGTGATGCGCTGACCGAGCGTCTGCATAACCTCTACAGTGCCGATTACATTGACAGCTGGCGGCGCGCCTTGAACGCCTTTACGGTGGCCGACTTCCGTGATCTGGACCATGCTGTGACGATCCTGCAGCAGTTGACCGGCCCGGCAGCACCTTTGCAGCGGCTGCTGGATACGGTCAGGGATAACACTTCGCTTGCTACACCGGCAGGGGTTGAAGCACCGGTTGAACTGAATACGCTGCGGTCAGCCGCTGGAAAACCCGAGCAACAGCAAGCGCTGGCCATCCAGCGGGCGTTTGCAGGCCTGGGCGCCATGCTGCAGGCGACAGGAGAAAAGCCGAGCTACTACGATGAAACCCTGGGCGCTGTTGCAGCCGTACTGGACTACGCCAAGGCCGTACAGGACAGCCCGGACCGCGGCAAGGCCGCATTGCAAGCCGTGCATCAGCGCTTTGCAATGACCGGGCAGGACCCGATCAGCACCCTGCAACGTATTGCCACTGGCTTGCCGGAGCCCATCAGCCAGCAGGTCAGAAAGCTCGCCGACCAGACTGCCCAGGTGCTGAATGTTGAAGCACTGCGTGAACTGGAGCGACGTTGGGATGCTGAAGTGTACAGTTTCTTCCAGCAACGTCTGGCAGGCCGCTACCCCTTTGTGGTGAAGGCTCCCGATGCTTCACTGGATGACTTTGAGGCGTTCTTTGGGCCCAAAGGGCGCCTTCAGCAGTTTCATGATCAGTACCTGAAGGTCTTCCTGAGGGAAAACCTTGAGGCCTTGCAGTCCGCCCAGCACGGGCAGTCCCTGATTCGCGCCGACGTGATCGAGCAGCTCGAGCTGGCAGATCGCATCCGCGAAACCTTCTTCGACCAGCGCGGCAAGCTCAGCGTGCAGTTCAGCATCGAGCCATTGGGGCTCAGTGCGAATCAGCGTACGAGCCTGCTGGACCTGGATGGCCAGTTGATTCCCTACACCCATGGGCCGCGGCAGATCACCGGTATTGTCTGGCCTAATACTTTGGGGCAGCAGGTGCGCAGCAACCTTACGTTGCTCAGGCAGAACGGTAACAGCAGTAGCCTGGAGTACCGCGGCCCATGGTCAATGTTCCGTTTGCTTAGCCGCGGGGCACTCAATGGGCGAACGTCCACCAGCGTAGACCTGAGCTTCAGGACGGGTGATGGCGTGATGCGCTATCGGCTGACCGCTGAAAAGGCCTTCAATCCCATTACCCAGCAACCATTCAAAAACTTCCACTTACCGCGAGGGTTGTTGCAACAGTCGCCCAAGCTGGTTCAGGTAGAGCCAACGCATGGGCAGTCTTTTTGAACGTGAGTTGTTGCTGCGGTCATGCCAAGCCCACGCCACTGAGTGCTCTACCGGCCAGATACCCAAAGGTCATCCCCGGCCCAAGGGTAATGCCACCGCTCGGGTAGTGCCCGCCCATCACGCTGTGCATGTCGTTACCCACTGCAAAAAGCCCGGGTATCGGCTGCCCCGTAGGGTCCAGCACGCGGGCCGTGGCGTCTGTGCCCAGGCCGGCGAAGGTGCCAAGGCTGCCTGGCAGCAGTTTAACCGCGTAAAACGGCCCTTTCAGCAATGGCCGAAGCGACGGGTTGGGTGCTTGCTGCGGTTCGCCCTGGGCGCGGTTATAGGCCGACGCGCCACGCTGGAAGGCCGGGTCTTCACCTTGTGCCGCAGGGTGGTTGAAACCGTCCACCGTGCGCTGCAATTGCGCGGCATCGATCCCGCAGCGTTGCGCCAGTTGTGCCAGCGTTGCGCCGCTGTGCAGGTAGCCACAACGTTGGTAAAAACGTGTGGGGAAGGGAAACGGTTTGGCCCAGCCAATGCCGTAGCGGCGTTGCGCGGCGTGGTCGCAGATCAGCCAGGCTTCAGGGGGGTCGCCTTGCGGCGTAGCGGCGAACAGTGCGTTCATGAAGTCATGGTAGCAATCGGCTTCGTTGACGAACCGTCGACCATCACGGCGCACAGCGATAAAGCCGGGTTTGGCGCGGTCGATCAGGTGTGGGAAATGGCCGATGCTGCCATCACTGCGTGGTACCCGGGATACCGGTGCCCAAGCGCCGGATTGGGCCAGCGCAGTGCTGACCAGGCCACCGGCCTGTTCACCCAGGCGCAGGCCGTCGCCGGTGTTTTCTTTGGGCGCGGCAGAGTAATGCCAGGTGCCATCTGGCGCATGTGCCATCAATTGAGCGATGCGCTGGCGATCATGCGGGAAACCGCCACAGGCCAGCACCACGCCACGCCGTGCGTGAATCGCCTGGCCATCGGCAAACAGCGCGCCGCTGACCTGCCCTTCACCCAACAAGCGACTGGCCGGTTTGTCGGCCAGCAACGTCACGCCCAAGTCCAGCGCGCTGCGTAGCAGGCGTGCGACCAGTGCGTTGCCATTGACCAGTTGCTGGCCGCGGCGGTGCAGCAGTAAGTCGCGCCCGTGACGCAGCAGGCGCTTGGCCACATGCAGCGCGGCCTTGGGTGAACGTGTGGCATTGAAAAAGGCGGCCATGTCGGCGCCACCGGCAATGCCCATGCCGGCCAGGCTGACGATGTCCAGTGGTGGGCGCAGCCTGTGCAGCCAGGGGCCGAGCAAGCGGCCGTCGTAGGGCAGTGCGCACAGCGAGCGGCTGCCGCGTGCGCTGCCGTCGCCTTCGCGCATGTCGGGCATGCGGCTGCCGGACTGAAACTGCAAAGCAGTGTGTTGCTGGAAAAACGCCACCATTTCCGGGCCATGGCGCAGGAACGCGCGTTGGCGTGGGTCCAGTTCGTGGGTGTGGGTTTGCGCACGCAGGTAGCGTTCTGGGGCATCGTCGGTTTCAACGATGCCCTCGGCAATGGCCAGCGGGTTGCGCGGTACCCACAGCCAGCCCCCCGACCAGGCGCTGGTGCCGCCCAGCTGGCTGGCTTTTTCTGCAACGACTACGTGCAGGCCATGATGCGCGGCAGTAACGGCGGCCGCCAGGCCAGAGGCACCGGAGCCGATGACGAGTACGTCGCATTCGAGGGGTTGCATGCAGGGGTTCCGTTCAAGCGTTGGTAGAAAGTGGCGTACGGTTTACTGCAACGGCGAAAAACAGGTGGGCCGCATCAGCCGCGATTGCAGGCGTACGACCGCCGCCAGTTCGCGGTTGCGCCGCGAGAATTCCGCCCAGCGCGGGTCGGCTGCCATTGCGGCGCGGCGCGCAATGCGCTCGTCGAGGCTGGCGTAGCCCCAGATGTGCACCACTTGGTTGACGTCGCCGAACTCGCTGGTAAAAAAGCCCACCAGGTTGCCCAGGTGTTCGCTTTGCACCTCCAGTGCATGGCTTTGGTACAGGGCCAGCCAGTCGGCCATTTTCAGTGGGTCGAGGGTGTAGGTTCTCAGTTCGTAGTACATGCCGGGGTCTCCGTTTGGGTGGTCGGCGCCTGTAGGCGCGCGGTGATGTGGTTGGCAGCGAGCCAGCCGAAGGTGAGGGCAGGGCCCAGGGTGATGCCGGGGCCGGGGTAGGTGCCTTTCATCAGTGAGTTCATGTCGTTACCGACCGCATACAGGCCGGCAATCGGCTGGCCGTCGCGGTTCAGCACGTTGGCCTGGGCGTTGGTCACCAGGCCGCAGGCCGAACCGAGGTCGCCGGTGTGGACGCGGATGGCGTAGTACGGCGCGCTGGCCAGTGGCGCCAGGCAAGGGTTGGGGGTGTGTTGTGGGTCGCCCATGTAGCGGTTGTAACTGTTGCCGCCTTTGCCAAACGCACGGTCGATGCCGTTGCAGGCGTCGGCGTTGAATTGCGCCAGGGTGTGCACGAATACGTGCGGGTCGACCCCGATGGCCTGGGCCAGGGCGTGCGGTGTTTCAGCCTGATACAGGTAACCGGCGTCGATCAGCGCTTGGTTGTTCACAGGTTTTGGCCGCGCAAGGCCCAGGCCGTAGCGGTTCATGGCCTCGGCATCGCAGACCAGCCAGCAGCTGGCAATGCCGTTGGCGAACATGGTCTGCACGAAGTGGTGGTAAGAGTCGGACTCGTTGACGAAGCGCCGCCCGGCCGGGTTTATCGCGATCACGCCGGGTTTGGCGCGGTCGGTGACCAGGTGCGGGAAGCGCTCGCGCTCGCCATTGGCATGGCGTAGTTCGGAAACCGGCGCCCAGAAAAAGTTGGCCGCCAGGCCCTCGCCCTGGGCTGCCGACACGGCCTGACCAAGGCGCAGAGCAGCGCCGTCGTTGGCCGCGGGTGACATGGTCAGGTGCGATGACTGCTGGGCTGGCCGGTAGCCGGCGGCCAGCGCGCCTGCAGCAAACCCGCCCATGGCACACACCACACCGCCGCGGGCCAGTACGCGCTCGCGGCGCCCCTCGCGCTGTATCACCACGCCCGTGACCACGCCCTGATCAACGATCAGCTCCAGGGCCTCACTGCGCAACCACATTTGTGCGCCATGGGCAAAGGCACTGGTAGCCAGGCGGGCGATCAGTGCGTTGCCGGTCGTCAGCCGGGTGCCTCGTGGGTGCTGCAGGCGGTCCCGTGCGTAACGTGCCATCAGTTTCAGGCAATGCCACAGCGACCTGGGCGAGCGGCGAATGCTGAGGAAGTGCTGGATATCCACGCGGTTGACCATCATGCCACCGAACAACAACATGCCGGGCGGTGGCATTTGCAGGTCGTTGAAGCGCGGGCCGAGGTGCTTGCCGTCGTACTCGACCATTTCCAGGGCCCGACCAAACTGGGTGGCGCCGGGGGCATCGGGGTAATAATCCGGGGAGTGCGGGCGCAGGGCGTAGCGCAGCTGGGTGTGCTGTTCCAGCCAGCGCAGTGCCTGGTGGCCATTTTCGATGAAGGCGTCTGCCAAGGCAGGGTCGTAGCCATCGCCGATCACGTGCTTGAGGTAGGTGCGCATGGCCTCGGGTGAATCCTTGGCCCCCGCGGCACGGGCTTGATCGGTGCCGTACAGCCACACCGCACCGCCGGAAATCGCCGAGGTGCCGCCAAAGCGTTCGGCCTTTTCCACCACCAGCACTTTCAGCCCGCGGCGAGCCGCCGTGGCGGCAGCGGCAAAACCACCGGCGCCGCTGCCCAATACCACCAGATCAAAACTGTGTTGTGTGGGTTCAAGAGTCGCCATGGCCTCAGATCTCCAGCGGTGTCACGCCCATGAAGGCGCCAAGGTGGCCGAGTTGGGCGAAGGCCATTTCCGGGCCGGTCTGGGTCGCGCAGCCTACTTGCCGAGCGCGGGTCAGCAGCGGGGTGATTTCGGGCGAAGTGACCACGTCGGCGACCAGGGTGTCAGGCTGCAATGTGGCCAGCAGGGCGGCGGACAGCGGCAGTTCTGCGCCTGTGCCCATGCCGACCGGTGAGGCGTTGGCCACCAGGTCGAAGTCTTCCAGCCCACTGAACTGCGTGCTGATCGTAAGCCCCGGGAAGGCATTGCCGAGCAGTTCGCACACAGCGCCCATGCGGGCTGTGCTGGGGTCGCTGAGGGTAATGCTGGCGATACCTGCCTCGCCCAATGCGTAGCTGATGGCACTGCCAACACCTCCGCAACCGATCACCAGCGCCCGTTTGCCGGCCGGGTTAAAGCCATGTTTGCGCGCAGCACCCAGGAAGCCGGCGCCGTCTACGTTGTCACCCAGCAGGCGCCCGTCGCGCTCGCGGCGTATCACATTGACCGAACCCAAGGCGGCTGCACGTTCACTCAGACCATCCAGGCGGCTGGCCAGGGCCTGCTTGTACGGCACCGTGACCACGCACCCGCGCAGGTTCTGCCAGCCGCGCAAACTGTCGGCAAAGCTGCCCAGCGCGGCTTCGTGCAGGTCGATGGGCAGCATGGCGACGTTGCAGTTGTTGTTGGCGAACCAGGTGTTGAAGTTTTCGGGGGACTTCACCTGAGCAATGGGCGAACCGACGATGGCAACCAGTTCAGTGGAACCACGAATCATGCTGACCTCCTTATTGATGTTGTTGTGGAGGCAAGCGTGATGCAGAGGCGGGAGAGCAACAATGCGTTGATCGGGCTTTTAATGCGATAATCGCAATCTTGATCCGGTTATCGCAGTAATCGGCTGTTTATTCCCCGCTTGCGAGTCGTAAAGATGAACACGCCTGCCATCCACCCACGCGATCTGATCGCCGGCTTGCAGAAAGGCCTGGCCCTGATGCAATTGTTCAGCGCCGAGCAACCACGCCTGAGCGTGCCGCAGGCGGCCAGGTTGTCTGGGCTTACGCCAAGTGCCGCGCGGCGTTTTTTGCTGACCTTGGTGCACGAGGGCTTTGCCGAAACCGACAGCCGCGAGTACTGGCTGACGCCCAAGGCTTTACGTATCGGCCAGGCGTATGTGGACTCGGCGCAACTGCCGCGCATGCTGCGGCCGATTGTCGAGCAGGTGGCACGCCAGACCCAGGAGCATGTGTCGGTGGGTACCCGTGATGGTGATGAGATCATTCACCTGGTGCGCAGCCGCTATAGCCATGTGGCTTCGTTGTCGATCAGGCCCGGTTCGCGGGTGCCGATGTATTGCACGGCCGGCGGGCGGATCTGGCTGGCCTGGCTGGGTGAGGGGGCGCGGGATGAGTACTTTGCACGCAACCCGTTGCGGGCGTTGACGCCTTATACGCAGACAGACCGCGTGCAGCTGGAGGCGGAGTTGCTGCGGGTGAAGGGGCAGGGCTTCTGCATCGTTGACCAGGAGTATGAAATCGGTATGCGGGTACTGGGTGTGCCGTTGCTGGACCGTGCCGGGCAGCTGAAAGCGACGCTGACCATCACGACCCACGCTTCGCGATTGAGTGTTGATGAAATCCGCATGCGATATTTGCCGCCACTGTATGAGGCACAGGCGCTGTTGCGGCCGGTGCTGGACTGAAGCTTTCATCGAGCTGGCACCGCGTTGCTTGCTTTGCGGTGCCATGCCGCGAGCTTCTGCCGGGCGTGCCCGTGATCAGAAAATATTCAACGGATACTCGGTAATCACCCGCACTTCATCGATCTGCCCGCCGCGGTCCGAACTGCGGTAGCTGGCCTGGCGCACGCGGAATGACAAGTCCTTGGCCATACCGGCCTGTACCACGTAACGCAACTCGACATCGCGCTCCCACGCCTTGCCATCCAGGTCGCCGCCACGGCCGTTCTTGAAGTCGCTGCTTTTCACATAGCGGGTCATGAAGCTCAGCCCCGGCGCCCCGTAAGCGGCCAGGTTAAGGTCATAGCGGGCCTGCCATGACTTCTCGTTTTCGTAGTCGAAGTCCGAGTACTGCACCGAGTTGGCAAAGTTGTAGACCGCGTTGCCGTCCGGCCCGTACACATAGTCGCCGGTGCCGGACACCTTCTGGTAGGCCAGGGTGAAGGCATGTGCACCCAGCGTCCAGGTGCCGCCCAGGCTCCAGATGCGGTTGTCCAGTTCGCCACTGCGGGCCTGGCCGATGCTTTGCGTGTCGTAGGCATTGAAGTCCAGCTTCAGCGACTGGCTGGCGCCCAGTGGCATCAGGTAGCGGGTGTTTACGTAGTACTTGCGAAAGTGCTCGGCAGTTTTTGCGTAGTACAGGCTGCTGGAAAGCCGCTCGTTGAAGTTGTACACGCCGCCCACGTAGTCCACGGCGGTCATGCGCCCGCTGTCTCGAGACGATTGGTTGCGGTTGGTCAGGCCGGTAAAGTGGCCGGCGTCCAGCTGCAGGTTGCGGATTTCCTTGCTGGTGAGCGAGAAGCCGTCGACGGTTTCTGGCAGCAGGCGGCTGTCGGAGGTGGCCAGCACCGGTACTGCCATAATTTGCGTACCGTATTTGAGCACGGTGTTGGACGCGCGCACTTTCAGCGCCGCGCCGGCCTTGCTGATGTCCTGCTTGGCGCCGTGGCTGTCCTGCTCCAGCAGGCCGGTGCCGCCACCGGTGCGGCCGTCGCCCGTGTCGAGCTTGAAGGCGTACTGGCCGATCAGGTCGATGCCAAAACCCAGGGTGCCTTGGGTGAAGCCGGACTGGAAGGTGCCGATGAAACCTTGGGCCCATTCCTCGCCGTAGTTCTGCCGCGCACCGCTGGCACGGTTGTCCCGCTGCATGTACATGTTGCGTGCCTTGATCGACAGCTTGCTGCCTTCGATGAACCCCGCCGATTCGGCCTGCTCGCTGGCCTGCAGCAGGGGGCTGGCGGACGCCAGCAGAAGGGCGGTTACGCCGAGTGTGTTGATGCTCATTTCATGCTCCGTTTGCTTGTTCTAGTTAGGTGGCAGCGTGATGCAAGGGGGTGCCCAAGCCTTTGTCGCGCGCGCAGAAGCCCTTTCCGCGCCTTTGCAGGGCAGAGCGACTGTGCAGTTATCGAGGGCTCAAGCAGGTGGTGCGCCCGCTGGCCGGCAACGGGGGCGCCGGCAGCGGGCCTGGGGGCCTCGGCCTATCGCTCGATCTGGCGATTCCAGCGGGCGTTCCATTCCGGGCGCTGGGTGTTGACCTGGTCCCAGTCGATGGTCACGGCAGTTTGCAGGTACGTTTGCATGGCTTCGACCTGGCCACGGGTCTTGTCGCTGGTCGGGGTGTTTGGGTTGGACGGGATCTGGTCACCCAGTTCCAGTGCCGGCGCCTGCGCCTCGGGGCTGAGCAGGAACTCGGCAAGCTTTTGCGCCAGCTCCGGCTGGTCGTTGTTGGCGGTGACGCATTCGGCCTGGTTGAGCACCACGGCGCCTTCCTTGGGCGGGGCGTATTCCACCGGGATGCCTTTGAGCTTCAGCGCCGTCACCTGGGTGGGGGTGAGCGGAAACAGCGCGGCTTCGTCGGTTTGCACCATTTCCGAAAGCTTGGCCGAGTTGGGGATGTACTCCAGCACGTTCGGGCCAACGTTGTTCTTCCAGGCAGTGAAGCCTGGATTGACGTCGGTATCGCTGCCGCCGTGCAGGCGGTTGTACATCAGGAAACCGTGCAGGCCGAAGGTGGACGATGCCATCGACTGGAACACCACTTTGTCCTTGAAGCGCGGGTCGGCCAGGTCGTTCCAGGAGGTGGGGGCTGACCAGCCTTTTTCCTTGAACAGGCGGCTGTTGTAGGCAAGCCCTGTCACCCCCAGGCTGACGGCGGCGGCCTTGTCCTTGATCAGGGCCTTTTCCGGCAGTTGGGCAAGCGTCGGGTTGGGCTTGAGCGTGCTGCACAGGCCCATGCCGATGGCGCGGTACATGATGCCGTCATCCAGCACCATCACGTGGATCGACGGCTTTTTCGGCGTGGCCTGGACCTTGGCCAGGATGTCGGCCGAAGTGCCGGGGACGATCACCACTTTCACCCCATTGGCCTTCTCGAACGGGGGCAGGATGTTGTCGCTGAACAGCCGCTCCATGGTGCCGCCGTTCATGCCCAGGTACAGCGTGGGTTGCGCCATGGCGGGCAGGCAGGCGAACAGGCCAGGTACGGTGCAGAACAGGGCGAGCAAACGTTGCTTGTGCGTCATGACAGGTTTTCCTTGTAGGGGTGGTTGGGCTGAAAGCGGTTGATGGAAAAGGCCGCCAGGCTGATGGCCGGCGCGCCATGAAGGGCGCATTGCGCCAGGGCTTCACCGGCAGCCGGGCCAATCTGAAAGCCAGCGCCGGCAAAGCCGAAGCCATGCAGCAGGCCGGGTTGGCGCAGGCTGGGGCCGAGCACCGGTTCGTCATCGGGCAGGTAGCCTTCGGTGCCGCTCCAGGTGCGAATTGCCTGGGCACCGGCCAGGGCCGGGTACAACTCGGTGGCGTTGCGCAGGATGTCGAGCACTGCGGCTTGCCCCGGGCGTGCGGTGGTCGCGGTCAGGGCAAAGCCGCGCCCGCCGCCCAGTACGCAGTTGCCGCGCGCCACCTGGCGGGCGTAGATACCGCCGCCTTCGACCCCGGTGCTGGCAGTCATGAACAGCGGCAGCGGCTCGGTGACCAGCATGGCCGGGTGTGCCGCCGTCAGCGGCACGGGTTCGCCGAAGTATTCGGCCAGTTGCGCCGACCAGGCACCGGCGCAGTTCAGTAGCCAAGGCGCCTTGAAACACTGGCCTGTGCTGGTGTGCACGGTGAAGCGCTGGCCGTCGTGGTCTACTGCCAGCACCTTGCACTGTTCGTACAGCTGTGCGCCGCTGTGCCGGGCCGCCTGGGCGAAGGCGGGTGACACCAGGCGCGGGTTGGCGTGGCCGTCCTCGGGGCAGTACGAGGCGCCGACGGCGATATCGCCCACCCAAGGAAAGCGCTGGCGCAGTTCGCGGTGCTCCAGCAGTTGCAGACGCAGGTCAAAGGCCGCGGTCTGCCGGGCATAAGCCTTCAAGGCGTCGAAGTCGGTTGCGCTGCGGGCCAGCTTCAGGTGGCCACTGCGGGCGTACTCGCCGTCGATGCCGATCCACTCGCGCAACTGCCCCCATATGGCATGGGCACGCATCGACAACGGTAGCTGTGCCAGCGAACGGCCCTGACGGCGGACCCCACCATAGTTCACCCCGCTGGAATGCGAACCGCAAAAGTCGCGTTCAAGCAGTGCCACCTGCTGGCCAGCGCGGGCCAGGGTCAATGCAGCACTGCTGCCGACAATGCCGCCGCCGACAACAATGGCGTCCAATTCGATCAGCTTCATGGCTTGATCTCCAGGCCAAAGGGCAGGGGCTTGACCGGTGCCTGGCCGCGCAGGCGCCCGACCTGGTCAATGGGCCGACCGCTTTCGCAGGCAATCAGTTCGGCGGCCGCGGCGCCGCACACGCGGCCTTGGCAACGGCCCATGCCCACCCGGCACATGGCCTTGACCCGGTTGATTTCCCAGTGGCCTGCGCGCACGGTGGCGCGGATTTCGCCTGCACTGACCTGCTCGCAGCGGCATACGGTCAATGGGTCCGGGGCGTGTCGGGCCCACTGTTCGGGGAACGGAAACGCCTGCTCCAGGCCTTGGCGAAAGCTACGCAGGGTGGCCAGGCGTTTTTCCAGCTGTCGTTGGCGTTGCGGGTTTCCAGGTTTGCCGAGGTCGGCCAGCAGCGTCAGGGCGGCCAGCTCACCGGTCATTTCGGCGCCGTCGGCACCGAGGATGCCGGCACCGTCGCCAGCCAGGTACACACCGGGGCTGCTGGCGCGGCCCTGGGCGTCACGTACCGGTAGCCAGGCGCGGTTGAGGGCGTTCCAGGCAAACTGGCAGCCCAGCAGGTCTGCCAGCTGGGTTTCGCTGCGCAGGGCATGGGCGAATGCCACGGCGTCGCACGGCAAGGTGTGTTGCTGGCCATTGCGCGACCAGCGTACGGCGCTGGCGCGTTGCTCGCCTTCGATGCCCAGCAAGGTCACACCCTGGTGCACCGGTACGCCTTTGCGGGTGAGCCAGGCGCGGTAGTACAGGCCTTTGGCAAAGGTGCCCGGCTGTAGCAACAGGCGCGGCAGGGCGCGTACCTGGGCGCTGAACGGTGAAGTGTCGAGGACTGCGCTGACCGTAGCGCCGGCCTTGGCGTACTGATAGGCCACCAGATACAACAGCGGCCCGCTGCCAGCCAGCACCACCTGTTCGCCGATGGCGCAGCCCTGGAACTTCAGGGCGATCTGCGCGGCGCCCAAGGTATACACCCCGGGCAAGGTCCAGCCGGGGACCGGCAACACGCGGTCAGTGGCACCCGTGGCGACGATTACCTGGTCGAACGCCAGGCGGTCGGCCAACCGGCCCTGCTGCAAGGTGTCCAGCACCTGCTGCTCGGCGTTCCACACCAGGGTTTCCGGGCGGTAGTCGACCTGCTCGCACAGTTGCTCAAGGGTGTTGTGCAGGGCCTGCGCCTTGCCTGCCTCGAAGCCGTACAACGCTTTGGCCGAGCGGCGAAAGTTGGCCGGCTGCTGGCGGTAGATTTGCCCGCCCCCACGGCTGGCTTCGTCCAGCAGAACAGGGCGTACGCCATGGGCCACCAAGGTTTGCGCGGCGCGGATACCGGCAGGGCCGGCACCGATGATCACGATTGCACTCATGGCTGGCGCCCCGGATCACGGGTCACGCAGTGGCCTGGCTCAAGAAACGTCGAACAGGCGCGCACCCGTCGGCCGTCCTGCAGGCGCACCCAGCAGTCCTGGCAAGCGCCCATCAGGCAGAAGCCAGCGCGCGGTTCGGCGCTGAAGTCGCTGCCACGCAAGTGGGTGGCGTTGGTCAGGATGGCGGTCAGCAGGGTGTCGCCGCTCATGCCCTGGGCCGGTTGGCCGTCAAGCAGGAAGGGCAACGGTTCGCGGTCATGTTCGGCCACGCGCTTGAACAGCGGCATAGGGGCATTCCTTGTCATTGCTTGCCCACCAGTACGCGGTCCAGGCCATACACACGGTCCAGGGCGATCATGGTCAGGGCGGTGACGGCGATCACCAACGCCGAGACGGCGGCCATCATCGGGTCGATGGACTCGGTGGCGTACACGTACATGCGCACCGGCAGGGTCTGGGTGGCCGGCGAGGTGACGAAGATCGACAGGGTGACTTCGTCGAAGCTGTTGATGAACGCCAGCAGCCAGCCACCGGCCACGCCGGGCAGAATCATTGGCAGGGTGACCTTGCAGAACAGGGTGACCCGCCCGGCGCCCAGGCTTTGTGCGGCCTGTTCGGCGCTGCGGTCGATGCCGATGGCGGCAGCCAGTACCAGGCGCAGCACGTAGGGGGTAATGACCACCACATGGGCGAACACCAGCCAGGTGAAACTGCCATTGACCCCAAGCAGGGCGAACAACCTCAACAAGGCCACACCCAGCACCAGGTGCGGGATGATGATCGGCGACAGCAGCAGGCCGTTGACAAAGCCCTGGCCAGGGAAGCTGTAGCGGGTCAGCGCCAGGCCCGCAGGCACGGCGATCAGGGTAGCCAGCGAGGCCGCCATGGCAGCCAGTTTAAGGCTGTTGTAGAACGCGTCGAGGAAGTCGGCACGCTCGAACACAGCGCTGAACCAGCGCAGCGAGAAGCCGGCAGTGGGCAGGCTCAGGGTGTTTTCCGGGGTGAATGCCACCAGGCACACCACCACCAGCGGGGCGAGCATGAACAGCATCACCAGGGCATGAAAAGACAGGGCCAGCGGGCCGTTACGGGTCATCGGTTCACACTCCAAGTGCGCGTTTGTAGCGGCGTTCGACCAGCCGGTTCCAGCTGAGCATCACCAGCAGGTTGATCAGCAGCAGGGCGACGGCGATGGTGGCGCCCATGGGCCAGTTCAGTTCGGCCAGGTACTGGTCGTAGATCATGGTGGCGACCATCTTCAGCCGGCGCCCGCCCAGCAGGCCCGGGATGGCGAACGAACTGGCGGCCAGGCCGAACACGATCAGCGTGCCCGACAGCACACCGGGCATGATCTGTGGCAGCACGATGCGGCGGAACACCGTCCACTGGCTGGCGCCCAGCGACAGCGCGGCCTGCTCGGCGGCCGGGTCGAGCTTTTGCAGCGAGGTCCACACCGGGATGATCATGAACGGCAGCATCACGTGGACCAGGCCGATGATGACTGCAAACGGGGTGTACAGCAGCTTCACCGGCTGCCCGCCGAGTGCGCTGATGCCTTGGTTGATCAGGCCGTCAGAGCCCAGCAGCAGGCTCCAGCCAAAGGCACGCACCACCACCGAAATCAGCAGCGGGGTCAGCACCAGGATCAGGAAGATCGAGCGCCACGGCGCCCCCATGCGGCTGAGGACCATGGCCTCGGGGATGCCGATCAGCACACACAGCAAGGTGACCAGGGCACTGATCCAGAAGGTGCGGAAGAAGATCTCGTAGTAATAGGTGTCGGTCACCAGGCTCAGGTAATGGCTGAGGGTGTACTCGCCAGCCTGAATACCGCTGGTGTAGTCGAACGCGTTGAACGACAGCAGCACGGTCAGCCCCAACGGCATCACCAGCAAGGCCAGGAACAACAGCAAGGCCGGGCTGCTCAGGCCGTAGCCCCAGGTGTTGCTGCGCAGTTTTGCCGTACTCATGCCGCCACCTCGGCGGTGCTCAGCACCCGCAGCAGGGCGTCGTTCCAGTC
The DNA here is from genome assembly GCA_947090765.1 of Pseudomonas sp. MM223. Taxonomy (NCBI): domain Bacteria; kingdom Pseudomonadati; phylum Pseudomonadota; class Gammaproteobacteria; order Pseudomonadales; family Pseudomonadaceae; genus Pseudomonas; species Pseudomonas sp. MM223. The sequence goes on along the minus strand of OX352322.1, from coordinate 3,971,745 downwards.
CAGGCCGACTTGCGTCCCTTCGTCCAGCGGCGCGCTGCCATCGTTGGCGCGGACCACCGCCAGGTTGCCCAAGGCAGTATCAACGCGGTACAGCCACTGGCTGCCAAGGAAGTAGCGGCAACTGACGCGGCCTGCCAGCTTGCCGCTGCCGGCCGCACCCAGGCTGATCTTTTCCGGGCGCAGGCTGAGGGTCAGCGGGCCCTGGGCCGCTGCCTGCGGTAGCCCGCCGGGGCCGGTTATGCCATGCAGGCGGTTGGCCTTGCCGACAAAGTCGGAAATAAACGGCGTGCCCGGGTGTTCGTAGAGGCGGTAAGGGTCATCGATCTGGGTGATACGCCCGGCTTCCATCACCACCACCCGGTCGCTGATCGACAAGGCTTCGGCCTGGTCGTGGGTGACCATCAGGGTAGTGATGCCGACTTCGTTCTGGATACGGCAGATTTCGAACTGCATTTCTTCGCGCAGGTGTGCGTCCAGGTTGGACAGCGGCTCGTCCAGCAGCAGCACCGGCGGTTCGATAACCAGTGCGCGGGCCAGGGCCACACGCTGGCGTTGTCCGCCGGACAGTTCGCGCGGGTAGCGTTCGGCGTGCTTGTCCAGGCGTACCAACGTCAGCGCCTGGTCGACGCGTCGGGCGATCTCGGCATTGGCCACCTTGCGCATGCGCAGGCCGAAGGCAACGTTGTCGCGCACGGTCATGTGCGGGAACAGCGCGTAGCTCTGGAATACCACGCCCAGGCCCCGGCTGGCCGGCTTGGCGTGGGTGATGTCGCGGCCGTCGAGGACGATGCGGCCACTGGTGACCTCGACGAAGCCAGCAATCATCTGCAGGGTGGTGGTCTTGCCGCAGCCAGAAGGGCCGAGCAGGGAGACAAACTCGCCTTTTTCGATGGCCAGTGACGAACTGGCCACTGCCTCCGTAGCGCCATAGCGCTTGCAAAGCTTGTCGATCAACAGAAAGGTCATGGCTGTGCTCCATCGCAAACGGAACCGGTGTCAACCGGCAGTTTCAGGGTGGGCAGAGCGCCAGCGGCGAAAAGCAATGCTTTTACGGACGTTGGCGCTCGCTTCTATGGCGGCGGCCGATGTTGTGATATCGCCCTATGGACCGGAGAGTAGGGCAATGATTAGGATGGCGACAAAGGGTAATTTCACTGAGTGACAGCTATTTTGAAATTATTCCACTCAATGAAATTATTAGGGGTTTAGCGAAAAATGGATTCCGATAAACGAAATGAGCACGCCAAGGAAGTTGGCGTAAGCGCAGTGTCGCGTTTGTTCGCCGTGCTGCGTGCACTGGGCGATTGCGGTGGCGAGGGCGAGAAGGTCAGCCAGCTGGCCCAGCGGGTTGGCCTGGCGCAGCCCACCACCCACCGGCTGTTGCGTAGCCTGATCGAGGAGGGCATGGTCGACCAGTGCGCCACCAGCAAGCGTTATCGCCTGAGCCTGGATTTTTTTGCCCTGGCGGCCAAGGCCGGGCAGGCTGGCAACCTGCGCGATGTGGTGCGCCCCAGCCTGCTGCGGCTGTCGGCATCGCTGGGCGATTCGCTGTTCCTTCTGGCGCGCTCAGGGTTTGATGCCGTGTGCCTGGACCGCAGCGAAGGGCCGTACCCTATCCGTACCTTTACCGGCGACATCGGCGGCCGCGTGGCGCTGGGTGTGGGGCAGGGCAGCCTGGCGATCCTGGCCTTTCTGCCCGAGGAGGAGCGTGACGAGGTGATCCGTTACAACCTGCCGCGGTTGAAGGACTTTCACCATTACGACGAAGTGTTGCTGCGTGCCGAAATCGACAACGTGCGCAGCCTCGGCTACGCCGGGCGCAATACTGGCGTGCTCGACGGCATGGCCGGCCTGGCAGTGCCGATTCTGGACCGTAACGGCCATGCGGTGGCGGCGTTGAGCGTGGCGACCATCAGCGACCGCCTGGGGCCCAACCGCATGCCGACCGTGGTGGCATTGCTCAAGCGCGAGGCGGCGGCGATTGGCGAGCGGGTCAACCCGTTCGACCCGGTGCTGCGCCGGCCTTCGCATGTGTTTGGTTGAAGCGCCAGCTTCAGGCGCTTCAGGAGAGCCTATTCAACCGCCTCGGCCACGCCTTGGTCTTCACCCAGGAACCCGCCACTCTGGTGCTGCCACAGCCGGGCATAGGTACCATTCTTCGCCAGTAGCTCGGCGTGGGTACCTTGCTCGATGATGCGCCCTTCATCCATCACGATCAGCCGGTCCATGGCGGCAATCGTCGACAGCCGGTGGGCGATGGCGATGACGGTCTTGCCCTGCATCATTTCGTCCAGGCTTTCCTGAATGGCCACTTCCACTTCCGAGTCCAGCGCACTGGTGGCTTCGTCCAGCAGCAGGATCGGCGCGTTCTTCAGCATTACCCGGGCAATGGCAATGCGCTGGCGCTGGCCGCCGGACAACTTGATACCGCGCTCGCCCACCAAGGTGTCGTAACCGTTGTGGCCCTGGCGGTCGCTGAGCTGGCTGATGAAACCATCGGCCTGGGCATTGGCTGCAGCGGCGCGCACTTGTGCGTCGGTTGCGTCCGGGCGCCCATAGGCGATGTTGTCACGAATCGAGCGGTGCAACAGCGAGGTATCCTGGGTGACCATGCCGATGGCGCTGCGCAGGCTGTCTTGCGTGACCTTGGCGACGTTCTGCCCATCGATGCGGATTTCGCCACTGTCCACGTCGTAGAAGCGCAGCAGCAGGTTGATCAAGGTGGACTTGCCCGCGCCGGAACGGCCAACCAGCCCCACCTTTTCGCCTGGGCGAATATGCAGGCTCAAATCGTTGAGCACCTGGCGCTCGCCGTTGTAGTTGAAGCTGACCTTGTCGAAGCTCACCGCGCCGCCGCCAGTTACCAGCTCAGTGGCACCCGGCGCATCCTGTACCTTGGGGCCGCGGGTGAGGGTGGCCATGCCATCCTGCACAGTGCCAATGCTCTCGAACAACGAGGTCATCTGCCACATGATCCAGTGCGACATGCCGTTGATGCGCAGGGCCATGGCGGTAATGGCCGCGACCGCCCCGGTGCCGACCTGGCCCTGGTGCCACAGCCACAGCGCGTAACCGCCTGCGCCAAAGATCAAGCCCACCACCAGCGCCTGGTTGACGATCTCGAACTGGCTGACCAGGCGCATCTGACGAAAGCCGGTTTGCTTGAAATCCTCCATGGCCGCACGGGCGAAGTGTGCTTCGCGTTTTGAGTGCGAGAACAGCTTCACCGTGGTGATGTTGGTGTAGGCGTCGGATATCCGCCCGGTCATCGACGAGCGTGCGTTGGCCTGTTCTTGCCCGACCTTGCCCAGGCGCGGCACGAAATACAGCATGGCCAGCCCGAACAGCACCAGCCAGGCAATGAACGGCAGCATCAGTTTCAAGGCAAAGCCACCGGCCAGGGCGATGATTGCAATGAAGTACACGCCGATGCCGGGCAGGATTTCGATGAGCGTGAACAATACTTCGCGCACTGCCAGCGCTGTTTGCATCACCTTGGTGGTTACCCGGCCAGAGAACTCGTCGGAGAAGAACGACAGGCTCTGGCGCAGCATCAGGCGGTGGAAGTCCCAGCGCAGGCGCAGCGGCAAGTTGATTGCCAGCACCTGGTGCTGCACCAGGGTGCGCAACGCCACCAGCCCGATACTGGTGACCAGGACGATGCCTATCCCCCACAGTACGTGGCTTTCCTGGGTGCTGGCGGCGGCGCCACCGGCCTGCCAGGCCGAGAGCAGGTCGACCACCTGGCCGAGGAAGGCAAACAGCCAGGCTTCGTAAATCGACACCCCGGCACTGAGCAGTGCCAAGGCAAGAATGTAGCCGCGGGCGCCCCGGGTGCAGGCCCACATGAAGCGCAGCAGGCCAACTGGCGGCGGCGGTACTTCGTCGGGTGGAAAGGGGTCTAGCCAACGTTCAAAAATGCGAAGCATGCGTGTCTCCGGAAAATCAGCATCTGCCTGACAGGTAACCATACCGCACATCGAAACATTCGCCTGTAGGAACACACCCTCTGCGCCGCGGCGCAGGCCACGCAAATCGATGCTGCCTGCCTGGCAGGTGGAATATCAACTTGTCGTATTCAGGCATTAAACAGCCTGTTTCGGGCAGGCAGGAAAGGCCGAATTGTAAAACTTGCCGCACGACGACAAACGTAAGTTGCCAATGCGACAGAATGGTTGTTTTTTTGACAATTATTTTTGGTCTGTGCCTGCGCCTGTTCGCGTTTAGAAACCTTCTGGCGGCGCCGTTAAGATGTCAGATCGCGCCATATCAGTTAGCTTGTTATTGTATTTTTTCATGCCGCCACAGTGATGGGTGCTTGACATGCTTCAAGTCTTTTAATTCATCAATAAGTGCTTGTGTTTTGTGCGTGCTTGCAGCGTTGACCATGGCTGAAAGCCTCGCTTATTCTGTGTCTACACATAGTAGACAGTTGGTTTGTCAGTGCGCCCGGTCCCTGCGGTGTCTACCGCAACGCGTGGCCAGTGCAGGCTTCATATTCCAATATCTTGCGGCGCAGGTGTTGCCAAATGCGTGGCGTGCACAGGCATGTGCGTATTTGAATAATGGTCGGGTGCTAACTATGAAGTTCGAGTTGAAAGTCTTCAGGTTCCAACAATAATTAAGACCACAAGGGGCACTCGCGGTGACGAGCAGTACTGTTTCAATCGAAGATGTACCATTAAACCGTTTCCACCAGTTGATGACCCTGCGCGCTGGCGGTGGCTGGATTCTTGACGGCTATATCCTGAGCATCATCGGGGTGGTGATCGTGCAGTTTTCCGACTACCTCAAGCTGGACTCGTTCTGGCAGGGCCTGGTTGCCGCTTCGGCGATGCTGGGAACGTTCTGCAGTGGTTTTCTGGGTGGCTGGTTGACCGACAAGGTCGGGCGCCGTCGCCTGTTCTTCGTCGGGCCCATCCTGTTTATCGCAGGTTCAGTCGGCACCTTCTGGGTGGAGTCGGGCTTTGCGCTGTTCGTGCTGCGCTTCCTGGTGGGTGTCGGCGTGGGCCTCGAATACCCTGTCGCAGGGTCGTTGCTTACTGAGTTCCTGCCGCAGAAGCACCGCGGCCGCCGCCTGGCCGGCTTGACCATCCTGTGGTTTGCGGGCGCGGCGCTGTCATACATGGTGGGCAATTTCATTCTGGCGCGCGGTGGCGATGATGCCTGGCGCTGGGTGCTGGCAAGCTCCGGGGTGCTTGGCGTGCTGCTGTTCATCATCCGCCTGAAAACACCAGAATCACCACGCTGGCTGATGAGCAAGGGCCGCTTCGACGAGGCTGAGCGCATCATCAAGCAGGTGTACGGGCCGTCATTCTCCCTGGCCAACATGCCTGAGCAAGCTGCGCAGCAGAAGGTGTCGCTGGGCGCGCTGCTGCGTTCGGGCTATGGCAAGCGCATGTTGTTTGTCGCCGTGTTCTGGAGTGCTGCGGTGGTGCCGATGTTTGCGGTGTACTCCTTCGCCCCGGTGGTGCTGCAGGCACTCAACCTGAAGGGGGCCTGGGCTTCGTACGGGTCGGTGCTGATCACGTTGTTGTTTGTGGTTGGCTGCATTGTCGCGACACGCATGATCGACACCCTCGGGCGGCGCCCGCTGATCATTCACAGCTTCCTGTGGTCAACCCTCGCATTGCTGGGGTTGGGGGTGTTCTCCAACGGTTCAGAAGTGTTGGTGCTGGTGTTGTTTGGTGCCTATGCGTTGTTCATTGGCGGGGCGCAAGTGTTGGAACTGGTGTACCCCAACGAACTGTTCCCCACCGAAATCCGTGCGTTTGCGGTGGGCATGGGCTCGTCCATGTCGCGTATCGGCTCTGCCGCCGGCACGTGGCTGGTGCCCATTTCGTTGCAAAGCATCGGCATCGGCAACACCATGCTGGTCGCCGCGCTGGTTTCGCTGGCCGGGTTGATCGTGTCGGTGTGGCTGGCACCTGAAACCCGTGGCATGACCCTGGAGGCCGCGTCCTCGCTGGACCGGTGATCAAAAAAACGAGCCTCCACAGGCCTGCCTGCGGGGGCTTTTTTTGTCTGCGAGAAAGGGCGGGAGGGGGAGAGGAATTACACAACTTTGCAATTCATTACACTTCTTGTTGACATTATTTTGCCTTGCTGCTGTAGAATTGACGCACTGAAATGGTGCATCGGCGGTTTTGTCGTTTTTTTGACGAGGATCAATAGGTCTCGGCGGCCCATGTGCAAAATTAGTTTCAAAGCCGTTTAAATTTTTGACGTAGAGCCACTGTTTTGACGAATGGAATGCCGTTGTTGGCTATTTCCGGCATAGGCGCCGAAAGCAGCTGCCTTCATGAACAAGGACTGTACTGGTTAGCCTGTGACGCCACGGAAGACGCCACTTTGCTATGCCGCCAAGTGCTCGAAGGCATGCCCGACGACGTGCGGGCGACCTTGATTACCGATGCGCAAGCCATGGGTGATGTGCTGGGTGCGCTCGATGCGGCACAAGGCCCGGCCGAACTGGCTCTTTACGAAACCAGCCCGCAAGCCATCCTGCACCTGATTGATGATTTGCCACGCATCGACGTGCCCGGGCGTGTGCTGTTGCTGTTGGCGCCACTCGAGGCCTGGGCGGGCGAAGACGTTGCCCGTTGGTGCAATGCCCTGCGCCCGGTGCTATTGGCCGAGGCTGCGCTGTTGCTGGTCATCAGCAGCGGGCAAGGTGCTGGACGGGTGGAACAACTGCGCGCGTTCAACCAGGGCGTTGATGGGCTGGCCCAGGTGTACCGCGGCAAAGGCGGGGTGCGCTATCTGCAGCATTTCTGGAGCAACCCGCTCGGCAAAGCCGGTACCCGAGACCTGGAGCTGGCGCGCCTTGACGCGGGGTTTGCCGCTACCGGAGCACCGCAGGTGCCATCCGACACCGGCGGTGATGAGCTGCTGTGCCTGGCCCAGCGCCCGGTACTGGAGGGCGCGCCCGCCTTCTCCGAGCACTGGCAAGTCTGCGAAAACCTTGACGAACTGAGCAGCAAAGCCAGCCGTGCGGTGTCTGCCACGGTAATCTTTGCCATGGATGGCGGGCAGCGCCTGGACAACCTGGCGCGGCAGCTGCACCACCTGCGTCAGTTGCGTGGCAATGCCTTGAAGCTGGTCGTGCGCGAGATGGCGCCTACCCTGCGTTACCAGGACGAGCAACTGCTGCTGGCCTGTGGTGCTACCCAGATCGTGCCGTTCGGTGCCAGTCTGTCGCGCTTTTTGACCATGGTCGAGAGCATCCAGGGCTACATATGGCGCCGGCATTTGCCAGGCAATTTTGATGCCTTGCTCGCACGGCTGCGCCCTCTGGCCATTTGCGGGCTGGTGGCGCCCCGTGCATTTGCACAAGCCGTGAACACCATGTGGCACGGTGTGCGCAACGGCGAAATCGTCCACCAGTTGCTGGTATTGCGCCCGGCCCCCGGCCTTACCCCGCTGCAGGCCTGTTCGCGCACGGTGTTTCGCCGCGATGGCGACATCGCCTGTGTCGTGGGCGAAGTCATGTTCCTGTTTCTGTTCGCCTGCCGCTCCGAAGGCGTCGAGCAAGCGCTTGACCACATCTTCCAGTTGTCGTGGAAAGAGCTGTTCATCAGCCAGGAGGTACTCGCCGGGGTCGACAGCCTGGCCACCCCGGCCTTCCTCGACGACAGCGCACCGCAGCCACCGCGGCTGGATGCATCGGCGCAACAGCCTGCGCAACCAAGGCCGACCCTGGCGCCCCGCCGGATTGCCCTGGGCAAGCGGGGTACAGCATGAACTTCGTGCAACTCCTGCAAGTAATCGCCATTACAGCGCTGGTTACGCTTGCCCTGGCCCTACTTGGCCTGCGCCTGCGCGTTGTATTGCGCGGCTGGTTGCACCGCCGCCTCGCACCCCGTTACCTGAAACCGCTGGGCGTCCGCCACCGCGCTACACGCCAGGAACCCCGTAATGACTAAGACCACCGCCTCCCTCCCGGTACTGGCCCGCTGGCCTGGGCTGGGAGGGTGGAACCTCTATTTCCTGGCAAAATTCCTGCTCGTCGCCCTCGGCATGCTGGACTTCCAGGCGCTGCCGAACCTGCTGTTCGCCGCTTTCCTGCTGCTGCCTTTGCCGGGTAGATGGTTGCGCGTCGCGCGGCAGCTGGTGGCGGTGCCGATTGGGGTCGCGTTGTTCTACCAGGACACCTGGTTCCCGCCCTTCAGCCGCCTGTTGGCACAGCCGGGTGTGCTCGACTTTTCCTGGGACTATCTGCTCGAACTGCTGGGCCGCTTCATCAACTGGAACCTGCTGGGTGCATTGGCGCTGTTGCTGGTGGGCTACCTGTACTTACGCCATTGGCTGCGCCTGAGCACCTTGAGCCTGCTGGGGCTGGCGTGGCTGGCCGTGGGCGGCCTGCCTTCACTGTCCGTCAATGCCGGCCAGCCCGCCGGCAATGTGGCTGCCGGCCCCGGCAAGCCCGTGCAGGCTGCTGCGCTTGCCGACAATGCCACGCTTAACAACTGGCTCGAACGGTTCTTCGCCAGTGAGCGGGAGCGGGTGACGGCATTCCCTGCCATCAATGCGGATGAGCAACCGTTCGACCTGCTGGTCATCAACATCTGCTCGCTGGCCTGGGATGACCTGTCTGCCGCCGGGCTGCGTGACAACCCGTTGCTGTCGCGTCTGGACGTGGTCTTCGACCAGTTCAATTCGGCCACCTCCTACAGCAGGCCGGCGGCTATCCGCGTGCTGCGTGCCAGCTGCGGGCAGTCGTCCCACGCGGGCCTTTACCAGAGCGCTCCGGAGCAATGCCTGTTGTTCCAGAACCTGGCCAAGCTCGGTTTCCAGAGCAATACCTTGCTCAACCACAGCGGCCAGTTCGACAACTTTATCGGCGATATCACCCAGCAACACATGCCGCAGCCCGGCTTGCGCAATACCGACTTCCCGCGCGCGCTGGTCGGCTTTGACGGCTCGCCAATTGCCAGCGACCTGGACGTGTTGCGCCGCTGGTGGGGGCAGCGCAAAGGCAGCGCCGCCGAGCATGTGTCGCTGTTCTACAACAGCATCAGCCTGCACGACGGCAACCGCATCGTGACCGCCGACGGCGGTACCCGCGTGGCCGATTACGCCACCCGCGCCAACCGGCTGTTCGGCGAGCTGGGCACCTTCCTCGACGAGCTGGAGCGCAGTGGCCGCCGCGTGGTCGTGGCCATTGTCCCGGAACATGGCGCTGCGCTGCACGGTGACCGCATGCAGCTTTCAGGCATGCGCGAAATCCCTACGCCGTCGATCACCCATGTACCGGTCGGCCTGAAGTTCATCGGCATGGGGCAGCCGGCACGCAGCGAACCGCTGCGTGTCTCGGCACCGACCAGCTACCTGGCACTGTCCGAGGTCGTGTCGCGCGTTTACACCGGCCTGGGCCAGCAGCAGGCGCTGGATGTGCCCGGCCTGTTGGCCGACCTGCCGACCACCGAACAGGTTGCGCAAACCTCCGGGGCAGAGGTTGTGAACTATCAGGGGCGCGCTTACATGCGCCTGCAAGGCCAGCCCGACTGGCAGCCCATCCCCGAGGAGCGCCCATGAACACTGGCAAGGCAGACCCGTCCGACCGCAGCGACGATATCGCCCAGTTGCGTCAGCACCTGGCCATGCCAGACCTGAACTACCAGGACATTTCCATGTTGGTGGGGGTTCAGCAGGCGTTGCAACGCTGGCCGCTGCTGGGTGAAAGCTGCCGGGCCAGCACCCCGGGCACGTCGCCTGCGGCTGCAGCGCAGCGCGAGGGTGTGTCGCCATGACCAGCCTGGCCTTGCACGGCGTGCGCGGCGGCCTGGGGCGCAGCGCCTTGCTGGCCGCGCTGGGTTATGCGCTGCAGGGCGTGGGCGAGCGGGTGCTGCTGATCGACCTGTGCCCAAGCAACTTGCTCGGGCTGCACTTCAACCTGCCGCTGGATACGCAAGAAGGTTGGGCACCGGCCGAGCAGCAAGGGCAGCCGTTTGACGATGCCGTGTATGAAGTACTTGATGGCCTGTGCCTGCTGCCGTTCGGCAGCCTGCCGGGCGGCGTGCCGCACCCTGTGCCCGACCCGCAGGTATGGCGCGCTCGCCAGGCCGAGCTGGCCGGGCATTTCGACTGGGTGTTGTTCGACCTGCCGCAACTGCCGCCCGACACCGCGGGCCACAGCATCGAGACCGATGTGCGAGTGCTGGTGGCCGAGGCCGAAATGGCCAGCCACCTGTTGCTCGGCCGCGAGCCGGTCGAGCGCTACGACATGCTGCTGGTCAACCGTTACGACCCGGCCAGCCGTTTGCAAAGCGACTTGTTGATGGTGTGGCGCGACCTGTACCGTGATCGCTTGCCGATCCAGGTGGTGCACCGCGACGAGGCGTTCCTCGAAGCGCTGGCATGCAAGGCACCGCTCGGCCATTACGCGCCGCAGAGCCTGGCCTGCCGAGATGTGCAGAGCCTGGCGGTACGCTGCCTGACGAGGCGTCAGCCGTGACCTTGAGCCCCCTGTCGGCGTACACCTGGTTCAGCGCACGCGGTGCGCGCTTACCGGTAGCTTGCCTGTTTACCGTCGGCGTCTGGCTGGCCTTCCTGTTCCTGCGGCTGGAGTCCCCCGCCTGGCAGGCGCTGTTGGCCGAGCGCCAGCGCCTGTACCCGCAACTGGCGGGCAAGCGCCCGAGCCTGGGAGACCCGGTCCGCCTGTTGATCCAGAGCCTGTGGCTTTTGCTGAGGCAGCAACCAGCGCAACGCCGACCGGAGTTCGCACGGCGCATAAGGGATTGCGTACGCGAGCAGTTGCGTAACGCGCGACGGCTTGCGGGCCATTACCGCAGCTTGCTGGTCGGCAGGTTGCAGCAAGTACCCGCCCGCTACCGTGACAGTGCCTTCAAGCATGAAGCCTCGGCACGCTTGCGCGGCTTGAGCGTGTTCGCCCGGCGGGCGTTCTACAGCGTGCTGACGCTGTGCGCGACCGGCCTGGCCCTGCTGTGCGTGACGGAGCCGTTTGGCTACCTGGCACAGCTGGTGTTCATCGGCCTGCTGCTGGGTATTGCCATGCTGGTGCGGCACATGCCGGGGCGTTTCCCGACACTGATGCTGATCGTGCTGTCGACCATCATTTCTTGCCGTTACCTGTGGTGGCGCTACACCGCGACCCTGAACTGGAACGACACCACCGACCTGGTGTGCGGGGTGATCCTGCTGGCGGCGGAAACCTATTCGTGGTTCGTGCTGATCCTGGGCTACATCCAGACCAGCTGGCCGTTACAGCGCAAGCCGGCGAACCTGCCTGCCAACCCGCAGCACTGGCCGACCGTCGACCTGATGATCCCCACCTACAACGAAGACTTGTCGGTAGTGCGCACCACCGTACTGGCGGCCCTGGGCCTGGACTGGCCACGCGAATGCCTGCGCATCTATATCCTCGACGACGGCCGCCGCGACGCGTTCCGCGCGTTCGCCGACGAGGTGGGGGTGGGCTACATCGTGCGGCCGGACAGCAAGCACGCCAAAGCCGGCAACCTCAACCATGCGCTGGGTGTGACCGACAGCGAGCTGATCGCCATTTTCGACTGCGACCACGTGCCGGTGCGCTCCTTCCTGCAAATGACGGTGGGCTGGTTCCTCAAGGACCCGAAGCTGGCACTGGTGCAGACGCCGCACCATTTCTTCTCCCCCGACCCGTTCGAGCGCAACCTGGGTTCGTTCCGTCGCCGCCCCAATGAAGGGGAGCTGTTCTACGGCCTGATCCAGGACGGCAACGACATGTGGAACGCGGCGTTTTTCTGCGGCTCGTGCGCGGTGCTGCGCCGCACTGCGCTGGAAAGCATCGGTGGCTTTGCCGTGGAGACCGTGACCGAAGATGCCCACACCGCCTTGCGCATGCACCGCCAGGGTTGGTCATCGGCCTACCTGAGTATCCCGCAGGCGGCGGGCCTGGCTACCGAAAGCCTGTCGGCGCACATCGGCCAGCGCATTCGCTGGGCGCGCGGCATGGTGCAGATCTTCCGCACCGACAACCCCTTGTTCGGGCGTGGGCTGAGCCTGTTCCAGCGGGTGTGTTATGCCAATGCGATGCTGCACTTCCTGGCCGGCCTGCCGCGCCTGGTGTTTTTGACCGCACCGCTGGCGTTCCTGTTGCTGCATGCCTACATCATCTATGCACCGGCGTTGATGATCCTGTTGTACGTGTTGCCGCACATGATCCACGCCAGCCTCACCAACTCGCGCATGCAGGGCAAGTACCGGCAAACCTTCTGGGGGGAGGTGTACGAGACCGTGCTGGCCTGGTACATCGCCCGGCCGACCACGGTCGCGCTGTTCGCGCCGAAAAAAGGCAAGTTCAACGTCACCGCCAAGGGCGGCCTGATGGAGCAGGAGCAGTTCGACTGGCATATCGCCCAGCCGTACCTGTGGCTTGCGGCACTCAACGTAGCGGGCCTGGGTTTTGCCGTGTGGCGCCTGTTCACCGGCCCGGCGGCAGAAATCGGCACGGTGATCGTCAGTTCGCTGTGGGTGATCTACAACCTGCTGATCATTGGCGCCGCCGTTGCCGTGGCCGCCGAAGTACGCCAGGTGCGCCGTGCCCACCGGGTGCAAATGCGCCTGCCGGCTGGGGTGGTGCTGCCCAGCGGTCACGCCTACCCGTGCACCCTGGTCGACTACTCCGATGGCGGTGTCGGCCTGCAGCTGCACGAAGGCCTAACGTTGAAACCGGGAGAACAGGTGCGCCTGCTGCTCAACCGTGGCCAGCGCGAGTTCGCCTTCCAGGCCTGTGTCACCCGTACGGTCGGGCAGCACGTGGGCCTGGTGTTCCACGCGCTCAGCCAACAGCAGCGTATCGACCTGGTGCACTGCACCTTTGCCCGCGCCGATGCCTGGCTGGGCTGGAGCGAGCAGCACGAGGTCGAGCGCCCGCTGCGCAGCCTGGTCGATGTGCTGAAGCTGGGCGGTGTCGGTTACCTGCGCCTGCTCGAGCACCTGCCGCCGTGGGTACACGCGTGGCTGCGCCCGCTGCGCGCGTTGGCACACTGGCTTGCCAGCTACTGGCCCCGCACGCCGCGGGCTGTCCCTTCTTTGAACCTTGTTGATCGAGACGCATGATGACTGGTTATCCCGCGCGTACCTGGGGCCTGGCGATGGCGCTGTGTGCCGCCTTGTCGCAAACTGCTGCTGCCTCTGTAGCCCCGCTTGCCGAGCCAGCCGTACCCACGGTACCGAACTGGCCAGTGATGAAAACCTTCGAGCAGCTTGGGCATGCGTCCGACAGCCTGTTGCTGGGGGTGCGCAACACTGAGCACATCGAGTTTGGCGTGCGTCGCGACCGCCTGGCCACTGACGCCAGCCTGCAGCTGGATTACACGCCTTCGCCAGCGCTGCTGCCTAACCTGTCGCACCTGCGTGTCTATCTCAATGACGAGCTGATGGGCGTGGTGCCCGTGGAGAAGGACCAGCCTGGCCAGCGCGTGCGCCGCCAGTTGCCGCTGGACCCAAAGCTGCTGAGCGACTTCAACCGGGTACGCCTGGAGTTTGTCGGGCACTACACCGACATCTGCGAAGACCCGGCGCACAGCGGCCTGTGGCTTAACCTCAATCGCAAGAGCCAGGTGCAGTTGCACGAGCAGGCCCTGGCGCTGGACAACGACCTGGCGTATTTCCCGCTGCCGTTCTTCGACGCGCGGGATACCGGCAAGGTGGAACTGCCGGTGGTGTTCAGCGGCGTGCCGAGCCTGGGTGAGCAACGCGCGGCGGCTATCCTGGCGTCGTACTTCGGCAGCCAGGCCGGCTGGCGCAAGGCAACCTTCCCGGTGCTGTACAACCGCCTGCCGGTGCGGGCGGACACGCCAAAGCCAAGCATCGTGTTTGCCACCAACGACCGTCGCCCGGCCTTCCTCGCCGACCTGCAGAAGTTCCCGCCGGTCGATGGCCCGGTGCTGCAGATGATCGACCACCCGGATGACCGCTGGAGCAAAGTGCTGCTGGTACTGGGCCGCAACGACGATGATCTGGTCAAGGCTGCATCGGCGCTGGCGGTTGGCAACAACCTGTTCCGCGGTGCCCGGGTGAAAGTGGAGCAGATGACCGCCTTGCAACCGCGCCAGCCCTACGATGCGCCCAACTGGACGCGCACCGACCGGCCGGTACGCTTTGCCGAGCTGCTGGACTACCCCGAGCAGTTGCAAGTCAGTGGCCTTCAACCGCGGCCGGTAACGCTGGAGCTGAACCTGCCGCCCGACCTGTTTGTCTGGCGTAACCAGGGCATCCCGCTGCGTACCCTGTACCGCTACACGGCGCCTGCGGTAACCGACGAATCGCGCCTGAGCATCAGCGTCAACGACCAGTACATCACCAGCATGCCGCTGGTGGGCAATGACCGGCGCAGCGGCACCCTTGAAGAAATGCGCCTGGCGGTGTTGTCCGGCGACAGCACGGCATTGACCGAAAAGTCACTGGTGCCGGCGCTGAAGATTGGCGACCGTAACCGCCTGCGCTTCGATTTCAGCTTTGCCAGCACCTTGGGCAGCGCCCAGCGCGACCGTTGCCAGACCTCGCTACCGGTGGATGTGCGCGCAGCGATCGATGACAACTCCACCATCGACCTGTCCGGTTATTACCACTACATTGCCATGCCCGACCTGCGTGCATTTGCCCGCAGCGGCTTCCCGTTCAGCCGCATGGCCGACCTTTCCGAAACCCTGGTCATCATGCCGGCCAAACCCACGGCGATGCAGGTCGGCACCTTGCTCGACACCGTTGGCGGTGTAGCAGGGCAGGTCGGTTACCCGGCGCTGGGCCTGCAACTGGTGGATGACTGGAAGCAGGCCGCAGCGGCCGATGCCGACTTGCTGCTGATCGGCAGCCTGCCTGAAGCCCTGAGCGAAGCGCCCAACCTTGGCCTGCTGCTCAGCGCCCAGCGTGACTGGCTGCTGCAAGGCCGCAGCGCAGGGCTGCCGGGCAGCCAGCGCTTCGACACCGCACCGGCGGCTGCTAGCAGCCGCGTGGCGGTGAGCGCGCAGGCACCCATCGCGGCGATCACCGGGTTGAAATCGCCGTTCCATGAGCAGCGCAGCGTCGTTGCCCTGTTGGCCAGTAGCGACAGCGACTACGGCTTGCTGCGCGATACGCTCGGCGACGTAGGCAAGCTCGACGCAGTGGCCGGTTCGGTTACGCTGGTGCGCAGCAGTGGTGTTACCAGCCAGTTTGTCGGTGAGCATTACTTCGTGGGCGCCTTGCCGTGGTGGCTGCTGTTGTGGTTCCACTTGTCCGAGCACCCCGTGCTGCTGGCGGCGATCGCGGCCGTTTGCGTGGTGCTGTTTGCCTTCCTGCTATGGCGGGCACTGCGCTGGGCAGGCAAGCGCCGCCTGGGTGAGGCGGGGTGATGATGCGCCGATTGCTGGTAGGGCTGGTCACCTTCGGCCTGCCTTTCTTCGCCAATGCCGCGCCGGCCTGCCCGTGGCCCGCCTGGGACCGCTTCAAGGCCGAACTGGTGAGTGTGGACGGTCGGGTCATCGACCCGAGCGATGAGCGCCTGATCACTACTTCGGAAGGGCAGAGCTATGCACTGTTCTTCGCCCTGGTAGGCAATGACCGGCAGGCCTTCGCGCAATTGCTGCGCTGGACCACCAACAACCTGGCCGAGGGTGACCTGGCCCGGCATCTTCCCGCCTGGCTATGGGGCCGTAACAGCCAGCAGCAGTGGCAGGTGCTGGATGCCAACAACGCCAGCGACGCCGACCTGTGGATTGCCTACAGCCTGCTGGAGGCGGGGCGGTTGTGGAGCGAACCGGCTTATACACAACTGGGCCAGCGCCTGCTGTGGCGCATCGCTGCGCAGACCGTACGCAAGCTGCCAGGCCTGGGGGTGATGCTGCTGCCGGGTGACTACGGTTTCGAGGATGCCCGTGGCACGCGCTTGAACCCCAGTTACCTGCCGTTGCAACTGTTCGACCGCTTCAGCCTGGTGGACCCGTTGTGGGGCGAACTGGCAGCCAATACTCGGCACTTGTGGCTGGCGTCGTCACCCAAAGGCTTCGCCCCGGACTGGCTACTGTGGACGCCGGCTGGTGAGCTGGCCGCGGACCCACAGCATGGCAGTGGCGGTGATTACGATGCCATTCGGGTTTACCTTTGGGTCGGCATGCTGGCCAAGGACGCGCCACAGCGTGCCGAACTGGTGGCCCGCTATGCCCCGATAGCGGCATTGACCACACGTGACGGGTTGCCGCCAGAGCACGTGGATGCGCGCAGTGGCGCTGCCAGCGGCCATGGCCCGGCAGGCTTTTCTGCGGCCTTGCTGCCTTTGCTGGCAGCTTCGCCCGAGTACGTGGCAGGCTTGGCGGCGCAGCGTCAGCGCTTGCGTGAGCAGCCGGTCGAGGCCAAGGCGTACTACAGCCAGGTGCTGGCGCTGTTTGGCCAGGGTTGGGACGAAGCCCGTTACCGTTTTGATCCACACGGCCGTCTGTTACCGGCCTGGAGCACGCCATGCAGCGAATGATCGGCGTGCTGATGCTGGCGACGGTGGCTTGCCAGGCCTTGGCACAACCCAAGGATGCCGGGGAGCAGCGGCAATGGTTGCTGGACCAGGTGCGCCGGGGCGAGGCGCTGCACCGCGATGACCTGGTGCGTGATGCACTGGGCCGCCTGCAACTGTTGGAGCCGCGCAACCCGGATGTGTTGCTGGCGGCCTTGAGCCTGGCCTTGCGCGAAAAGAACAACACCGAGGCCGAACAGCTGAGTGCCAGGATCAGTGCCCTGGCACCCGGTAGCCTGCAAGCGCGCCAGGCCGCGCGCCTGCTCGCGTTGCAGCAACCGGAAACCGCGCGGCGCTTGCAGCAGGCGCGCCTGCTGGCCGTTACCGGGCGCACACAAGAGGCGCTGGCGGTGTATGAGCAGCTGTTCGCCGGCGAGCCGCCCAGCCTTGAGCTGGCCCTGGATTACTGGCGCGTGCGCGGCAACCTGCCAGGGCAGCGGCCTGAAGCGATCAGGCAGTTGCAGCAACTGGACCAGCAGTACCCCGGCAGTGCCGGGCTGCGCCAGACCCTGGCCGGTTGGCTGTTCGCCGAAAAGCGCGACCGTGAAGCGCTGGCACTGCTCGATCAGTTGGCGCACGACCCCGGCGCACGGGATGCTGCCGCCCAGCGTGAGTTTGACTACCTGTCCGGGCAAGCGGTAAGCAACGCCAGTGCGGCAGCCTGGCAAGCCTTCCTCCAGCGCTACCCGGCTTCGCCGCTGCTGGCACAGGCCAGCGCCAACCTGCAACAGCAGCGCACGCTGTTGGCCGACCCGTCCTGGCAGGCGGGCCAGCGGGGCAAGGCGTTGCTCGATAAAGGCCGCAATGCCGAAGCCGAAGCGCAACTGCGTCGGGCCCTGCGCAAGTACCCGGAGGACGCCAGCCTGCACGGCGCCCTGGGCTATGCGCTGATGCGTCAGGGCCGCTACGAAAACGCTAACGCAGCGTTCCGGGCGGCGAGTGCCAAGGAACAGGACACCTACTGGATCAGCCAATGGAAGGACCTGGAATCGTCCAGCCTGTATTGGGCGCAACTCGCCAAAGCTGAGCGCGCCCTGCAGGCCAAGGACCTGCGAGGCGCCCGCGCACTGTACCTGCAAGCGCGCCAGCAACACCCGAAAGATGAGTACGCCTTGCTCGGCCTGGCCGATGTTTCGCTGGCCGAGGGCGATGCGGCTGCTGCCGAGCGGCAGTTCCTGCACGTGAGGCGCATGGCGCCGGATAATGAGAGTGCCGTGCGTGGCCTGATGCGTGTGTACCAGGCGCAATCGCCCACCAAGGCGCAGGCGTACCTGGACAGCCTGCCGCCACGCCAGCAGGTGCAGTTCGCCAGTGTGCGCCGCAGCCTGGAACTTGCACGCCTGCGTCAGCAAGGTGAGCAGGCGCTGCAACGCGAAGACTGGGCAGCGGCCAGCCAGGTGCTGGCCCAGGCCAGTGCCTTGGCCCCCGATGAGCCTTGGCTGGTGTATCAGCTGGCCAACAGCCTGCGTCACCAGGGCCGCATCGCCGAGGCCGACGCGGCATTCGCTCGGCTGGTGCAGCACCAGCCCCGCGACCCGGCAACCCGCTATGCCCACGGCCTGTTCCTGGAGTCCAGCGACCGTGATGCCTTGGCCCTGGACAGCCTGGGTGCAGTACCGCAGGCAACCTGGAGTGCTGACATGCAGGCGCTGCAGCAGCGCATTCAGCGCCGCATGACCCTGGCCTCGGCGCAGCAGTTGCAGGCGCAAGGCCGCGGTGCCGAGGCGACAGCTTTGCTTGAAGCCAGCCTGGCGCGTGGCGAAGGCGGCCCCGACGACCTGATGCTGTTGGCCGACTGGGCGGCCGCGCGCGGTGAGCCCGACAAGGCGGGTGGTTATTACCAGCGTGTGCTGGCCGTACAGCCCGGGCGCCCGGAAGCACGGCTTGGCGTGATCGAAAGCGCGGTGGCTGAAGGCAACCTGGCCAAGGCCCGGCACATGATGGCCGTGCAGGTGCCACCGTTGGCCGCCGATGACAGCAATGCCCAGCGGCGCCTGGCGGCTGTCTGGGTGGCCTTGGGCGAACACGACCACGCGGCCGCGCTGCTCGACCGGATTGCAGCGCAGCAGCCCCGGCCTGATCCATTGTTGCGCCGTGACGCCGCCCGCCTGGTGGCGCAAGACGACCCGCAACGGGCGCTGGACCTGTACGCCGCAGCAATGGCCGATGCGCAATTGCTGGACCGTGCTGCCGCTTCGCCACGGGATGACCGTGCCCTGACGCTGGCCAGCCGTGAGCAGGACGCCGATGACTGGCTGGCACGCAGCCTGCGCAGCGACGTCGATGCGCTGTATCGCCAGCGCAATACCCATGTGACGCTGATGCACGACTACGGCTGGCGCCAGGACGACGGTACGCCGGGCACCTCCGAGCTGAGTACCCAGTCGACCCTGTTGCATGTCGATACTCCTTGGCAGGACGGCACCGCCTTTGCCCGTATTGAGCGCATCGGCATGGATGCAGGTTCGTTCGAGCAGAACGATCAGGGGCGCTACACTCCCGACTTCGGCAGCTGTCAGTTTGTCGGCCAGACCGCTGACGGAAAATCGCTGCCTGCATGCACGGGCGGCTCGCAGACCGCTGACGGCAGCGTGCTGGCGCTGGGTTGGCAGGGCAGCCGCTGGGCGTTTGACCTGGGCACCACCCTGGGTTACCCGATCAACAACTGGCTGGGTGGTGCAACGCTCAACGGCGACCTCGGCCAGGTTGGCTGGTCGCTGACGGCGTCGCGGCGGCCCATGAGCAACTCACTGTTATCGTTCGCCGGGGCACGCGACCGCCCGACGGGCGTGCGTTGGGGTGGGGTCACAGCCAATGGCGCCACGCTTGGCCTGAGCTGGGACCAAGGCGGCGACAACGGTGTCTGGGCCAGCCTGGGGCATCACTGGCTGTATGGCGAGAACGTTGCCGACAACCAGCGCACCCGGGCCATGGCCGGCTATTACCACCGGGTGGTGGAAAAGGCCGACGAGCGCGTGCGGGTTGGCCTGACGCTGATGCACTGGCGCCATGACAAAGACCTGGGCGGCTACAGCCTGGGGCAGGGCGGCTACTACAGCCCACAGCGCTACACGTCGGTTGGCGTGCCGGTCAGTTACGCCTGGCGCAACTATGACTGGTCGCTGTTGCTGGAAGGTTCGGTCAGCTGGTCCCAGGCCCATAGTGGAAGCAGCCGGCTGTATCCGGATGCGCACATCAATCGCAAAGTGCTGGCGCAGTATGATGTGGGCTCCAACATCGATGCCATGAGCGATGCCAGCGACAGCAGCGGGCTGGGCTACCGCCTGCGCGGCCTGTTCGAACGGCGCCTGAGTGATCAGTGGGTACTGGGGGGCGGTTTCGACTGGCAGCACAGCGATGACTATGCGCCTAGCCATGGCATGCTCTACCTGCGTTATCTGTTCGAGCCGTGGCGAGGCAACCTGGCCTTGCCGGTAACGCCACTGGAGCCCTACAGCGAGTGGCGTTGATGGCGATACCTGCCTGCACGGTCCTCCTGGTGCCGATGCAGGCCAAGGGTTGACACCAGCCACGCCGCCGCACCATTATCCAGCCATACCTGCGCAACGGGCTTTCTCATGATGTCCACATCCAACCACGCCATTTCCGCTTCGGGCTTCATTGCCCAGGCAGGCGCGTGCGTTGCCGTTGCCAAGAAATCCAAGAAACAGCCGCTCATCTGACCGAGGCGCGCTGTCTCGTCAGATGGGCTGACGAGACAGAAGGCGCCAGGTATCTCTGCCAGACCACTTCGACTCCTCACCCGCTGACGCTGACTTTCGGTCAACATCAGGAGTTTTTGCATGTCGAATTTCCGTGGTATCTGGATCGCCCTCGTCACACCCATGCGCGCCAATGACGTCGATTTCGCCGCCCTGGAAAAGCTGGTCAAGAAGCTGCTTGAAGACGGCGTTGCCGGTTTTGTGGTGTGCGGTACCACGGGGGAGGCGGCGGCGCTGTCCAAAGCCGAGCAACTGGCGGTGCTGGACGCCGTGCTGGCCTGGGTGGAGCCGAGCAGGGTGGTGATGGGCCTGTCGGGTTACAACCTGCGTGAGCTATTGGCCTTCCAGGCTGAGATCCAGCAGCGTGACATTGGCGGGCTTCTGGTGCCGGCGCCTTGCTACATCCGCCCTTCGCAGGCCGGCATCGAAGCGTTCTTCAACACCGTAGCGGATACTGCCAGCGTGCCGCTGATTGTGTACGACATCCCTTACCGCACCGGTGTGCGCATCGAGCGCGAAACCTTGCGCCGGATCGTGCGCCACCCGCGCATCGCTGCGGTCAAGGACTGCAGCGGTGACAGCGAAACCACCATGGCCCTGATCCACGACGGCCATGCCCAAGTGTTGGCCGGTGAAGACCTGCAGATATTCAACAACCTGTGCCTGGGCGGTGCAGGGGCCATTTCGGCTTCGGCGCATGTGCATGCGCACCTTTACGTGCGCATGCTGCGGCAGGTCGATAGCGGCGACTGGGCGGCTGCGCGTGGCACGTTCTACCAGTTGCTGCCCTGGATCAAAATGGCTTTCGCCGAGCCCAACCCGGCCGTGGTCAAGGCCGCATTGCAGTTGCAGGGGGTGATGAGCGACGAGCTGCGCGAGCCGATGCAGCCTTGCACTCAACCAACCAGAGACAAACTGCTGGCGGTGCTGGCGCTCCCAAATGCCCTGTAGGAGCAGCCTTGTGCTGCGAAGAGGCCCTGACGTCGCACAAAAACTTCGCATTAGCCGGCTCCTGGCCGGGGCATGTGCTTGCAGTATTGTCGACTTCTCATTTGCCAAGGCATAGGACAGGGTCCATACCAATGACATCTCTGCCAAAGGAATCACCGCATGTCTAAGCTATATCCCAGTATTGACCCTGAGGGGCTGGTCGAGTACTCGGTGGTTTACACCGACCGCTCGCTCAATCACATGTCGCAGGCATTTCAGGGGGTGATGAGGAACATTTCCAGCACCCTGAAACAGGTTTACAACGCCCAGGCTGTTGCAGTAGTGCCGGGTAGCGGTACATTCGGCATGGAATCGGTAGCGCGACAGTTTGCCTCTGGCCAGCAGTGCCTGGTGATCCGCAACGGTTGGTTCAGTTACCGCTGGAGCCAGATCCTTGAAATGGGCAACATCCCGGCGTCTACCACGGTGCTCAAAGCCCGGCCGGTCGACACCGGTCGCCAGGCAGCCTACGCGCCCCCGCCTCTGGACGAAGTGCTGGCGGCCATTGAGGCGCACAAGCCGCAGGTTGTCTTCGCCCCACACGTTGAAACCTCATCCGGGATCATCCTGCCCGACGATTACTTGCGGGCCATTGGCGACGCCGTGCACGCAGTGGGGGGCCTGTTCGTGCTGGACTGCATCGCCTCAGGCACGCTGTGGGTTGATATGCACAAGTGCGCAGTCGACCTGCTGATCAGCGCACCGCAAAAGGGTTGGAGCGCTTCCCCTTGCTGCGCGCTGGTGATGCTCAGTGCCTTGGCACTCGAGCGCATTGAGCACACGCAGAGCAGCAGCTTTGCCTGCGACCTGAAAAAGTGGCTGCAGATCATGCAGGCATACGAACAGGGCGGGCATGCTTACCATGCGACCATGCCCAGCGATTCGCTCGCGCGGTTCAACGACGTGATGAACGAGATGCAAGCCTACGGTTTCGACAAGGTCCGCGGTGAACAACAGGCGCTGGGCGATCGGGTACGCGCCCTGTTGACCGGCAAAGGCATCAAAAGCGTGGCCGCAGCCGGCTTTCAGGCCCCGGGCGTGGTGGTGAGCTATACCGATGATGCCGACATCAAGAACGGTAAGAAGTTTGCCGAACACGGCCTGCAGATAGCCGCTGGTGTGCCGTTGCAATGTGACGAACCGGCCGACTTCCAGACCTTCCGTATCGGCCTGTTCGGGCTCGAAAAACTGCACAATATCGAGCGCACGGTCAGCACCCTTGAACAGGCACTGGACGAAGTGATGGGGAGCTGAGCCCTCTTTGTTTGCAGCACGGCTACGGCTGTTCACTACCTGAAGGAGCGGGCTTGTTCGCAAAGCAGGCGACCCGGTGGATGGCACGGGCTTCGCCCGTGTTCGCGGGCATGGCCGCTCCCACAGTGAAGTGAGCCTGCGACCCGATGCCTAGTTCGCGGGCAGGATGATCACGAAGTTCTTTTTCATGTCTTCCAGCACGGTCCATTTGCCCTTGGCGCCCGGTTCGATAATGAACGTGTCGCCAGCGGCCAGTGTGACGGGGGCGCTGCCCTCAAGCTCGATGACGCAGCGTCCACTCAGGACATGGCAGAACTCCCAAACCTTGTAGTCGATGCGCCACGCTCCGATGCTGGCTTCCCACTCTCCGGAAATGCGACCTTGCTGTTCATCGTGATAGTACTTGGACGTCAGCGTATGAGGGGTGCCTTCCAGGACCTCTTCAAAAAAGGGAAGGTCGCGCACCGGTTGGATATCCAGCTCGCGGAACACGGTCAGTTTGTTGTTCATGGTTTTTTCTCGAGCACGTTGTGGTTAGGGCGATGCATCAAATAGGCTTCACCGGTTACGCCCAGCATCGGGTGCGCAACGATCTGGCAGGTTTTAACAATCTGGAAGCCGTGACGTTCGTAGAAGCGGCGTGCACCGTGGTTTTCTGCATAATCGATCAGGCATAGCCCATTCAGGCCAGCGTCCTCAGCGCGCTGTTGCGCGTGGCGAAGAAACTGCACGCCCAGCCCCTGGCTGCGCCAGGCCTCATCCAGGGCCAGGCTGGATATGTACAAGGTGTCGGGAACTTCCATGTCGGCATACGGCGCGAGTACCGGGTCTGTCTCGACAGGCCTGTCAGGGGCCTCGCGCAAGGCATAGCTATGCATCATGCCGATGACGCGCCCTTCGAAAGTGGCCATCAGGCAGTTCTTGTAAGAAAAATCGCCCTGTTCCCTGGCGTAGCGCGACGCACCGACACTCAGCAACGTTTCTCCAGGTGCGGCAAGCTTGCTCCATATGTAATCGGCCATGCCTTCCGATGTCAGTTGAAAGAAACGCGCAATATCGTGCGCGTCCGAGGCTTGAGCGGGTCTGAAGTCGATAGGCATGAACAAGTTTCCATGGGATCGGGTGGTTAGCGTTCAAGGATTACGCCCTTGACAGGGTGGCAGGGTAGGCGGGTTGAACGAGTACCATCATGCTCTGGGCGAACACTGTCAGCACGGTGTGCGACGCTGCCCCCCAAAGAGGACGTTTGCCGTAGCCTTTTTTTAATTGAAAGTCGGACTTGAAACGCAAGCCCCGGCCTTGCGCCGCTCGTGTGCGCCCTCAGCCTGTAGTACCGCTACTGGCTGGACTCAGTATTTCTGATTAGTGCGAGCCAATTTAATCTGGCTTGATAACAGCGGAATCACTAACCCGCTGAGGAAAAAATGTCAAACCAGCAAAGCTCATCGTCGAAAGATGCTTCTTGGCAGATAAATCTCCCGCAGATCGAGATGATCCCGAAGCTTAGCGCCTATGATGTCGTCATTATCGGCGGTGCCACCATGGGGGCATGTACTGCCTGGTTTCTGGCGTCGAACACCGACTTCAAAGGTAATATCCTGGTTGTCGAGCCAGACACCACCTTCGCTAGAGCACAGACTGGGGCATCGAACAACTGCATGCGGCAGCAGTTTGCCAACCCTATCAATGTCAGGATCGGTCAGTTTGCCGCCGAATTTGTGAAGTCATTCCGTCAAAACCTGGGTGGAGATCCCGCAGTACCAGACCTTCCGATCCGCAATTTCGGCTATCTCTACCTTTCTGATAACGCCGATCTCACTTCCGTACTTGAGCGGGATCAGCAGGTCCAATTGAAGAATGGTGCCGGTACTCGCATGGTGAGTCGACAGGCGATCGCTGCAGCCTATCCGTTCTATCGGCTGGACGATATTGAAGCGGGTAGCCTGAATACCCAGGACGAGGGCTACTACAACGCGCCTCTGATGGTTGAGTGGTTGATCAAGAAATCGATCGAACGTGGCGTGGATTATGTCCGCAACAAGGTCGTTGCCATTGGCCGAACAGGCAGTAAGGTAACCCATGTCACGCTGGAATCAGGACAGGTCATCAAGGCAGGACACATCGTCAATGCAGCGGGAACCCGTGCGGGTCAGATCGCAGCCATGGCTGATATTGAACTCGATATCCAGCCTAAACGGCGATATACCTACATCTTCCGTGCAAAACACCCGCTGGATCGTGACCTGCCACTAACCATCGACCCTACTGGGGTCCACTTCCGCCAATTTGGCAATGATTACCTGGTTGGCTGCCCGCCGCTGGGCGCGGATGAGACCGTCGATTACGATGATTTCACCGCTGAGTCGGGCATTTGGGAGAAGAAAATTCACCCCATTCTTTCCAACCGCATTCCGCAGTTCAGCGATGTGGAGGTCATCGACAGCTGGGTCGGCCACTACGACTTCAATACCTTCGACTACAACGTCGTGATTGGCCCTCATGACGTGGTGTCCAACTTCCACTTCAGCAATGGTTCTTCCGGCCATGGCTCGCAACAAGGGCCGGCTGTTGGGCGCGGGATCGCGGAGCAGATAATCTACGGAGCGTTTCGCTCACTTGACCTGTCGCCGTTTCTTTACGCCCGCTTTGCCAAGGGTGAGCGAGTAATCGAGCGTGCTGTGATCTGACGGCTGCCTGGCGGCGCTGGGTTTGCGCTCAGCACCGTTCATTTCAAATCTGTGCATGCCTCCACTTCGTTGAGCAACCAGGTAACGACAGTTGCCATGGCTGAGTCAGAAGTGATGGGCTCAGCCGTCACAACGTAGAAACCGTGCTCGGTTTCCAGAGGGTAAGAGCCACCAAATGCTCTTGTCAGCGCGCCTGTCTTGAGTGAGGGGGTCACCAGGGGTTCGGGAATCAACGCAATCCCCATCCCTTGTTCAGCAGCGTCAAGCGCTAAGTTGGCCTGCGAGAAGGAGGGCCCAGTGAAACGAGCGTCAGGCAACCCGTATACGTCAAACCAACGTGCCCAGTTGTTATGAGTGTCTGAAATCAGCGGTACGTTCAGTACATCCTGGGGGCACTGCCAACTGCCATACCCTCTCAAGGTTGGAGCGCACACCGCAATGCTGCACCCTGGCAGCAAGAAACTTGCAGTTGTGTCGAGGAAAGGTGGCGCTCCCCATCTGATTGCCATATCGACGCTGCCTGGACCTTTCAGTGGTCGCGTGACATCGGTGGCATCAATCATGATGGATATTCGTGGATGCTGTTCAGTCAGTCGCACAAGGCGAGGTAGTAACCAGCGACTAGCGAATGCTGCCGTCGTACTGAGTGTCAGTCGGTATCGGTCATTTTCGCTCTCGCCCTGTAGCAATACCCTCGTAGCCTCTTCGATGATTCCCATGGCCAGGCGAACGCGATTGACGTAATCCAGCGCGGCTGGAGTCGGGGTCAGGCCACGGGGCTCTCGGGTAAACAGCTTCATACCCAGTTTTTGCTCCATGGCTCGAACCTGCTGGGCGACCGCGCCCTGCGTAACGAACAGTTCATCGGCCGCAGCCCTGAAGCTCCCAAGCCTGGCGGTAGCTTCGAATGCAAAAAGCTGGTTGTGTACAGCTTGGGTCATCCGGTGCGCATCAGTGGTCTTCATCCTTTCGCTCTCCTGGACAATGGTTTTCTACTGACACGGGTTTCTTTAACTATTTTCAGGGAGTAGCTTTGGCGACGTGAACCTTTCGAGCCTGATCAGTTTATTAATCTTGAACAGGCATCAGAGAGACAAAAAAAATGGCACTATTCGATAGAATTTCTATTGCCATGGCAGACGGTTTCTCTGAATTGCCCTCGCTAAACGCATTGGGTGTTTTTGGCGTGATGGCTCGCCACTTGAACTTCTGTGTGGCTACCCAGGCGCTGGGCGTTATGATTTTGTCTGATCAAGGGGTTAGGTGCTGAACGGCATTCGCAATGGCAGCCATGGGTCGGTATCTGCCCGCTTGCAACCGGCTGCTCTCGGCACGTGGCGCTCTGTCTATGCTGCGGAGTGCAAAGGCGACGACGAAACGCCAGGAGCAGGGCGGGTCTCGTTCAGTGCGACCAGCACCAGCACGAAGGCGGCCGCAGCAATGGCCGCCAGGGTAAGAAACGCCGCATCGTAGCCCGCAGCTTGTACCACCAACCCGGCAATGCCCGGGCTGAGCGCGGCGCCCAGGCTGAACACCGTGGTCAGCGCGCCGAGGCTGACATTGAAGCGCCCGGTGCCTTCGGTCAGGTCCTTGACCACGATGGGGAACAGCGCGCCGAAGATGCCCGCGCCAATACCGTCGAGCAATTGCACCGCGACCAGCCAGAACGGGTTGTCGGATACCACGTACAGCGCGCCGCGCAATGGCAGGATGAGAAACCCGGCCAGCAGGAACGGCTTGCGCCCCCAGTGGTCGGCCTTGGCCCCCACCAGCAGTGCCATCGGCACCATCACCAGCTGCGCCGCGACGATGCAGGCAGAGGTTAACGGTGTGGCCAGGCGCAGGTCGACTTGCGACAGTTTCTGGCTCACCAGCGGCAGCATCGCCGCGTTGGCCAGGTGGAACAATGCGCAACAAATTGCGAATACCAGAAGCGTACGGTTGTGCAGCAGCACCTTGAGCCCGGCAGGGTGGTCATCACGCTGCGGACCATGGGGCAGCCCGCGGGCGATTTGGTGGTCGATGGCCGCGGCGGGCACTCGTCCCACCGCGACGATACTGGCCACGGTCATCAACGCCATCAGGTAGAACACCACCACCGGGCCAAACAGGTAGGCCAGGCCGCCGGCCAGTAACGCCGAGCAGGCATTGCCTGCGTGGTTGAAGGTTTCGTTGCGGCCCACTCGCCGGGTAAAGGCCTTGGGGCCAGTGATGCCCAGCGAGATGGCGGCAATCGCCGGCGCAAACACCGAGCCGGCCAGGGCACCGATTGTCTGGGTCAAGGCCACCCCGCCGAATGAAGAAATCAGCGGCAAAAGTAGGCAGCTACCGGTCACCAGCAACGCGGCGATTACCACCACTGCGCGCTTGGCCGGCGTACGGTCGATCAGGGCCCCGGCCGGTGTCTGCGCCAGCAGTGCCGCGATGCCTGCCAAGCTCATCACCAGGCCGATGCTCGCCGGCTGCCAGTGGTGCACGGCAAGCAGGTAGATGGCCAGATACGGCCCCAGGCCATCGCGCACGTCGGCCAGGAAGAAATTCAGCCAATCCAGGGCGCGGTGGTGTGAGGCGAGAGGCGGTGAGTGGTTCAAGGATGCAGTCTCGAAAAAACCATGGAGTGCGCGATCGGCAGCCGTTTTGCGCCGGTTTCAGCCAATGCTCAGGGCCACCTGAGCAAAGACTGCCATGGTGCGCGATCAGTTCCTCGATCATGTACAGGCGGATTGCCCATGGTATGCCGGGCCGCCGACGTTGCGTCACTTCCCGCTGGTCACTCGGGTCCACAGCCGGGTACTGGCGCGCATTCCCGCCGGCGACAAGGTCTTGATCGGGAACAGCGTATCGAGTACCGATTCAGGCGGGTAAACCGCCGGGTTGTCGCGCAGCTCAGGCGTGATGTACGCCAGCGCCGCCGCATTGCCGTTGGGGTACTTCACCGTATTGCTGATGTTGGCGATGACTTTTGGCTCCAGCAGGTAGTTCAGGTACGCATAGCCGTTGTCCCGATGCGGTGCCCCCTTGGGCATCACCACCATGTCCACTGCCACTGTCGAACCCTCGCGCGGGATGCTATAGCCCACGTTCACCCCGTTGCCGGCCTGCTGTGCGCTGCCCATGGCTTGCAGCACGTCGCCGCTGAAGCCGATTGCTACGCAGATGTTGCCATTGGCCAGGTCGCTGACGTACTTGGACTGGTGGAAATAGCTGATGTAGGGCCGCACTGCCAGCAAGGCTGCCTCAGCTTTCTTCAGGTCTTCTGGTTTCTCGCTGTGCGGGTCCAGGCCCAGGGTCCTGAGCGTGATCGAGATGATCTGCGTCGGGTTGTCGAGGAACGCCACGCCGCACTGGCTCAGCTTCTGGATGTTCTCCGGCTTGAACAGCAGGCTCCAGGATTGCGTCACCTCGGTGCTGCCGAAGATGGCCTTGATCTTGTCGGCGTTGTAGCCGATGCCGGTGGTTACCCACATATACGGGATCGCATAGCGGTTGCCCGGGTCACTCGCCTCCAGAATCTTCATCAGCTTCGGATCGAGGTTGTGCCAGGCCGGCAGCTTGCTACGGTCCAACTCTTCGATGGCGCCGGCCTTGATCAGTCGCGGCAGGAAGTGGTTGGACGGGCTTACCAGGTCGTAGCCACTGTTGCCGGTCATCAGCTTGGCTTCGGTGGTCTCATTGCTGTCGATCAGGTCGTAGGTGGTCTGGATGCCCGTGCGCCGGGTGAACTCGGCCAGGGTGTCGTCGGCAATGTAGCCGCTCCAGTTGGCAATGTTGACCCGCTCTTCGGCGTGCACTGCCGCAGCCAGCAATACCGAGGACAACAGGGCCACGCAAGTGTGCTTGATCATGGGATAGCGCTCTTGTTTTTGTTTGCGAGGTAAGTGAAATATCAGCGTTCCAGCCGCGCGCGGCGTACTTCCCAGGCCATGCGCACCTTGGCGCCCAGGTCGAAGAACGGGCGGGGCGGCAGGTAGCCGGGGCTGGCCTGGGCCAGTACGTCGCCGAGCAAGGGCGAGTCGATGCCAAGTGCCATTTCGACCAGCAGGCGGCCCCACAGGGTGCCGCGGGCAACGCCGGACCCATTGCAGCCGGCCACGGCATGCAGGCCGTCCGCGACCCGGGCGAAATACGGCTCGCCTGTGCGGGTGCCGCTGAGGTGGCCGGTCCAGGTGTAGTGCAGATCTTGTGCGGTGATGCCGGGGAAGCGCTTCTGCAATCCCATCAGATGTGCACCCTGGCGTATGGCCAGGCCACGGTTGTCGATGTCGTGCTGACGGTATTCCACGGTGTTGCGGATCAGCAGGCGGCGCCCCGGCAGCAGGCGCAGGGTGCAGCCGCCCGGCAAGGTCGACAGCACGCCCCAGCCCTGTTCGTCGAACAGTTGCTGCCAGTGCGGCCCGGTCAACGGGCGGGTGATGCTTGCACTCAACTCAAGCGGGAAAGTGCCACTGCGCTTGAGCCCGACCCTGGGCAGGAACGCTCCGACACAGGCCAATACCTGCCGGGCCTCGACCTCGCCAGCCTCGGTGCGGGCAGCCCAGCCCTTGCCCGGGCGACGGCGCAGGTCGGTTACAGCGCTTTGCTCGAACACGTCCACCTGTTCTGGCAGGCCGTCAGCCAGCCCTTTGACGTAGCGCGCCGGCTGCATCAGGCCGTTACCGCCCGCACAATGAATCGCACGTGAATAGAACCCGGTACCGAGGCGCCGTTGCAGCGCTTCACCCTCGTGATAGCTTGCCTGGGCACCCACGGCACGCAGGGTTTCCAGTGCCTGCTCGGCCTGCTGCAAATGGGCAGGCTCGTGTACGGCGAAGTGGTAGCCGTTGTCGCTGAACTCGCAGTCGATAGCCAGCGCCTGGATTTGCTGGCGCACCTCATTACCCGCCGCGACACCGATGCGCGAGGCGGCTTGATAGCCGGAAAAACCTGCTGCCCCGATCAGTTCGCCAGCACCGGGCAGCTCGTGGCTGACCACGAAGCCAGAGTTGCGCGCCGAAGCGCCCTGGGCGACCCGCTGGCGCTCCAGCAGTACGATCCGCTGCGACGGAAAACGGCGTGCCAGGGCGTGGGCTGCGGACAAGCCGGTAATGCCGCCGCCGATAATCAGCCAATCGGCCTTGTGGGTGCCTTGCAGGCGCGGCCGCTGCGCTGATTCACCGGCCAGCGCAATCCAGCCACAGTGGTTGTTCATTGCGTGTCACTCCTTCAATATCGATGCACAGGCGTTATTGGCTATTGCCCGCGAAAGCGCGTCTTGGCCCCAATTTACGGAGGCTAAGGCGCAATTTCTAACGCTAAAAATTCATTCATCCATTCGGAATTTGCATGGATAAGAATCTTCGTGTGCCATCGTTGCAGGCGCTGCAGGCCTTGGTCCGGGTAGCCGACACCAGCAACTTCACCGAGGCTGCGCGCCAGTTGCACCTGACCCAGAGCGCCATCAGTCGGCAGATCCAGCAACTGGAGGAGCATTACCAGACCACGTTATTCGACCGCACCAGCCGCAAGGCCCATGGGCACGAGGTGTACGGGGTGGCAAAGGGCATGCTGCAAACCCTGCGCACGCTCGAGGAAAAGCTGTCGCCGACGCCGCTGGACCGCCCATTTCGCGTGCGCATGTTCGTATCGCTGGCGGTACGCTGGCTGCTGCCGCGGCTGACCTCGTTTTATGCACTCAACCCCGGCCTGACCCTGTCGATTGAAACGGTCGGCGGCGACCTGGTAGACACCGGCGGCGACTGTGACGCGTATGTGCTGTACCTGCCGGGCGGCCTGGACGAGCGCCCGTTGACGCCGCTGTTCGACGAGTACCTGATCCCGGTCTGCGCGCCCGTGCTGGGCGACGGCCGCGCCCCGCCTCAGTGTGCGGCGGAGCTTGTCGACCATGCGCTGATCCACGGTTCCACCTCGCGCTATGAATGGAACCTGTGGCTCAAGGCCCAGCAGGCCCGGGCCGAGCACAAGTACCAGGACCTGTTGTTCAACCTTGATGACCTGGCACTGGATGCTGCAACCCGTGGCCTGGGCATCGCCATGACTGACCGAATGCTGGCCCACGATGCGTTGGTGCGCGGCGACCTGGTGGTGCCGTTTGGCGAGGCGCTGAAGACCGGCGGCGTGTATGCCCTGTGGCTACGGGACAGCGGCGTTGCTCACCCCGCGTGCCAGGCCGTGTTGAAGTGGTTCGAGCAGCAGGTGGAGCAGACGGTTCTGCAAGAACAGCGGCCCCGGCCGCATCAGCAGCAAAGCTGAAAGCCGGGCCCCGCTTTGTGGCGCATTCGCGACAAGGCCGCGCCTACACTGCCGGCACGCGTTTTTCCATTGGCTGATAGGCCAACCCGGCAAACTCGCCCACGTCGCCTGCCAAAGTAAAACCGTAGCGTTGGTAGGCAGGCACCGAAGACAGCGACGCCTTGACCGTCACGACCTCAACTCGGGCATGTTCCAGCGCCGCATTCATCAAGCGCGTACCGATGCCCTGGCGTTGCCAGCCCGGTGCAATGAACAGCATCGCAACGTGACGGCCTTCCTTGAGCTCGATCAGCCCTGCAATGGCGCCCTGCGCGACGCAGGCCAGCATCAGGTTGTCGCCCTGCATGCGCTCGGCAAACGCCTGGGGGGCTGCCACCTTGGTGAAGGTCTCGATGCCTTGCGCAGACAGCGAAGGCGCGACTGCCTGCATGAAGGCATCCAGGCACAAGGTGCTGGCCTGGGGGAGATCGTCAGGGGTGAGGTTGCGTATTTGCATACTGTTCGTCCGTGTCTGTTAGCGTCCTGCTGGCAACCTTATCCTGTAAATCCGGATTGATCGACAACCGCCGGGGTTTGTCGGTGGCGATCAAGCGGCCCTCGCCACGGTCGGCTTGCCTTCACCAATCAGGATGTCCTCGAAAAACGCCCCGACCGGCTCGGTGGGGTGGCACAGCTGTATTTCCAGCACCCACACCACCTCGCTCGGGACGATTTCCACCTCGGCCAGTTTGTCCTGCCCATACAGCACATGCGGGAAGTCGGCGATGCGATGCCCGGCCAGGTTGCGCTCCAGCTGCCAGCCTTTGGCCTGGGCACTACGCTCGGCGAAGTCATACAGCTCGCGCCCGGTCAGCCCTCGGCCCCAGGCCTGGCGGGTTTCGTCAAACACCTCGTGCAGTGCCTTGACGCAAGCGTGGTGCAGGTCGTGCTCGCCAAACACGAAGGTGTCGCCATAGTCGCCTTCGTAGCCATCCCATACCGGGCCGACGTCGATCACGACAATGTCCGTAGTACGTAATACACGCTGCGGGTCGATGCCTTGCCGCGGTGTGCGCACGGTGTCATCACCGAAGCGGATGTAGGTGGGGTGCCAGGTGTGGGACGCGCCCATTGCCTGCAAGGTTTGCGCAGCCATCTCCAGTGCCTGGGCGGTGGTCATGCCGACGCGCAGTTGGCTGGCGATCGCGGCCACGGACCGCACTGACTGCTCGCGGGCAGCGAGCATGCCATCCAGCGAGTAGCGCGGGCCGACTTTTTCCAGCTCTGGGTGCAGTGTGTTGGCGGTTGCAGCCTGGGGTGCCAGTGCGCCGCTGGCAACAAAGGCCTCCGCGACAAAACGGTGGGGTTGCACGCCGGCGGCCAGGCACAACTCGCGGGCCTGGCTGATCATCAAAGCATTGCCGCAGGCGTAAACCTGGGTGTCGGCCCACTGATGCGCCTGGCCCAGCGCCACTTGCTGCACACGCGCCTGGGCCGAGAGGACCGGGTGCCAGCGAAAGCGTGGGTATTCGCGGCTGGCCTGCTCGAGAAACGCGCGGTCATAGAAGTCCGCCGTCGATGAACCGCCCCAGTACAGCGTGACCTCGGCAGCACGGGCCAGGGCTGTCAGCAACAAGGGCTTGATGCCGGCGTAACCTGTGCCGGTGGCGAACAGCACCAGCGGGCGTTGGTCTTCGTGCTGCCAGGTACAGGCGCCGACCGGCCCTTCAAGACTCAGTACAGTACCTGCCTGCAGGGTGGGCAGCCGGCCTTCGGTGAACACGCCGCCGCTGACTTTACGGATGTGAAACACCAGTTGCCCCTGGTCCTGAGCGGGCAGGTTGGCAATGGAGAAACAGCGGCTGTCACCGTTGTCGAGCAGGAACCTTACGTATTGGCCAGCGCGTACGTCCAGCGGTTGGGCAGGTTGCAGCACCAGTTCGACAACATCTGCACTCAGCGCACGCTGGCTGCGAACCTGTGCGTGGAATGCCAGTGTTGGGGCGTCCAGGGACCAGCCGGGGATCTCCAGGCGCATGTCGCTGCAGGCATGGCTCTGGCACAGCAGCATCTCGTCGGCAGCCAGGGGGTAGGAGGGGGCGGGGGTGTCCGCATCGCGCAGCTTGTCCTGGTACTGCCCCGACACGACCTTCACCTTGCAGGACCCGCAGGCGCCACGGCGGCAGGAGAACGGCACCGGCAGGCC
Organism: Pseudomonas sp. MM223; assembly: GCA_947090765.1. Taxonomy (NCBI): domain Bacteria; kingdom Pseudomonadati; phylum Pseudomonadota; class Gammaproteobacteria; order Pseudomonadales; family Pseudomonadaceae; genus Pseudomonas; species Pseudomonas sp. MM223. The sequence goes on along the minus strand of OX352322.1, from coordinate 3,938,169 downwards.
GCTGGCGAGCATGGCATCGAGCAGCAGTTCCTGGCTGGCTTCGAAGGTTTTGCCCGAGGGCGACAATTCGATGACGTGGCGGCTTTGCATGAACACCTCGGGGGCAAATGGAGGCTCGATTGTTGCTATAGTCCAGGACCAGCAGAACCTCCAGTTTTGGATAATTCATATGGTCCAGCTTCGCAAATGGCAACCACTGCTCAGGCTTGATGGGGCGCAGGCTTCGTACCGGCAGATCGTCGAGGGGCTGGTGGCCGCGATCAGCGAAGGCCGCCTGCGCCCTGGCACGCCGCTGCCCGGCACGCGGGAGATGGCGCAACTGCTGAACGTCAACCGCAAGACGGTGATCCTTGCCTACGAGGAAGCCGAGACCAAAGGCTGGCTGCAGAGCGTGCAGCGCCGGGGCACCTTTGTCAGCCAGCAGCTGGCGGCCGGCCGGCTCACCGAACCCCCGCCACGCGTTCCTTCGCCCTGGCGTTGCCAGAGGAACCCGCCGTTGCCTACTTTGAGGCAAACGAACGGGCTGCAGCTCAGCAGGGGCGGCCAGGGGCCTTGTTTTTCGATAACGGCGCCTGTGACCACCGCCTGCTGCCCCAGGCTGTTTTGCATCGCTATTACCGCAATGCCTTGCGCAACAGCTTTGCCAGCAACAGCGTGCGCCACGGTAGCGATTGCAGCAGCCTTTACCTGCGCGCCGCCTTGGCCGACATGCTGAGGCACAATCGCAGCCTGAACGTTGGCGCCGAGCATATCTGCCTGACCCAGGGCGTGCAGATGTCGCTGTCCCTGTTGGCCAGCGTGTTGCTCAAGCCGGGGGATGCCGTGCTGGTCGAGCGCCTGAGTTACCCGCCGGCGTGGGAGATTTTCCGTCAGCTGGGTGCCCGGCTGGTGACCGTCGACCTGGACCATGAGGGTTGCCGGGTCGACCAGATCGATGCCCTGTGCCGGCAGCACAAGGTGCGGATGATGTACATCACGCCCCATCACCAGTTTCCGACCACGGTCAGCTTGCCAGCCGGGCGCCGCCAGCAGTTGCTGGAGCTGGCGCGGCTGCACGATTTTTGCGTGGTCGAGGAAGACTACGACTACGAATATCACTTTTCCGGGCGGCCCTATCTGCCTTTGGCCAGCGACCGTCAGCAGCGGCATGTGGTTTACATCGGCACGCTGTCCAAGCCGTTGGGCAGCACGTTCCGTTGCAGTTACATCGTTGCGCCTGTGGAGGTAACAACCGTGTTGGCGCGCAGGGCGACGTTGACCCTGGGGCAGGGCGATGCGGTGATGCAGCGGATGCTGGCGGACTTGATCAATGACGGCGAGCTGAAAAAGCACTTGCGCCGGGTCAACCGCGAATACCGTCGGCGCCGGGAGACCCTGCTGGTTTGCCTGCACGCTGCGTTTGGCGAGCAAATTACCGTGCAGGAGCCGGAAGGCGGGCTGGCGCTGTGGGTGCGGTTTGCTGACGCAATCAATGTGGACCAGTTGGTGGAAAAGGCGCTGGAGCTGGACCTGGTGGTGCGCAGCGGCCGCCAGTTTTCGCCGTTTGGTCATGCCGAGAATGCCCTGCGCCTGGGGTTTGCTTCGCTGGATGTGGAGGAAATCCGGCAGGCCACGCAGCGTTTGGCACAGGCGTGGAGCGCGATAGGCAAAACGCGGTCCCTGTAGGAGCGGCCTTGCGTCGCGAAAGGGCCGCAACGCGGCCCCGGCAATTTTGTGGCGAGGCGAAGATCCTGGGGCGCTTCGCACCCCTATCGCGACACAAGGCCGCTTCTACAAGGGACCGCGTTGAGCCTGGATGCGTCGCCACACCTCGCCTTGTTCGGTCACTACCCAAGGCCTGTCAGTTGCATCGACCAGCACCCCGCCAACCCAGCGCTTTGCAGGCTTGTGATCAAGCCAGTGTGCCTTGCCTGCAAGCACTTGCTCGGCAAGCGGGGTCAACCGCAACGGCCGTTGTGCCCAGGCCTCTCCCGGGCCTTCCAGCAGCAACGGCTGTGGCGCATGGATCAACGGTTGCAGCAGCACATGGAACATCATGTCACCGAGGTAGGGCAGGGGTTCATCCTGAATCATCAACTGGCCAAATACGCGGCCGGCCGGTAGCTCGCCGCGTGAAGCCAGCACGCGCAGCAGCAAGCGTTCGGTAAGGCTCAACCCATCCTGCGCCCCCGGCAGTTCCTGCAGCTGGCGCGCCAATGCCCGGCCCAGCAACGGCAAGGCCGAGTGCTGGTGGCCAGCGAGGCTTGCCCAGGCCTGTGGATCCGCTGCGGTGTAGGCCGCCCATGCTTGGCGGGCCAGGGCAAGTGCATCCTCACCCAGGGCGCGACGTTGCGGCCACAGCCAGGCCAGCAGGTCGGGGGCCAGTTGCCCGATGCCGATGAAACGCTCGATACCGGGCACCTGGTCAATTTCGATCAGCTCCAGCCGACGCGGCAGGCTGGGCAGGCTGGCGAGCACGCGAACCAGGAACAGCTGGTCGTAAGCGTCGGCCTCGCACCACAGCACAATTTCGCTGTCGCGGTTCAGCCCGGCCAGCGCACTGCGCTGCGCCGTTTGACGCTGCTCAAGGTCGTGGGTGCTCAAGTTGAACGCCTGTTGCACATAGGCGCTTCGCACCTGCCAGTACTGCTCTTCGGGCAGTGCCGGTACGGGCCCCATGACCATGGGGTCGTCGAACATCTGGAAGGCGCCGGCAAACCCGGCGGTGCGCAAGCTGTGGGCGATGTCGTTGCCGCAGCGCCAGTGCTGCACGCTGGCCTCGTCATCGGCGGAAAAACCGGGGTGGCGTGCTGCGAAGGCTACGGCATCTGCATGGGCTTTAAGCTTGGGCCAGCTGGCAAAGCCGGCCTCGCGGGCCACCAACCATTGAGTATCGGCAAGCCGGTAGCCGGGGCCGGGCAGGCCAAGCGTGCGCAATTGCTCGCGGGCGTCGTTAGCTTGGTGGTTTTTCAGTTCAGTCAGCAAACGCTTGGCGCGTTTGCGCAAGGCGGGCAGGTCGAGCAAGCCGTGGTGGCGGGAAGCATTGAGGGCGGGCATGCCAACTCCTTTGGGGCTCGGTCCGCCGACAAGCCGGGAGCTGGTATGGAAATGGAGTGACGCAAGGCTCGGGCAACCCCTTCGCGCGGACCGCAGGCGCAGCCGGCGCCCAGGCCTCGACTTTAACGGTGCAGCGCAGCAGGTTGCAAATGATAGTTTTCCCATGGGTTGCCGCGCCGCTTATAGTGGCGGGCTTTTCTCCGTCGAAGTCAAAGGAATGGCGACCATGCGCATACGCACCCTGCTTGCAGCAATAGGGGCCAGCTTGTCGCTGGGCTCGGTATTGGCCGCGCCAAGCCAGCCAGTGCCGGTAGCAGGCGAACGTATTTCGGTAAAAGTCGAGGGTACCGGGCCGGACGTGATCCTGATCCCTGGGCTGGCGTCTTCCCGTGAGGTATGGGCGGGGCTCGCCAGTACGCTGCGCCAGCAGCATCGTTTGCACCTGGTGCAGGTTGCAGGCTTTGCCGGTTCGCCTGCCGTGCCCGCAGTGGACGGGCGCGTGGCTGCCCCGGTGGCAGAGGCGGTTGCAGACTATATCCGCAGCCAGCACCTTGAGGCGCCGGCGATCGTTGGCCATTCGCTGGGCGGTGAGGTGGCGCTGATGCTTGGCGCACGCCACCCCGAGCGGGTAGGGCGGCTGCTCGTTGTCGACGCGCTGCCGTTCTACACGTTATTGATCAACCCCATGGCGACCGCCGAAGCTGCTGCGCCGCAGGCTGCGGCCTTCCGCGATGCGATGCTGGCGGCCCCGCCCGCCCAGGCCGAAGCGATGCAGCGTACAGCCATCGACCGGCTGGCCAAGACCGCTGCGGCCAGGCCTGCACTGGTCGACGCAGCACTGCGTTCTGACCGTAAGGCTGTAGCCGATGCCACCTACGAATTGATGACTACCGACCTGCGCCCGGAGCTCGGCCGTATCCAGGCGCCGGTCGAGGTTGTGTACGCCTATGACCCCTTGTTCGGCATACCCGCTGCCAGCGTTGATGCAACGTTCGCCAACGCCTATGCCGGCACGCCGGGTATCAGCTTCAAGCGCATAGATGGCAGCTTCCACTTCGTCATGCTGGACCAACCACAGGCGTTCGCTGAGGCGGTCGTCGACTTCCTCGGGCGTTAAGGCAGCACGCACCCGGCAACATCTGTTCGGTTACCGCCCATAACCGACTCCTTGTGGCTCAAGCCTGCGCCGGCACCTCCGATAGCAGCACACCCACCGTCGAATCTCGACCAGAAGTGGTGCCAACAAAGGAGTTCTGCCCGCATGCTTGCCAACCTGAAGATACGTACCGGAATGTTCTGGGTGCTGTCGTTGTTCAGCCTGACCCTGCTGTTTTCCACCGTCAGTGCCTGGCGGGCAGCCGTGGGCAGCGACCAGCAGATCACCGAGCTGGACCAGACCGCGCACCAGTCGGACCGGTTGAACAACGCGTTGCTGATGGCAATTCGCGCCAGCGCCAATGTGTCCTCGGGCTTCATCGAGCAGCTGGGTGGCCATGACGAGAGCGCTGGCAAGCGCATGGCGCTGTCGGTAGAGCTGAACGACAAGAGCCAGAAGCTGGTGGACGAATTTGTCGAAAATGCCCGTGAACCAGCCCTTCGCACCTTGGCAACCGAGCTGCAGGCTACCTTTGCCGAGTACGCCAAGGCGGTGGCCGGGCAGCGTGAGGCAACCCGCCAGCGCTCGCTGGAGCAGTACTTCAAGGTCAACAGCGATGCCGGTAATGCCATGGGCCGGCTGCAAGCGCTGCGCCAGCAACTGGTGGGCGCACTGAGCGAACGTGGCCAGCAGATCATGCTTGAGTCTGACCGGCGTCTTGCCCGCGCCCAACTGCTCAGCCTGGGGCTGCTGGCTGCGACCCTGGTGCTGGCGGGGCTGTGCTGGGCCTTCATTGCCCAGCGTGTGCTGCACCCGCTGCGCGAAGCCGGCCGGCATTTCCAGCGCATTGCCAGTGGCGACTTGAGCGTGCCGGTGCAAGGGCAGGGCAACAACGAGATCGGCCAGCTGTTCCACGAACTGCAGCGCATGCAGCAGAGCCAGCGCGACACCCTGGGGCAAATCAACCACTGTGCCCGGCAGCTGGATGCAGCTGCCACGGCGTTGAACGCAGTCACCGAAGAAAGCGCCAACAACCTGCGCCAGCAGGGGCAGGAGCTGGAGCAGGCAGCCACCGCGGTGACCGAAATGACCACCGCCGTGGAAGAAGTTGCGCGCAATGCCATCACCACTTCGCAGACCACCAGCGAGTCCAACCAGCTGGCCGCGCAAAGCCGCCAGCAAGTCAGCGACAACATTGATGGCACCGAGGCCATGACCCGCGAGATCCAGACCAGCAGTGCGCACCTGGAGCAACTGGTGGGGCAGGTGCGGGATATCGGCAAGGTACTGGAAGTGATCCGCTCGGTGTCCGAGCAAACCAACCTGCTGGCGCTGAATGCCGCCATCGAAGCTGCCCGCGCAGGCGAAGCCGGCCGCGGTTTTGCAGTGGTAGCAGATGAGGTGCGTACGCTGGCTTATCGCACGCAACAATCGACCCAGGAAATCGAACAGATGATCGGCCGCGTGCAGGCGGGCACCGAAGCGGCGGTGGCTTCGATGCAGGCCAGCACCAACCGCGCCCAGTCGACACTGGACGTGACCCTGGCCTCGGGGCAGGTGCTGGAAGGTATCTACAGTGCGATCGGCGAAATCAACGAGCGCAACCTGGTCATTGCCAGTGCGGCCGAGGAGCAGGCTCAGGTGGCGCGGGAAGTGGACCGCAACCTGCTGAACATCCGCGAGCTGTCGATCAATTCGGCGACGGGCGCGCAGCAGACCAGCGAAGCCAGCAAGGCGATGTCGGGGCTGGTAGGGGAAATGACCGCATTGGTGGGGCGGTTCAGGGTTTGAGGTCCGACGGGCGACACGCCCGCACCTGACCGGCTGTCGCGGTCAATTGTAGGAGCGGCCTTGTGTCGCGATGGGCTGCAAAGCAGCCCCGGCAATTTGTGTTTCTGTGCTGAAATCCCGGGGCTGCTCTGCAGCCCATCGCGACACAAGGCCGCTCCTACAAGGGACAGTGAAAGCCTGAAGGAAAGAGGGAACATTAAAATACGGTGAAACTTATTTAAAGTTCCCCTTGCTGGTTGACTTCGATACTACGCTTGAATAAAGTTCGATCGCCCCGAGAAAGGGCCTTTTTCCATTCACTGAAGAATTCAATGGACACAGTATCTAGTCGCTGCCTGACCGCCGCCGTATGGCCCGGTCAGGCACTTGAACCGGAACACCGGTCCCGACACCCTGGTCGGGCAAGCCGCGCCAGAGCCTGATGCTCCGTCGTGACTTGCCGCCGCCGGTGTCCGCCGGTTGGAGGCAAGCTCATGAACCTCACTTCATTCGTTGCACATCGCCTGCTCGCCTGCCTTGCACCGCAGCAGGCCCACGCCCGGCCGCCCCGCCTGCATGGGTACCCTGACGACAGCCAGGAACCCCCAAGTAGATACGGGCCGCTGGCGTGTCTTCATGCCCGCTTCAGCCCCCAGACTTCTCGCTGAATAAAAGATACTAAACGGTATCTTTGCTCTCGAACTTTTTTCAATTAAAAGTTCACGCTTAACTATTGCCCGGTATTTATCAAAAGGAATCAAACCATGGATTGCGCGAGTAGAAAGTTCGCTGCCGAAACAACTTCCGACCCTCGGCAGCGGACAAACAACTGTCGGAAAACCCCAGCATTTTTCTGCGACCCGGCATGCCTTCGTTCACCACCTGAGTGAAACGTCTGTGTGTCGTGCCGCCGCAGCGGCAGGAGCACAGCAACATGACTGTCAAACACCGCAACACCTCATCGGCCAAGGCCGAACGCGAAACCCGCCTGTCTACCCGCGCCGCCCGTGAAGCGCGCAATGGCCTGGCCGTCACCCTCGCCAACCTCGATGCCAGCGAACAGGGCCTGACCGAGCACGAAGCCACCAAGCGCCTGGAGCGCGATGGGGCCAACCAGGTTGCACACGACCCGCAACCCCACGCCCTGGTGCAATTGCTCAAGGCCCTGCACAACCCGTTCATCTATGTACTGCTGACCCTGGCCGGTATCAGCTTCGTCACCGACTACTGGCTGCCGGTAAGCGCAGGCGAAACGGACGATGCCGACCTGACCAAGGTCATCATCATCATGACCATGGTCAGCCTTAGCAGCCTGCTGCGCTTCTGGCAGGAGTACCGCTCCAGCAAGGCTGCCGACGCGCTCAAGGCAATGGTGCGTACCACCGCCACCGTGCTGCGCCGCGAGCAGGTTGGCCAGGCCCCGCGCCTGCGCGAAGTGCCCATGGACGAACTAGTGGCCGGTGACATCGTGCAGCTGTCTGCAGGCGACATGATCCCGGCCGACATCCGCCTGCTCGAATCGCGTGACCTGTTCATCAGCCAGGCGGTGCTCACCGGCGAAGCGCTGCCGGTCGAGAAGTACGACACCTTGGGCAATGTCGCGCAGAAGTCCGCCACCGGGCTTGGCGTTAGCCAGGGCAACCTGCTCGAGCTGCCCAACATCTGCTTCATGGGCACCAACGTGGTCAGCGGCCGTGCCCGCGCCGTGGTGGTCGCCACCGGCCGGCGCACCTACTTCGGCTCGCTGGCCAAAGCCATTGCCGGTTCCCGTAGCCAGACCGCCTTCGACCGCGGCGTGAACAGCGTCAGCAGCCTGCTGATCCGCTTCATGCTGGTGATGGTGCCGGTGGTGTTCATGATCAACGGTGTGGTCAAGGGCGACTGGGGGGATGCCTTCCTTTTCGCGCTTGCCGTGGCAGTGGGCCTGACCCCTGAAATGCTGCCGATGATCGTCAGCGCCAACCTGGCGAAGGGTGCGGTGGCCATGGCCCGGCGCAAGGTGGTGGTCAAGCGCCTGAACGCCATCCAGAACCTGGGTTCCATGGACGTACTGTGCACCGACAAGACCGGCACGCTTACCCAGGACCGGATCATCCTCGAACACCACGTGCGCTTCGACGGCCAGCGCGACCGGCACATCCTTCAACTGGCCTGGCTCAACAGCCATCACCAAAGCGGCATCCGCAACCTGATGGACCAGGCCGTACTGCACTTCGCTGGCCAGGACCCCGAGTTTCAGGTGCCCTACGCCTACGCAAAGGTCGACGAACTGCCGTTCGATTTCATCCGCCGTCGGCTGTCCGTGGTTGCGAAAAACGCTTTGGGCGATCACCTGCTGATCAGCAAGGGTGCGGTCGAGGAAATGCTGGCCATCGCCACCCATGTGCAGGAAGGCGACAGTGTCGTTGCCCTGGACCCGCTCCGCCGCCAGCAGCTTATGGCCAGCGCCGATGCCTACAACCAGGACGGCTTCCGCGTGCTGGTGGTCGCCACCCGCGAGATCCCGGCCGCCGAAGGCAAGGCGCAGTACCACACTGACGATGAGCGCGACCTGGTAATCCAGGGCTTTCTGACCTTCCTCGACCCACCCAAGGAAACTGCCGGCCCGGCCATCGCCGCCCTGCGCGATATGGGCGTGCGGGTGAAGGTGCTGACCGGCGACAACCCGGTGGTGACCTGCAAGGTCTGCCGTGAAGTGGGCCTGGAGCCAGGCCTGCCACTGCTCGGCCAGGATATCGAACGCATGGACGACACCACCCTGAAGCTTCAGGTCGAGGCGCGCACCGTTTTCGCCAAGCTCACCCCGCTGCAGAAATCACGCGTGCTCAAGGCCCTGCAGGCCAATGGTCACACGGTCGGCTTCCTCGGCGATGGCATCAACGACGCCGCGGCCCTGCGTGACGCCGACGTCGGCATCTCGGTGGACAGCGGCACCGACATCGCCAAGGAATCGGCCGATATCATCTTGCTGGAGAAGAGCCTGATGGTGCTGGAGGAGGGGGTGCTCAAAGGCCGCGAAACCTTCGGCAACATCATGAAGTACCTGTGCATGACTGCCAGTTCCAACTTCGGCAACGTGTTTTCGGTCCTGGTGGCCAGTGCGTTCATCCCCTTCCTGCCAATGTTGGCGATCCACCTGCTGCTGCAAAACCTGATGTACGACTTTTCCCAGCTGTCGCTGCCCTGGGACCGCATGGACAAGGAATTCCTCAGCAAACCGCGCAAATGGGATGCCCGCAACATCGGCCGCTTCATGCTGTGGATTGGCCCAACCTCGTCGATCTTCGACACCACCACCTTTGCCCTGATGTGGTACGTGTTCGCTGCCAACAGCGTCGAGATGCAGGCGCTGTTCCAGTCTGGCTGGTTCATCGAAGGGTTGCTGTCGCAGACCTTGGTGGTACACATGCTGCGCACGCGCAAGGTGCCGTTCTTCCAGAGCACCGCTGCGCTGCCGGTGGTGCTGGCAACGGGGCTGGTGATGGCATTGGGTATCTACATCCCGTTCTCGCCGGTGGGCGCGATGGTCGGCCTGGTGCCGCTGCCATGGGAGTACTTCCCTTGGCTGGTTGCCACCTTGCTTGGCTACTGTGTGGTCGCGCAAGGCATGAAAACCCTCTATATCCGCCGCTTCGGGCAGTGGTTCTGAGCCCTGCGGGGCGTCGATTTCAAGGCAAGCACAATCACTGTAGGAGCAGCCTTGTGCTGCGAAGAGGCCCGTCTGGCAAAAGACTCTCTGTTGCCTTACGGGCCTCTTCGCAGCACAAGGCTGCTCCTACCGGATGACGCGATAGACTGGTTGATAGTGCAAGCTTTCGCCCGGTGCAGCTACTCAGCCTGGCTGCGCAGCCAGGCTGTTGCTGACGTTGCGCCCCAGCACCAGCACGGTGACAAAGCCGCAGCCCACCAGCGCCGTGGCCAGGCTCAGCAGCACTGCGGTGCCCATATGGTCCACCACCTGCCCGCCGAAGAACGAGCCCAGTGCAATGATCACCTGGAACATGGCCACGAACAGCGGCATGCCACGTTCGACATCCTTGGGCGCCACCACAAACATCCAGATGTTGGCGCAGGCCGGGAACGCACCGAAGGCGAAGCCCCACAACGCGATCAGCATCGCAGCACCGGTCATGCCGGTGGCGAAGTGCGGGAACAGCGCAGTGCTGACGGCAATCATCAGCGCGACCAGCATCAGGGTATGCCGCACGCTGCGGTTGGCCGCGTAGCCAGCGAAAATGTTGCCCATGAACCCGGCAACGCCGTACAGCAGCAACAGTGAGCCAATCGTAGGCCCGTCAAAGCCGGCATTCTGTTTGAAGAACGGGGCAACATAGGTGTACGCGGCAAAGTGCGCCAGGCCGATCAGCAGCACGGCAATCAAGCCGACCCGTGCTTGCGGGTTGATGAACAAGGCCGGCAGGTCGCTGATGCGAATGGCCTTTTCCGGCAGCAGCCGTGGCAGCAAAAATACCTGCGCCAGCAGCACGGGAATGCCCACCAGTGCGGTGACCAGGAAAGTCATGCGCCAGCCCATCAGGCCACTCAGCCAGGTGCCCACGGGCACGCCCACTACGGTCGCCAGGGTTACACCGGCCATGATGATGGAGTTGGCCTTGGCCACGCCCATGCCGTCGGGGGCCAGGCGGCCGCTGAGGGCGATGGCGGTCGCCCAGAAGCCACCAATACTGACCCCCAGCAGCACGCGGCCGACCAACAGCAGGTTGAAGTCGACGGCGTAGGCCACGATGGTGTTGGCGATGATCATGATCAGCGTCAGGCCGATCAGCAGGTAGCGCCGGTCCAGCGCGCCGACGCCCACGGAAATCAACGGCGCAGCCAGCGCGGCCATGATGCCGGGCAGCGTCACCATCAGGCCTGCAAGGCCTGCACTGATGCCAAGGTCACTGGCCACATCGTTGAGCACCCCTACCGGGAGGAACTCGCTGGTGACCAGGGCAAATGCACCCACGGCCACCGAGAGGATTGCCAGCCATTGCTGCGTGACACTTTGTTGATTATGTTCGGGAAGGCCGCGAGAGGCCTGGCGGTTGCTTGGCATGGGGGTCGGTTCCATGAGGGATGTCGCCTGTAGCAGGCGCAGGAGCGGAGGGATTTGCAGGCGATTATAGGGACGGCCTTGCCAGGCCGACAGGCAGGCCGCTTGATAGTAATCATCAGTGCAATCGATGAAACGCTTTGCGTAGAGCCTTCGTCTATGAAGGCAAGCCTATGTTCCTGGCCGCCGCCAGCACCAGGCTGCGTAGCCACCTGGAAGCTGCCGAACGATGCTTGCGGGCATGCCAAAGCTGGTAGTAGCGCAACGGCTGCGCCGGCACCGGAAATGGCTCGATACGCAACGGCAGCAATTCGGTGTAATGCTTGGCAAATGATCGCGTGGTGGTGAACAGCAGGTTCGACTTGACCAGCGCATAAGGCGCAAGGCAGAAGTACGGCAAGGTTGTCGTAACACGCCTGAGAAGGCCGCTTTTGGCGAGCTCAAGGCCGATTGTACCTTCGCCGGAGGCATTATGGGTCATGACATCGAGATGGTCGGCATCCGCATAGGCTTCGGGGGTGAGGCCCCCAGGCCCGATGGGGTGCCCCTCGCGCATCAGGCACACCAGGTCATCGTCGCATAGCGGCTGCAGGTGCAGGTGGTCGGCAGGCGTCCTCCAGTTGCCGATCACCAGGTCCAGGTGGCCCTGCTCCAGCCCGCGGGCGTATCCACCTTCGGCTTGAAGGTGTTTCAGCCCCAGTGTGGCGAACGGTGCCTGCGCATGAAAGCGCTCGATGATGGCTGGCACAAAGAACACACTTAGATAATCAGGTGTGCTGATCCGAAACGTCTGCCGCGTGGTGGCAGGGTCGAAGCTATCCACCGGGTGCAGGATCTGTTCGATGCCGGCCAATGCCTGTGCAACAGGCTCGATCAGTGCCTGGCCATGCTCCGTCAGTACCATATGGCTGCCACTGCGCACGAGCAAGGGGTCGCCGGTGATTTCACGCAGGCGGCGCAAGGCCACGCTGATTGCAGGCTGGGTCTGCCCAAGCAGTTCGGCGGTACGCGAGACGCTGCACTCGGTGAGCAGGGTGTAGAGCGTGCGGATCAGTTGCGCATCGCAGTTCGGCATGGACTTGGACACAGAAGCCTCGAATGTCTCGGCGCCATCTGCACGACGGATGTTCATTTCGGCCTGGCAGGAGGGAAGCGCTATATAAATGATGATATAGCGCTGGCCGAAGTGCGTCCACGCGAGTAGCGCCGTGCGGCTGGCTATTTCCAGTCCGGCAACGCTTTCAGCAGTTCGGCCCTTTCCTGGGTGCTGGCGCCCATCAGTATGAACCCGTGCATCTGGTCGTGGTCATCGCGGTAGATGGATCGCACACTCGCGAGACCTTTCTCGCAGCGGCCTGCCAACTCGGTCGACCAGCGGCCTGTATTGGCCATTGGCGAAGCAACTACCGTGGGCAACACGCTGGTTTTGATCGTCACAGGCATGGCGGGATAAGCGACAGCGGTGGGCTCGCCAGCCAGTGTCCGGGCGAGTGCGCGAGCCTGGAGCATGATCGGCAGAACATAAGGCAGAACCAGGTCATGGACCTGGGCACAGTCACCCAATGCATAGACATTTCTGGCGCTTGTCCGCAGGCATGCATCGGTAACCACACCGCTGGACACCGCAATGCCTGCTGCACGAACCAGCTCGACCCGCGGTGCCAGGCCTATAGCGCCAAGCACATGGTCCACTTCAAGCCGTTGGCCATCAGCCAGTTGCAACTCCAGGCCCGAGTGCTTGCGGTGAACTGCCACGGGCGCATTGCCCAGCTGCAGGTGCACACCGATGGATTGCAGCGCATTGGCCATTTCGTCAGCGGCCTCTGCAGGCAACAGGCGGCTCAACAGGCAAGGTGCGCGATCAATAATGCTCACCCGGTGGCCGGCGTGGCGCAGGTCATTGGCAAACTCGCAACCAATCAGGCCCCCACCGAGGATGGCAACTCTGCTGTTCGTGCCGAGCTGTTGTCGAAGCCTGCGGTAATCCTCCAGGTCATTCACAGTGATGATTGCGTCAGCGCCATCCCCATCCACGGGAGGCTGCCTGGCATCGGCACCCAATGCCAGTACCAAAGCACTGTAGCGTTGCGGCGAACCGTCAATGTAGACCTGTTGCGTATCGGTATCGATACGCTCGATCGAGGTGTAGGTGCTGATCTGCACCTGCAATTGCTCGGCCATCTGCCCGGCGCTGAACGTGACCAGTTGGTCCGGCAGCCGCCCGCTTTGGAACGCATTGGACAGGGCCGGCTTGGAATAGCACTCACCGCCATCACGCGTCACGATCCGGATTGCGACCGTGCTGTCCAGTTTGCGCAGCTCACGCGCCACGGTATAACCGGCCAGTCCCGACCCCAGGATGATGACCGGGTCGGGGGCGACGCTCGCCGGGTTGGCCCCGGCATCAGCCGGGATCCTGACCATTTCAAAATCGGCTTTGCCCACACCGCATTCCGGGCAAAACCAGCTGTCCGGCACATCCTCCCAACGGGTTCCCGCCGGGATATCGTGCTCAGGCATGCCTGCGGCTTCGTCATAGATGAAGCCGCAAACCAGACATTCCCACTTGAACATGTTCGATACTCCTGCAATCGGTTGGCAGCCAGGTGTTCAGCTGGTGAAGGCTCGGCCCAGGCCCAGTGCGCTCAGGGCGCGGCGGTAGGCGGTCGAGGAGCGGTCCGCAGGAATGTGGATTTCCAGCGCAAGGTCGAGCGGCAGGTCTTCCGGGCGACACAACTCGACGATGTCGCGGTCCTCTTCGAACACCTGTTGATTGAAGGCATACACGTCCTCCAGCGGCATTTCCTTGTCGAAGTTGCGCGTGATGGCACAGAACATCCGGGTCTTGCGCGCCGAAACCGGGCTGGCTGCGTTGAGGATTACCAGGCGGTGTGCCGGGTTTGGAAAATTGACTGTCAGGCGGGCAGTGAACGGCGTAAATACATCGAAAGTTCTGGCCCACAGAAAATCGCTGGGCGCACGATGCTGCATGTGCTTGGGGAAGTTGCTGACGCTGCTGACATATTCGGCGTGTATCCCGTAAGGCGTGAGTTCCGCTTTGTAGGTCGGCACCACGGGGTTGTCACGCTCGGCGAAAGCTTCATGGTGAATCCAGGCGAAGTGCGCAACATCGATGAACCCTTCGACCTGGCGGCCAGCCGAAGCGGCAATGTCAATCGAGGGCGGCAGGATGCGTTGGTAGCTTTCGTCATGCCAGGAGGGCATTTCGGCGAACGGGGCGTTCGCGCCCGACATCAACACCCAGATCAGCCCGAAGTCTTCGCGGGTCGCATATACCTGGATACGGTGGCGCTCGGTCAGGTTGGCGTTTGGCTCTGAGGGGATGCGGGTACAGCGGCCGTCAATGCCGAAATGCAGGCCGTGATAGGGGCATATGATGTTTTCACCTTGTACCCAGCCTTTGCTCAGCGGGGCACCGCGATGGCTGCAGATGTCGCGTGCGGCATTCACCTTGCCACCGGCCCGGTAGAGCACGATAGGCTCGTCAAGCAGCGTAGCGGCAAAGGGCGTGTCGGTTACCTCGGCTGAAAACGCGACAGGGTGCCAATGCTGGCAAAGGATCTCCCGGTCGTGCGGGGTGAAGGTGCTGTGCTTGGTGATCGGGTTCCAGGTTACGTCCCGGCAGGCAATCGCGGTTGTGGACACTTCGGTTCTCCTTGTTATGAAAGCGGCATCGGAAGAAACCGTCTGCGAAAGGCCAGGCCTTTACCTGACATGCAGACGGGTAGTCGATGCCGGATCCATGCTAGAGAGCCGAAGCACCCCCGCCCATGGTTGCAGGCGCATAGTGTCTATGTGCATTTGGGCATGTGGATGAGAACCACGGCTGCATCCTGCTTGGTCCGATGCTGCCAGTCATGCTGGCACGACACCGCCCAGCACCATCTGGGTAACCGTGCGGGTAGCGCGATCAAAGTCCGACTTGTCAGGCCCGGTCATGCCTCTGAGCTGCGACATTTGCCAGGCCAGATTGGTGTAAGTGCGCGTCGCCGACCAGATGAAGATCATCAGGTGCTCGGGGTCACAGGGTGCCAGCCGGCCATCATTGATCCAGTTGCGCAGGCAGGCGACGTTGCGCCTGGCTTCCTCCTGCAGCATGTTCTTGCACACCTCAGGCAGGCGTTTGCCGCCAGAGAGCAACTCCTGGCTGAACACGGCCGCGCTGAACGGGTGCTCCCGAATGATGCGGATACGGGCTTTGATATAGGCCCGCAGGCCCACGATCGGGTCGTCGCTTTTTCGCAATGCGGCCGAGGCCCTTACCAGCGGCTCGATAAAACTCATCAGCACCTGGACGTACAGGTTCTCTTTTGTCTGGAAGTAGTAATAGAGATTGGCCTTGGGCAACCCGGCGCGCTCTGCAATATCGTGCGAATGGGTGGCGGTGAAGCCGGTCACGGCAAACGCTTCGCTGGCAGCCTGCAGAATCAGCTTGTGATTTTTGCGCCGGATGGCGGGGTTGCCCAGCGCGTGGTCGACCGAGCCGAAAGGGGCGTCAGCGTCATCGCTGGTCGTGTGTGGCATGTCGGGTTGGGCGTACATCACGGTTTCATCTGGGCTTTGAGCAGCGGTGTATAGAAATGTATATAGCGAGTGTTATGCTTTTCTTGAGCCGTTGCAAGGCTGCCATTTACACACCAGGGCCAAACTCATGCAGTTTTCGATCAGGCGGGCGACAGCCGCCGATAGCGCCGCGATCAGCCAGGTCGCGGCACGCACTTTTGCGCTGGCATGCCCAACAAATACGCCAGCGGAGGAAATTAGCGCCTACATTCAGGGGGCGTTGATGCCAGCCGACTTTGAACGCTTGAGCCGGGAACCGGGTATGCGCCTGTCGGTAGGCTTGGTGCGCGATACGGTCGTCGGCTACAGCCTGGTCAACCTTGCCCCGCAGCCCTTGGGTATTCCGGCTGCCGATGGCATTGCTGAGCTCAGCAAATGCTACGTGCTGCCCGAATACCATGGGGCGGGTGTGGCCCAGCGCCTGATGGCTGATGTGCTGCAAGGCGTTGCGGGGGCTCTGCGCTTGACGGTGAACGACAGTAACAGCCGGGCAATTGCCTTTTATCTGCGCAACGGCTTTGCAGTCGTGGGTGAGACCACGTTCCAATGCGGGGCGGATGTGCATCGTGATCTGGTGATGCTGCACGCGGGCTGGGCAGCCCCCTGAGGGAGCTGGCCCGCGTGGTCTTGCGTGCTAGGGCGTGACCAGCACATCACACTGCGATTCGTTCAGTACATGCTTGGTGACGCTGCCCACCAGCAGCTCTTCCAGCGCGCTTGCACCCTGCTTGCCGACCACGATCAGGTCGCACTCCAGTTCTTGTTCCTGTTCGGCAATGCGCCAGCCAGGGTCACCGTGCACCAGGATTTGCCGTGCATCGGCCATGCCGGCGGCCTCACTCAATGCAGCGAGTTGCGCTTCTGCATCCTTGCGGATGACATTGCGGTAGTGGGTGAGGGTGTCGTGGTCGATATGGGCAAAGCGCACGCTGCCTTCGAACGGGGCTTCGTACACATGCAGCAGAATGATTTCGGCCTGTGGGGCAATGGCCCTGGCCAGTTTGATGGCGCGCAGCGAAACGGGTGAGAAGTCGACTGGCACCAGCACCGTGCGGTAGGCGTCACGCGGGGCCGGCTTGACCACCAGCAAAGGGCAGGGCATGTGGTTGAGCATTTTCTGCACGGTCGAGCCCAGCAGCAGGCGCCGGGCCACGCTCTGGCCCTTGGCGCCGCATACCAGCAGGTTGCTGTGTTTGTCCTGCACCACCCGGGTGATCTCGGTGATTACCGAGCCGCTGGCAACCTGCACCCCGGCAGAAATGCCGTAGCGCTGGAACAGCAGGGCTGCCAGTGCGCGGGTTTTTTCGCCGGCGCTATCCAGCACGCGCTTCAACAGGTCGTCATCAGGCACCACCAACTGCTTGAGGCGTTCGAAGGGGGCCGGGTTGGCAACGTAGAGCAAGTCCAGTGATGCCTGCTGCGCGTTGCTCAGGTAGGCAGCTCGCTCCGCTGCGTTGCGGGCATGGGGGGACAGGTCGGTGGCGACCAGTATGTGTTTAAGCGGGCTCATGTGGGGCTCCTTATCCAAGGCCGCGCACAGTGACAGGGGGTAAACCCTGAGCGCTGTGCGCCTGGCGGTGCTTGAGTCGTTCCTTGCGTGTAGCCATCCTCGCGCGAACCCGGCGCGAGGGCTTGATTTGGGTCAATGGAATACTGGTGCAGCGGCAGGTCACGGCAACAGCACACGCAGCACCCCCGTCACGACAATGGCGAACACCACCACCGGCAGGATGGAAAACCGCGAAGCCGCATACACGGTAAGCCCCAGCGCAATCAGGTCGGCCGGGTGCCCGGAAACGAACTTGGGTGCGATCACGGCAATCAGCACGCAACCGGGCGCAGCGTTCAGTACCTGGGCCAGCTGTGGCCCCAGGGTGCGGTTGCGCAGCAGTAAAAAGCCCAGCGCACGGGTCAGGTAGGTGACCACCGCCATGCCCACAATGGTGACCAGCGTCGCAACGTCAATCATGGCTTGGCCCACAGGTAAGCCGTCACCAGGCCGGCCACGGTGCCCGCGAGCACGTACCAGCCACCGGGGATCAGCAGGTAGAACAGTGCGGCAGTGATCAGGCTGAACAGCCAGGGCACGGCGGCGTGTACACCTTTCCACATGCCCTTGAGCAACACCAGAAAGACCGCGGCGAAGGCCATGTCGAAGCCATAGCTGCGCAGGTCGCCGAGCAGCGGCCCGACCTGTGCGCCGAGGCTGGTGAAGGTGACCCAGGTAACCCACAGGCACAGTGATACCCCCATGAAATAGCGCAGGCTGAAGCCGCCGCGCTGGCGCGCATCGGCCAGGCCCATGGCCCAGCTTTCGTCACACATGAAGAACAGCGCCCCCAATGCCTTGGGCAACGGCAGGTGGCGCAAGTACGGCGCCAAGGTTGCGCCCATCAGCACGTGGCGGCTGTTGACCAGCAGGGTCATGGCAACAATCACCAGGATTGCCGGCGGTGAAGTCCACAGCTCGATAGCGGCGAACTCCGAGCCGCCACCGAAGTTAAGGCCGGTCATCAGTGCCACTTCGCCCGCTGCCAGCTGCTGCTGGGAAGCTTGCGCGCCGAGTACCAGGGCAAAAGGGATGAACCCCAGCAGCACCGGCAGCGCGGCAATGGCGCCACGGCGCAGTTCGCTTTGCGGCGTGGTGGTGGGGGGATCGTTCAGTACGGGTTCAAGGGTATTCATGGTCACCTCCAGTAGAGGCAAATTATTCCAATGTAGCGCTGGAATTGGCTTGCGTAGTTGCAATGAAGCGCTGAACATTTGGCATCTAGTGCCGACAATATCGAAAAAGAGGTGTATCAATGCCAATCAAGCTCGATGCCATCGACCGGCGTATTCTGCGCGCGCTGCAGCGTGACGGCAGGTTACAAAACCAGGAACTGGCCAAGCAGGTGGGGTTGTCTGCTTCGCCGTGCCTGCGACGGGTGCGCCTGCTGGAAGAGGCTGGGGTGATCGAACGCTATGTGGCATTGCTGGACCCAGCCAAGGTCGCCCTGGGCCTGACCCTGTTCGTGCGGGTGTGGCTCAAGCGCCAGGACCAGGACACCACCGACGAGTTTGTCGAAGCCGTGCGCCAGTTGCCCGAAGTGGTGGAGTGCCATGTGATGGCGGGCGATTGCGACTTGCTGTTGCGGGTGGTGGCGGCAGACCTGGAAGCCTATCGGCGCTTCCAGATCAAACACCTGACCAGCCTGAGCGTGGTGCAGAACGTGAAGACCGAAGTGCCGATGGAAAAGATCAAGCTGACCACCGAGCTGCCGGTGTAGCGGTAATGCCCTGCGCTCAGGCTGCCTCGTTACCGGGTAGGAGCAGCCTTGTGCTGCGAAGAGGCCGGCAAGGCAATAGATGTTCTTCGGCGGTGGCGGCCTCTTCGCAGCACAAGGCTGCTCCTACCTGGAGTTATGCATGTCTTGAGGTCAATGTTTGATTCAGGCCCACTCGGCGCGGTCTGCCAGAAGCCTGGCCTGGCGTAACAGTTCGTCGTCCGGCGCCGCACTGGCGATGGCCAGGCGCAGTTGCCCAAGAAACCGTCCTTGAATTGGCGCGATCGAGCCCGAGAACAGGCTCACCCCATCACCCAGTGCGGCACCGATGGCTGCCAGGTCGGGCGTTAGCCCTTTGCCGCCGGTGAAGTGCAGGTCGATGTAGCGCTTGCCGGCAGTACTGTCCTGTGCGGCCGGCGTGGCCTCGCTGAGCAGGGTGCGGCTGACGGCGTGCCGAGGGTCGCCGAACACTTCCCACACCGCGCCGGTTTCAACGATGCGGCCTTGTTCCAGTACGGCTACGCGGTCGCACAGGTCGCGGATTACCTGCATTTCGTGGGTGATCAGGACGATGGTCAGGCCTAGCCGCTGGTTGATGCTGCGCAGCAGGTCGAGAATCGCCTGGGTACTTTCTGGGTCCAGCGCCGACGTGGCTTCGTCACACAGCAGAATCTGTGGCTCCAGCACCAGCGCCCGGGCAATGCCGACGCGCTGCTTCTGGCCACCGGACAGTTGTGCGGGGTAGGCGCCGCCACGGCCGGCCAGGCCCACCAGGCGCAACAGGTCCTCCACCCGTGCGCTGCGCTGTGCCTGCGGCACCCCGGCCATGCGCATCGGCAACTCGATGTTCTCGGCCACCGTGCTGTTGGCCAGCAGGTTGAAGTGCTGGAAGATCATCGCCACCTTGCGCCGCAACGCGTGCAGGGGCTTGCCGTGCAGCCCGGCGATGTCCTGGCCGTCGATCAGTACCTGGCCGGCGCTGGGGGCTTCCAGGCGGTTGAGCAGGCGCAGCAGTGAGGACTTGCCCGCACCGCTGCGGCCGATGATGCCGAACACCTCCCCATGGCGTACCTGCAGGTCGATGTCGTCGAGCGCACTGACCGTGCCGTAGTGTTTGTGGATGCCGCGCAGGCACAGGTGCGCATCGGTCGGCTGGATTTGCTGCTGGTAACGGCTCATGTTCGGGTTCCATGCCCTCTGTCACCAGAGGGCGTCAGGGGTCAGAAACCAGGGGCGATCTGGCCTTTGTAGCGGGTCAGGATGAAGTTGCGCACTTCAGGCGAATTGAGTGCCTGGGCCAGCTTCTGGATACCTGGGTCCTGCAGGTTGTCGGGGCGGGCGACCAGGTACTCCACGTACAGGTCCTTGCCTTTTTCCACGATCAACGCGCTGTTGGTATCGATGCCGGCCTCCAGGGCGTAGTTGGCGAAGACAAAGGCGAGGTCGACCTGTTTTACCGAACGCGCCAGCATGGCGCCCTCCAGCTCGCGGATTTTCAGGTGGTGGGGGTTGTCGGTGATGTCGCGCTGGGTGGACTGCGGGTTGGCCGGGTCTTTCAGCGTGAGCAGGCCGGCCTCGGCCAGCAGTACCAGGGCGCGGCCAGTGTTTACCGGGTCGTTGGGGATGGCGACACTGGCACCCTCGGGCAGCTCTGCCAGGTGCTTGTACTTGGCGGAGTAGGCGCCGAACGGTTCGATATGCACACCCACCACTGGCACCAGGTCAGTGTGTCGGGTTTTGTTGAAGTCGTTGAGGAACGGCCGGTACTGGTAGTAGTTGGCGTCCAGGTTCTTTTGCGCCAGTTGCAGGTTGGGCTGGATGAAGTCGTTGAACACCTTGATGTCCAGGTCTACCCCTTGCTTGGCCAGGGCCGGTTTGACGAATTCGAGTATTTCCGCGTGCGGCACCGGCGTGGCGCCAACCACCAGATGTTCGGCGGCCTGGGCACTGAAGGCGAGGAAAGCGGCGAGGGCGGTGAGGGTCTTTTTCATGGTCAGTACCTGAGAAGAGAAGGGGCTCAGCGGCGGGTGAAATGTCTTACCAGGCGGTCCCCGCTCATCTGCAGCGCCTGCACCAGCAGGATCAGCAACAGCACGGTGACCACCATTACATCGGTCTGGAAGCGTTGGTAACCGAAGCGGATCGCCAGGTCGCCCAGGCCACCACCGCCGATTACCCCGGCCATGGCGGTGTAGTCGACCAGCACGATGGCAGTGACGGTGACCGCCGCGATCAGCCCGGTGCGCGCTTCGGGCAGCAGGGTGTAGCGGATGATCTGCGCGATGCTGCCGCCCATGGCCTGGCTGGCCTCGACCAGGCCGCGGTCCACTTCGCGCAGGGCGGTTTCTACCAACCGCGCGAAGAACGGCGTGCAGCCGACTACCAGCGGCGGGATGGTGCCCTTCACCCCCAGCGAAGTGCCGGTCAGCAGGGTGGTCAGCGGAATCAGCACGATCAGCAGGATGATGAACGGCAGCGAGCGCAGCACGTTGACCACCACCGACAGGCTTCGGTATAGCGGGCCGTGCGCCAGCAACTGGCGCTGCCCGGTCAGGTACAGCAGCACACCAAGGGGCAGGCCGAGCAGCACGGTAAAGCCCAGCGCGGCGCCCAGCATGCTCAGCGTTTCCAGGCAGGCCTGGGCGATTTCCGCCCAGTCGACGTTGGTCAGCAGGTCATTCATTGGCGCGGCCTCAGTTCCAGTCGTGGCGCGGCGGCTTGATGCCGTTCAGTGCCCAGTTGCCGACCAGGTGGTACTTCCAGCGCACCGGGTCGTGCAGGGTGTGCACGCGGGCGTTGCGCCAGTGGCGGTCGAAGTTGTGGCGGGTCAGCGACGAGCGCGTGCCGCCCAGTTCGAACAGGCGGTTGCTGGCCTCGATGGCGGCCTCGGTGGTCAGTACCTTGGCCTTGGCCACCGCAATCGACGCCTGGGCCACGTTGTCTTCGTTCGGTGCGGGCCTGGCCGCATCCAGGGCCTGGCCTGCACGTTCGAGCAGTGCCTCGGCGGCCTCCTGGCGAATTTCCAGCGAGCCGACCTGGATGATGGTCAACGGGTCTTCGCTGGCCTTGTCGACCTGAGCGTCGATCCACGGCCGGGCATGCTCGCGTACGAAGGCAATGGTGTCGTCCAGCGCTGCGCGGCCGATGCCGGCGTCGATGGCTGCGGTGGTCAGCTGGGCGAAAGGGCCGGCGAGGGTCGGGCTTTCGTAGGAGCGGTAACTGGGGAACAGGTTGAACGCCGGCACCCGTAGGCCGTCGAGCAGCACTGTGCCGCTGGAGGTGGTGCGCTGGCCCATGCTGCTCCAGTCGTCGACAATCACCAGCCCGGGGCTGCCGCGCTGTACGAAGGCCAACTGGGCACGGTCCTGTTCGTCCAGCGCCAGCACGCCGAGCCAGTGGGCGTATAGCGAACCCGTGCAGTAGCCCTTGCGCCCGTCGATGCGATAGCCGTCACCTTCGGCGACCAGGCGCGTGCGAATGTCCTGCACGGTCTTGCCGCCAGTTTCCGACAGGGCATTGGCAAAGCGATGGCCTTGCAGTACCAGGTCGTAGAAATAGCGTTGCTGTTGCGGGGTGCCTTGCAGGCGGATGTCTTCGAGCAGGCAGTAGTGGTTTTGCGGAATCTGCCCCAGCGAAGGGTCGGCAGCGGAGACGATGGCGATCACCCGGGCAAGTGTGGCGAACGAAACCTCGGCGCCACCATAGGCCCGCGGTACGGTAATGCCCCACAGCCCGCTGTTGGAAAACGCGTCGACGATGTCGGCGGGTACTTCGCGGTTGCGGTCGCGTTCTGCGGCGCCCTCGCGCAGCAGTTCGGCGACTTGATAAGCGACGGCCAACGCTTCGGCGTCGTCGCGAATGATGTGCGCCGCAGGTGGGCGAATGTCGTAAGTAGCAGATACGGTCAAGTCAGGCATGAGCAGCTCGAATGCAGTCGGATGACCTTGCATTGCAGCTGCTGTGCCAATGTTTTAGTCCAGTAAAATCAGGCTTTTAGATGCCTGTGATGGGCTGTTTCTGCCTGAAAACACAACTAACTGTTGTTGTGCTGTCCGCCCTGCAACAGCAGTTCGGTGAGGGTATCCATGGCCGGCGTCGTCTGGCTGCCTTTGCGGGTGACCAGCTCGTAAGGGTCGCTGACCGAGGCCATGGCCAAGGGCAGAATGCACACTTGCTGGTTCATTGCGCATTGCCGGGCCACGTCAATCGACACCAGCGCTACAAAGTCGGGGCGGTGTTGCAGCAGCGACAAGGTCGCCAGGATCGACGTGGTTTCAACCAGGTGCAGCGGGAAGCGCAGCCCGGCGTCGTGGAACTCGCGCTCCAGTTGTACGCGCATCGGCATGTTGGCCCGGTAAACGATCCAGCGGCTTTCGGCCAGCTCGGCAAGGCTCACGGTTTGTGCGTGTTTGAGCGGGTGGTCGACATTGGCGATGACCGCCAGCGTCTCATCCTGCACAAAGGTGCTGGCAAACAGCTGCGGCGTATTGCTGACGCTGGTGCGGCACAGGGCAATGTCCAGCCGGCCGCTTTCGATCTGCGCCAGCAGCGACTGGCTGGTGTCTTCGATGATTTCGAACGACATCTGCGGCTGGATACTGGCGAGCTGCGACACGGCCCGCATCAGCAACGGCACGGCGCCCATGATGGCGCCTACCGCCAGCCGGCCACCCACACCGCGCAGGATTGCATCCAGGTCATGCCGCAGGTTGGAAATATCGGTTTGCACCACCCGCGCATAGCGGATGGCGCAATGCCCGGCGGCTGTGGGCTCCAGCCCGCGGTTGGTGCGGTTGAACAGCACGGTGCCGAAGGTGGTTTCGATTTCCTGCAGTGCCTTGCTGGCACCGGGCTGGGTAAGCCCGACGCTGCTGGCTGCGCCCAGCAGCGAGCGGTGCTCGTCCAGCTCGATCAGCAGGCGCAGGTGGCGGGCGTGCAGCCGGGACATGATGGAATTGAGTGATGGGGTCATCGGGTATGCGTCCTGGTTATACCGCTATGGATTGTTCTCAATACCATGGCCAGGCGCGCATTCCTATACTGGCGCTGCACGGTGTCGCATCCAGTGCGGCTAAACCGCCCAGAACAACAATGCCAGGAGCCTGCTGAGCCTTATGTCCCTGATCAACTACATCACCCAGATCCAATTCGATATCGGCGCCATTGCCCTGTTGCCTGCCGAATGCGAGCGCATTGGTATAACCAGGCCTTTGATCGTGACCGACCGCGGTGTACGCGCTGCCGGTATCGTCGATACGGCGTTGAACACCTTCGCCGGCAGCACTGCACAACTGCCGATCTACGACGCTACGCCACCCAACCCCAACGAGAACGCGGTGCGTGAAGCCGTGGCCATGTTCAAGGAGTGCGGCTGTGATGGGATCATCGCCATTGGCGGCGGCTCGGCAATCGACTTGGCCAAAGGTGTGGCCGTGTGTGCGCGGCACGAAGGGCCATTGAAAAGCTTTGCGGTGATCGAGGGCGGCCTGGCGCGAATCACGCCGGCAACTGCGCCGGTGATTGCCGTGCCGACCACGGCCGGGACCGGCAGTGAGGTAGGGCGGGGCGCCATCCTGATTCTCGATGACGGGCGCAAGGTGGGCGTGATCTCGCCCCATGTGGTGCCCAAGGCTGCCATTTGCGACCCGGCGCTGACCCTTGGCCTGCCTGCGCAACTTACCGCAGCCACCGGCATGGATGCGATTGCCCACTGCCTGGAAACCTTCATGGCGCCTGCGTTCAACCCGCCTGCCGACGGCATCGCCCTGGACGGCCTGTGGCGCGCCTGGCGCTTCATCGAAAGCGCAACACGAGACCCGCAGAACCTCGATGGGCGTATCAACATGATGAGCGCTTCGCTGCAAGGTGCGCTGGCCTTCCAGAAGGGCCTGGGCTGTGTGCACAGCCTGAGCCATGCCTTGGGCGGGATCAATCCGCGCCTGCACCATGGCACCCTCAACGCAATCTTCCTGCCTGCAGTCATCACCTTCAACCGCAAGGCCGAAACCGTGCTGAACGAACACAAGATGGCGCGTATCGCCCAGGCGATGGGGCTGGCCGATGAAAGCCAGATCGAACAGGCCGTCCGCAACATGACCCACGCGTTGGGCCTGCCGACCGGCCTGCGTGAACTGGGTGTAAGCGAGGAGCAGTTCCCACGCATAATCCAGGGCGCGTTGGCCGATCACAGCCATCGGACCAACCCGCGTGAGGCGTCTGCCGAGGACTACCAGGGGTTGCTAGAAGCGTCGATGTAAGGCGCCAATCCGCTGTTCAATCAATAACAACAAAAGTGAACGCCCATGAATACCAAGTATGCGCAAGCCGAGCTCGGCCGCTCGCCGGAAGCGGTCGTGAGTTCGAACCCGTTCAGGAAATACCAGGTCATCACCGTCAGCCTGTTGCTGGTGATCGGCATCATCAACTACGTCGACCGCAGTGCGCTGTCGATTGCCAATACTTCGATCCAGCGTGACATGGGCATTACGCCGTCACAGATGGGCATTTTGCTGTCGGCGTTTTCCCTGGCGTATGCCTTCTCGCAGTTGCCGCTGGGCATGATCATCGACCGCCTGGGCAGCAAGATCTCGCTGGGGGCGGCACTGCTGGGCTGGTCGGTGGCGCAGACGGCCTCCGGCCTGATCAACAGTTTTTCCGCGTTTATCGGGTTGCGTGTAGTGCTGGGGATTGGCGAAGCACCAATGTTCCCCTCGGCGGCCAAAGCGCTGGCGGAGTGGTTCGAGGCCGAGAAGCGCGGCACGCCAACGGGCATCGTGCTGTCATCGACCTGCATCGGGCCTTGCCTGGCGCCGCCGTTGCTGACGCTGCTGATGATCACCTGGGGCTGGCGTGGCATGTTCATTGTCACCGGGGTGTTCGGCATCCTGGTCGCCGCCTGCTGGTTTGCCTTCTACAAAAGCAAGGCGCGTTACCTGGCCGAGCTGCCTGCCGAGGAACGTGAGCGGCTGCTGGCGACACAGGCCCATAAACAGCCGGTGGCAAGCGCCAGGCCGAGCCTGCGGGCACAACTGGCGGCCTGGGCCGAGCTGTTCCGCCACAAGAGCACCTGGGGCGCGGTACTGGGCTTCATGGGGGTGATCTACATGCTGTGGCTGCACCTGACCTGGCTGCCGGGCTACTTCGAACGTGAGCATGGCCTGAGCCTGTACCAGACAGCCTGGGTGGTTTCGCTGGCCTATGTATTCGGCGCGCTGGGCACCATTGTTGCGGGCCGCATCTGCGACCGCCTGGTGAAGCACGGCGCCAGTGTGTTGGGCAGCCGCAAGCGGGTAGTGGTGACGGCGCTGTTCGCGGCGGCGGCGTTTACCGTTCCGTTGTCGTTCGGCAGCGGCTTCATGCTCAGCGTGGCGCTGCTGTGCTGCGCACTGTTCAGCGTAAACATGGCCAGTTCGACCGCCTGGATGATTGCCAACACCGTGGTCGACAGCCAGCGGGTGGCCTCGTTTGGCTCGATCCAGAACTTTGGTGGCTACCTGGCAGGCTCGGTGGCACCGATCGTGACCGGGTTCAGCATCCAGCAGACCGGGTCGTTTGCTTCGGCGTTCCTGATCAGTGCTGCGGTGGCGGCGGTGGCGGCGATGGCTTATGTACTGCTGCTGAAGCAGCCGGTTTCCACCGACAGCTGATCGCTGGGCCTGTGAAAACCCTGTGGGAGCGGCCTTGCCGGGGCGCCGGACCGGTCGGAAAGGGCCGCAAAGCGGCCCCAGATCCTGGCAGGAACGCCGAACAGCTGGGGCCGCGTTGCGGCCCTTTCCGACCGGTCCGGCGCCCCGGCAAGGCCGCTCCCACAAGGATCGCATCAGCTTCGCGAAAACTTTTCATAACGGTTTGTGATGCCAGGCATCATGACAATATATTTATCCTTATCAATTTCAGGCCCTAGCATCTGTTGCCCGGCATCGCCCATTTCCATGAGGTCTTGATGAACAGTTCGCTCTTCGTACACCAACGCACTGCGGCCTTGTTACTGCAGCACTGGCGCAGCGGCGACCTGCTGACGGAACTGCCCGCCAGCCTCAGGCCCGAAACGTTGAAACAAGGCTATGACAGCCAGGACCAGTTGTTTGCCGCCGCCGCTGGCCAGCGCGCAGGGTGGAAGCTGGGTGTCGGCAGCCCCGCAGGCATGCGTGCGGCCAACCTGTCCCGGCCGCTGATTGGCCAGCTGGAAGCAAAGCGCTGCCACGCTGATGGTGCGCACATCGAGCTGCCGGCCGTGACACCTGTGACCATCGAATGCGAGATCGCCTTCGTGCTTGACCGCGATATCCCCCCGCAAGCCGGGCGTTTGCCGGCCAGCGAAGATATCCGCGCTACCTGCGTCACCTTCGAAGTGGTGCGCTCACGCTTCGTCGATCGCAAGCGCGTCGGCTGGCCAAGCTTCGTGGCGGACAACGTGGGCTTCGAAGCGCTGGTCGTGGGCAACAACCTCGGCGCAGGCATCAATGTGCCACTGCTGGCCGACCTGGCCGAGACCACCGAAGTGTACGTAGACGGCGAGTTACGCGCCCGCGGCTTGTTCGGCGATGCCGCGACCGACCCGTTGGTGTCGCTGGCCCACCTGTATGCCCATGCTGCCGAACGTGGGCAGACCTTGAAGGCCGGTGATGTGGTGACCACGGGGGCCATGTGCCAGCCGTTCGACCTGAATGAAACAGGCCATCAGGTAAGCGCCAGGTTCCTTGGCCAGGCGCTGTCGTTCACGTTGTAACCGCCGACCATTGATCAAACGCCGCCTGCATCCTCTGCCGGGTTTGTGGGTCGGCGGGGATCAGGTGCTCGATCCGCAGTGATTGCACCGTGATATCCAGTGGCATGCCGAAGGTGGTGAAGGTAGACAGGAACCGCAGTTCGCCACAGGCAGTGTTCACGCGGGTCAGCAACACTGGCGCGCTACCTGCCACCTGTTGTGGGTTGGCCGGGGCCGGTAGATTGCGCAAGTGTTCTGCCAGCGTCGGGTTGCCCACGGCCTCCCTGGATGCACGTTGCCAGGCAACGGCACGGATTTCCTGCGCATTGGCCAGGTGATCGCCCAGCCCGCCAGGGCGCAGCAGCGTGTCCAGAAGGTTCAGGCCAGGCGCCGCCTGTGCCGCAACACCCACCATCGCCAGCAGCAGCCCGGTACTGGCATTGGCAGCGATGACTTCCCAGTTGCTGTCAATGACGATTGCAGGTGCAGGGTTGTTCGCTTGCAGGATGTGTTCGATGGCGGCATGCACCGATGCCAGGCCAGGCGCGTCGAGCGGCGAGGCCGCGTAGCGGGGCGCGTACCCGGCGGCAATGAACACTTCGTTGCAGTGCTCCAGCGGCGCACCAAGCGCTGAAAGCAGGGCATGCAGGGTGCCAGGGCTGGCCTTGGCGCGCCCGGTTTCCAGGCAGGCTCAGGTGGCGCTGCGATACGCCAGCCAACAGCGAAAGCGCCAGCTGGCTGAGCCCGGCCTGCTGGCGCAAGTGGCGCAGGTGCTGGCCTGCCGATGTATCCGGCGCAGGGCTTTTACGATGGAACAGATGATGACTCATGCCTTGATCCTGATCGTCCTTGATGGCTGCGTCCATGACCTCACAGGTCATTGAGCGCAGGCAACCCTATCACTACTGTGCCGGCAAACCCTACCGAGGAAAGGACGATGGGCTTGCGTATCTGCGCGCTGGCGTTGCTGGTGCTGTTTTCGCTGTATACCGGCTGGACGATGATGACTGCCGAGCAGTCGCTGCTGGCGTTTGGGCTAACGCTGCTGTCGCGACCTGACACCGCCCAGGTGGTCATCGACCTGTACCTGATGGCAGGGCTGGCCTGCGCCTGGATGGTAAGGGACAACCGAGTACGGGGCGGGAAGGGGGTGTCGTTGCTGCCCTACCTGTTGCTGACGGTTGTGTTTGTTTCGTTGGGGCCGCTGTTGTATCTGGTCAAAAGGGGCGTTGCCGGGGGACGTAAGCCATGAGCAACGCCTTGAGTGTCTATGCGCTGTGTGTGGTGGTGCTCTTCCTGAAGATGTTTATGGTCTCCTGTTACCAGGGCTATCACCGCTTGCGCTTCGTGGCGTTCACCAACCCGGAGGATGCTGCTGTCTTCAAACACACTGTGCAGGCGGCGGAGCAGCCTGAGGTGATCCGCGCCGCCAAGGTATGGGCCAACGATCTGGAAAACATCCCGGCTTTCTTCGCCTTGGGTGGGCTGGCTATCGCCCTGGATACGGCGGCGCAGCCCACTGTGTGGCTGAGCCTTGCTTTCACCCTTGCCAGGGGCCTACCTGCTGGGTGTGCAGCCATGGAGAACGGTGTTCTATGGCATTGGGATAATCTGCCTGTTGGGCTTTTGCGCACTCATCATAGCGAGAATTGCAGGCTGAACCGAATTTATGCATGAGTCATCTTGATGCTTTCTCTTAACAGTACTAATACTTAAGCACTGCCGAAGAGGGACGATCATGCAGACGCGCTTCGTTGTGGTTCCTGCTGTGCCGCTCAAGAAAGAAATCCATCCTCGCCGTCTTGGCTTTCCCGCCGAGCTGGTAGCGGGTTATGACCTTTATGACACTCAGGAGAAGGTGCGCCTGAGCCTCAATTACCCGACACGGGCAGAGGCTGAATACCAATGCGCATCCCGCAACAGTTGCCGGGATGCCGGCGAGGCGGGTATTGCAGGCAATGGTTGAACTTTGCGAAAACATGCAGGCTCGCTGCTTTCGGTCATCCAATCGACACATTGAGCCTTTAGGGTTGAGGCAGGAGCCATTGCAGGGTTCCAGTCCAGCTAGCAGAACCGGGATGACGCATGAAGGCAATGGACAGCGCTACAGCCAGGCGCAAAGGCATCAAACTGCGCGCCACGGTCATTTACCGCAAGGATGGCCAGGTGCTTTTCGTGCGCAAGCGCAACGCCAAATGGAACCTGCCAGGTGGCAGGGTAGAACCGGACGAAACGCCGCTGCAGGCGGCGCGGCGAGAGATGGCGGAAGAAACAGGCCTGGCCTTCGATGAACTGCGCTTTGTCAGTGAGTACCGCGAGGAGCGGGTCATTCACTACCTCTTCGAAGCCCGCAAAGCGGCAGACAAGCCGCGCCCCCTGAACGAAATCGACGCCTGCCGCTGGATCAAGCCCAGGCAAGTGGCCAAGCGCCGGGTAAGGCGCCCGATAAAAACCTTGCTCAGGCGCTGCGCATGAGCACAGCGCCCAGGGCAAGTATCAGTAAACCTGCGGCACGATGATTTCCTTCGGCGTCGGGTTGCGGATGTAGTCCTCTTTCCTGACCCGTTGCGGCAACTCGATCATCGGCACTTCCACCTCTTCATAAGGCATTTGCCCAAGCAGATGGTGGATGCAGTTGAGCCTGGCCTTCTTCTTGTCGTCGGCCTGCACCACCCACCAGGGCGCCTCGGCAATATGGGTGCGCTCCAGCATGATTTCCTTGGCCTTGGTATAGGCCTCCCAACGCCGGCGGGACTCCAGGTCCATGGGGCTGAGCTTCCACTGCTTGAGCGGGTCGTGTACGCGGCTGAGGAAGCGCAGGTGCTGCTCCTGGTCGGAAATCGAGAACCAGTACTTGATCAGCTGAATGCCCGAGCGCGCCAGCATGCGCTCGAACTCCGGCACGGTACGGAAAAACTCTTCGTACTGGTCATCGTTGCAAAAGCCCATGACCTTCTCCACGCCAGCGCGGTTGTACCAGCTGCGGTCAAACAGCACGATCTCACCGGCGGCCGGCAAATGTGAAACGTAACGCTGGAAGTACCATTGGGTGCGTTCGCGGTCGTTCGGCGCGGGCAGGGCGGCAACCCGGCACACCCTGGGGTTCAGGCGTTGGGTGATGCGCTTGATGACGCCACCTTTGCCGGCAGCATCACGGCCCTCGAACAGGATCACCACTTTGTGGCCGGTCTTGACCACCCAGCTTTGCAGCTTTACCAGTTCGCCCTGCAGGCGGAACAGTTCGCGGAAGTAGGTCCTGCGCGCGGCCTTTTCGCTACCGTCCTCGACATGTTCGTCGAACAGCGCATTCAGGTCGTGGCCGTCTTCGGCCAGTTCCAGCTCCAGTTCTTCGTCGCTGTGGTCGAGCAGTTCACGGTGGATGCGCCTCATCAAGGCGTGTTCTGTTTCGGTCATGGCAAAGGCTCACGTCGGCGGGGGTGGCCAAGTGATAGCCGCGTTCGGTTACCAGCGCATGACATCAACCTGCCGTGATGGCACCTGCAACAAGCTCTACCACGGGGGCGCCACTCAATAGTCACAAAGCTGTAACACAGCTGATGCAAAGTGTGCCGGCCATCACAAGGAGCACTTTTTGATGAAACGCCTGATGAAGTCTGCTGCACTCGCCGTTGCGGTCTCCCTTTGCGCCACTTCGGCAGCCTTTGCTGCAGAAAACGTTCGCCTGACAGGTTCCGGCGCCAGCTTCCCTGCACCGATCTACCTGACCTGGTTCAAGGACTTCAGCAAGAACACTGCTGGCGTCACCGTTGACTACCAGTCCAAGGGCAGCGGTGCGGGCGTTCAGGACTTCCTGAACAAGACCGTCGACTTCGCCGCCAGCGACTCGGCCATGAGCGAAGCAGACATTGCCAAGGTTGGCGAAGGCGTGCAGTTGCTGCCAATGACCGCCGGTGAAATCGTCCTGGCCTACAACCTGCCGGGCAACCCTAAAGGGCTGAAGCTGCCACGTGAGGTGTACTCCAACATCTTCCTGGGCAAGATCACCCAGTGGAACGACCCGCAAATCGCCGCGGCCAACCCTGAACTGAAACTGCCTGCTACCCCGATCACCGTGGTGGTACGTGCCGACTCCAGCGGTACCACTGCTGTGTTCACCAAGCACCTGTCGGCCATCAATGCTGACTTCAAACAAGGCCTGGGCGAGGGCAACACCGTCAACTGGCCGGCCACCGACAAGTTCATCAAGTCGCCGAAGAACGATGGCGTAACTGCCACCGTCCGCCAGACCCCGGGCGCCATCGGCTACATCGAATACGGCTTCGCCAAGCTGGCCAAGGTCGACTTCGCCGTGCTGCAGAACAAGGCTGGCCAATACGTCGTGCCAAACGCAGAGAGCGGTGCCGAAGCACTGGCTGCGGTGAACATGCCGGAAAACCTGGTGGCCTGGCTGCCTGACCCGGACGGTGCCAAGTCCTACCCGATCACTTCCTACACCTGGATGATCTTCCGCAAGGACAACGGCAACCCGGAAAAAGCCAAGGCCATGCGTGAAATGGTCGAGTACAGCCTGACCAAAGGCCAGACCATCGCCGACTCGATGGGTTACATCCCGCTGCCTGCGTCGGTTGTCGACCAGGTGCGTAAAGCGTCGGCCAACATCCAGTAATACCCAGGCGCTCCCGGCATTGGCATGAAGCCATGCCGGGGGTGTTTGTCCCTAGTCCCGGAACTCGCCCATGAACACACCTTTTGCCATACCGGATAACCCCGATTCCGCGTGCCAGCCACCGTCTGCGAAAGACTTCCTGGTCGATCGCACCTTCCGTGCGCTTGCACGCATTGGTGTGGTGCTGGTGCTGGCGCTGGTCTTCGCGCTGGTCTACGAAGTGGGCCGCAAGGCACTGCCCGGCATCGAAAAGCACGGCTTTGACGTGCTGTTCGGCAGCGTCTGGGACGTCAACCAAGGCAAGTACGGTATTCTGCCAGCGATCTGGGGTACGCTTTACAGTGCCTTGATTGCCCTGTTGATCGCCGGTTTCTTCGGCGTCAGCATGGCCATTTTCCTGACCCAGGATTTCCTTCCGGCCAAGCTCGCCGCGGTGTTTCGCACCATCGTCGAACTGCTCGCCGCCATCCCCAGCGTGGTCTACGGCCTGTGGGGCATCTATGTGGTCATCCCGGCGATTCGCCCGCTGACCGCCTGGTTGAACAGCGAGCTGGGCTGGATCCCGTTTTTCGGCACTTCCCTGAGCGGGCCTGGCCTGCTGCCTGCGGCGCTGGTACTGGCGATCATGATCCTGCCGACCATCGCTGCCGTTTCCCAGGATGCGCTGACCAGCGTACCGATGAAAACCAAGCAGGCCGCCTATGGCATGGGTACTACCCACTGGGAAGCCATCCTCAAGGTGATGGTGCCATCCGCCGCTACCGGCATCTTTGGTTCGCTGGTGTTGGGCCTGGGCCGCGCGCTCGGTGAAACCATGGCCCTGGCCATGCTGGTCGGCAACGCCAACACCATTTCCCTTTCCTTGTTCGCCCCGGCCAACACCCTGGCGGCGCTGCTGGCGCTGAACTTCCCGGAAGCCGGCCCGAACGAGGTCGAAGTGCTGATGTATGCAGCACTGGTACTGATGTTCATCACGTTGCTGGTGAACGTGCTTGGCTCGATGATCATGCTCTACGCCCAGCGGGGTAACAAACAATGACTGACTTGACGACCCCTGTAGCCGCTTTGCCCAGCCTGCAACGCAAGCTGGAAGGCCGTGCCCTGCGCAGCCTGGTGTTGACCACCCTGGCATGGTTTGCGGCACTGGTGGCCAGTGTGCCGCTGATTTCCGTGCTGTACATGCTGATTACCCGCGGCGGTGCACGGCTTAACCTGGAAGTGTTCACCGAGCTGCCGCCGACCGGCTTCGAGATGGGTGGCGGCTTTGGCAACGCCATGGCCGGTACTTTCGTCATGGTCGGCATTGCCGCCGCCATCGCGGTACCGGTCGGTATCCTGGCAGCGGTGTTCCTGGCCGAACTCGGCCCCGACAGCAAGCTGGCCAATGCCGCACGCTTCGCCGCCAAGATGCTCACCGGCCTGCCGTCGATCCTGGCCGGGGTGTTTGCCTACGCCCTGGTGGTGATGACCACCGGTACCTACTCGGCACCGGCAGGTGGTGTGGCCCTGGCGGTACTGATGCTGCCGATCGTGGTGCTGACCGCTGAAGAGTCGATGAAGATGGTGCCCAAGATCATGAAAGACGCCGCCTACGGCATGGGCTGCACCCGTGCCCAGGTGATCTGGAAGATCGTCTTGCCCACCGGCCTGCCGGCCATCCTCACCGGCGTGATGCTGGCCGTGGCCCGCGCCGCTGGCGAAACCGCGCCACTGCTGTTCACCGCGTTGTTCAGCAACTACTGGATCTACCATGACGGCAGCCTGGCGGTCATGAACCCGACGGCTTCGCTTGCCGTACTGATTTACAACTTCTCCGGCATGCCGTTCGACAACCAGCTCGAGCTCGCCTGGGCGGCCTCGCTGGTGCTGGTAATGATCGTGCTGGTAATCAACATTCTGAGCCGAGTCTTCGGCAAGCCCAAGTATTGAGAAAGGGAGCATCCAACTTGAACGTATCCACTGCGCAAAGAGCCGCTCCCATGGTCAGTGAAGCTACCCCGATCGTCATGGACTGCAAGCTGGACAAGATTTTCTACGGCAACTTCATGGCCGTGCGTGACAGCCATGTGCCGATCAGGAAGAACGAGATCACCGGCTTCATCGGGCCGTCGGGCTGCGGCAAAAGTACTGTGCTGCGTAGCCTCAACCGCATGAACGACCTGGTGAAGGGCTTCCGTTTCGAAGGCCATGTGCACTTCCTGGGCCAGGATGTCTATGGCAAGGGTGTTGACCCTGTGGTGGTGCGCCGTTACATCGGCATGGTGTTCCAGCAGCCCAACCCGTTCTCGATGAGCATCTTCGACAACGTCGCCTTCGGCCTGCGCCTGAACCGCTACAAGGGCGACCTCGGTGACCGTGTGAAGCACGCCTTGCAAGGCGCTGCGCTGTGGGACGAAGTGAAGGACAAGCTCAAGGTCAGCGGCCTGTCGCTGTCCGGCGGCCAACAGCAGCGTCTGTGCATTGCCCGTGCCATCGCCACCGAACCCGAAGTGCTGTTGCTGGACGAGCCCTGCTCGGCGCTCGACCCGATTGCCACCCGTCGCGTTGAAGAACTGATGGTGGAGCCTGAAGAAGGACTACACCATCGCCCTGGTGACCCACAACATGCAGCAGGCGATCCGTGTGGCCGACACCACGGCGTTCTTCTCGGTTGATATTTCCCAGGGCACCCGCACCGGCTACCTGGTCGAGATGGGCCCTACGGCGCAGATTTTCCAGAACCCGCGCGAGCAACTGACCAGCGACTACATCAGCGGCAAGTTCAGCTGAACCAGGCATGCCAAGGTGGCCGGGTGTTGCAGCCAGGGAGGTTGCAGCACCCGGCCGCGTTACCTTCCGTTAAAGTGTTACCCGGGATTTCCAATGCGAGCGATGCGTCGTCTAGATCTTTCAGCGGTAGAGCGCGCACTGCGCGAGGTGCAGGGCCGCTTTGCCGAACTCAGCCAGCATTTCACCGAACCGCGGGACCCGTTTACCGACGAGGTGCTGCTGAACGTACTTGAAGGCTATGCGCTGATTGACGACTATGTCGCTCGCGGTATCGACCTTTTCGACCTGCAACAGCTGAACCTGATGCTGGAAATCAATGCCACCGTGCTGTGCGGCAGCGACCCGGCCCGTCGCCTGGAATTCGCCCCGCACCTTGCCGCAACCGAGGCACACTTTTTCAACAACGTGGAAGGTGGCATCAAGGATTTGTACAACTGGTACTGCTCGTACCGCAGCGATTCGATCTGGAAGCGGGCAGCCGGTGTTTATGTACGTATCCTCAGCAAACCGCAGCTGTTCATCGAAGGCAACAACCGCACGGGTTCGCTCATTGTCAGCTACTTGCTGATGCGTGCCGGGCTGCCGCCATTCGTGCTGTCGCTGGACAACGCCGAGGGTTACTTCAACCCGTCCTCGGTCATACGCAACTCCGCTAAACACGGTGTCAAGGCTTTGTACGAACTACCCAAGATCAAGAAAAAGTACGCCGCTTTCCTTGAAGCGAAGGCGCCCGAGCCCGGCAAGTTCTTCCTGAGCGGCACGCCTGTGCCTGTCTGTGAGGGGCGCCGCTGATGCAACGTTCATCCATGTTCGCACGCGGGCGCCAAGCCCTTGAACGCAAGCTCAAGCGTGGCCAGGTACGCATTTCGTTCGATATCGACGACACGCTCGCCTGCCTGCCCGAGCACGCCGCCGCCGAAGACAGCAAGCTGCCGAACTTCGTCCATCGCTGGCTGGGCGAGCCCCTGCGCAGTGGCACACGCTCGCTGATCCGTGACCTGCGCCGCCAGGGCTGTAGCATCTGGATCTACACCTCGTCGGGGCGCACACCGTCCTACATCCGCCGCTGGCTGATGCTTTATGGCATTCATGTCGATGGTGTGGTCAACAGTGACCGGCACCAGCATATCCTGGCCCAGAACGGCCTGGAGAATTCGCCTTCGAAGTTGCCATCGGCGTTCGATATCGATTTGCATGTCGATGATTCCGAAGGCGTGCGGCTGGAAGGTGTCGACCACGGTTTTCGCGTTGTTGTGGTGTGCCCGAAAGACGAAAACTGGGCGCAGAAGGTAATGGACGCAGCGGCCGACGTGCAGGCACGGCTGGCCTGGCAGCAACCGCACCGCTATGAAATGCCCGTGCGCCAGCGCTCGCAGGCGCTTGCTTCCTGAAGGACGAGCTCAGCGCAATCTGTATCAATGGGGCTGCTGCGCAGCCCATCGCCGGCAAGCCAGCTCCCACAGGTATTGCACAGGTCTCAGGGCCGGTGGTGATCTTGTGGGAGCTGGCTTGCCGGCGATGGGCCGCAAGGCGGCCCCAGTTCGTTCAGGTGTATTGATACTCGCCAACCATTCATGCGTACGCCCTAAGTCTTGCCTCCTGGCCCGGCCCGGTACCGCGACCAATTCATCACGCCACTCCCGCCAGCCCAAAGCACCCACCACCCCGCGCCAAAGCAGCGTACCCGGCAATTTGCCCACTTCTGATAATCGCCTCCGACATCCAGTCCCCGTTTGGAGCGCGCCATGCACAACAACAATAAGCACCTGCCGCCTCGTTTTCTCGCAGCCGCCATCGCCAGCTTTTCTGCCTTGGGCCTGAGCGGCGTAGCCGAAGCCGAGATCATGCTGTACGACAAGGACCAGACAACGTTCTCTACCGACGGCTACATCAACGCCTTCTACGTCAACAGCAAGGTCGACCGCGAGGGCGAGCAGTTCGATCGCCGCCAGTCGCGGGTGAAAATGGGCTTCTTGCCCAACTACCTGGGCTTCAACATGGGCAAGCAGGTGGATGACCTGAAGCTTGGCGCGCGTGCTTCGTTCTGGGTCACGATCAACGACAGTGAAACCAATGGCACCGACACCGCCATCGACGTGCGCCAGTTCTACGGTACCGTGGCCAACCCCGAGTGGGGCGAGGTGCTGATCGGCAAGGACTTCGGGCTGTTCGCCCGATCCAACATCCTGCTGGACGAGCTGCTGGCCGGTTATGGCCAGGTCAGCGACACGCTGGGGCTGGTGGATGGCGGCGGCGTGTCGTTCGGCAACATCGGCAGCGGCTACCCGTACCCGTTCCCCACCTCGCAGATCACCTACCGCACGCCGGTGATGGATGGCCTGCGGGTAGCGGTGGGCATCATGGACCCGGTAGACACCAACGACAGCAGCCCGACCGGCAAGGCCTACCAGGAAAACCCGCGCACCGAAAGCGAGATCACCTACCAGTTCGACCTGGGCGGGGCGCAGATCTACAGCTGGGTCAACGGCAGCTATCAGACCTCCGACAACACGGACTCGACGGTAGAAACGGTCACGTCCAAGGGGGTGGGTTACGGGGTGCAGGCGAAGATGGGCGGTTGGTCGTTGACCGGCTCGGGGTTCCAGGCCAAGGGCATCAACCCGTTCTTCACCAACAACGCGGGCGAACCGGTGTTGCGCAATGTCGACAGCGACGGTTACCTGCTGCAGGGCTCGTACAAGTTCGGCAAGAACCGTGTGGCGTTGTCCTATGGCAAGACCAAGGACGATGGCAACGGCGCGGTGGGCAGCGGGGCGGACTACGAGACCCGCGGTGTGGCGCTGTTCCACGATGTAAACGACAACCTCAAGCTGGTGGCCGAGTACAACCAGTTTTCCATCGACGGGCATGACACCAGTGCGCAGAACGAAGACACCGATACCTTTGCGGTGGGTGCCGTGTTGACCTGGTAGGCAACGCGGTCAACTGTAGGAGCGGCCTCGTGCCGCGAAAGGGCCGCAAAGCGGCCCCGGGATTTCAGCCGCAATGCAAAGATTGCCGGGGCTGCTTCGCAGCCCTTTCGCGGCACGAGGCCGCTCCTACATGGCCCTGCGCAACTTGGCGAATTTACACCCATGGAACCGCCCACCCGCTACCCAAGTAGCATTCGTCCCCCGTCACCACCTTCGTACACTGACCCCTCAGCCACCCCCGCGCCGGAGACCACGATGCAGCAGGCTCAAAACGACGGTGTGGTCAGCGCCATGTCCCAGGCCACCGATGCACGGCTGGCCGCCCAGGACCTGGCGCGGCAGTTGCTGCACCCGCACCTGGGGTTCGTGCTGTTCTTCTGTTCCGCCGAATACGACTTGCAAGCCTTGGGCGAAGCGTTGGAACAGCATTTCGGCGGCATCCGCCTGGTCGGCTGCACCAGCGCCGGTGAAATCACCCCGCTGGGCTACGGCCGCAATTGCGTCACGGCGGTGGGTTTCGATCACCGGCACTTTTCCATCGCCACCGGGCTGATCGATGAAATGGAACGCTTCAGCCTGATCGACGCGCAGCAGATGGTCGAGCGTTTGGTCGGCACCTGTCGCAGCAACACCCTGGCGCCGATCAAGGGCCACAGCTTCGCCCTGACGCTGCTCGACGGGCTGTCCAGCCGTGAAGAGATGGTGCTGGCCGCCCTCAGCGCGGCGCTGGGGGATATCCCGCATTTTGGCGGTTCGGCCGGCGACGACAACTACCTGACCCGCACCCATGTGTACTTCGGCGGTACGTTCCACAACGGTGCCGCAGTGGTGGTGCTGGTCAATACGTGGCTCGATTTCGAAGTATTCACCACACACCACATCCTGCCACGGCAGGAAAAACTGGTGGTGACCGGAGCCGACAGCGCCCAGCGGCGGGTCTTCGAGCTGAACGCCGAGCCGGCTGCCGAAGAGTACGCCCGGCACATCGGCGTGCCGGTGGCTGCGCTTGATTACCGGGTGTTCGCCGCGCATCCGCTGGCGGTGCGCATTCATGACCAGTATTACGTGCGGGCCATCCAGCAAGTGCATCCGGACCTGAGCCTGAGTTTCTACTGTGCGGTGGAAAACGGCATCGTGCTCACAGCCATGACCCCGGGCCCGCTGTTGCCGAACCTGCACCAGCTGTTCGACGGTTTGCACCAGCGCCTTGGCCCGCCGCTGCTGACCATTGGTTGCGATTGCTTTCTGCGGCGCCTGGAGCTGGAAGCCCATCACGGCCTGGAGCCGGTCGGTGCGTTCTTGCGCGAGCAACGGGTGATCGGCTTCAACACCTACGGAGAACAGTTCAATGGCATGCATATCAACCAGACCTTCACCGGGGTCGCCATTGCCCGCAACCGGCCTCCCGTCGGGCGCTGAACTGCAGGCCGAGGTCAGCCGGCTGCAGCACGAAAACCACAAGTTGCAGCGGATCAACGGCGCGTTGATTGAACGCATCGAGTCGGGGGTAACGCGGGGCAACGACCCTTATGCGGCGTTCCAGCATTCGGTGGTACTGGCCGAGCAGGTGCGTGAACGCACCGATGCCCTGAACCAGGCCATGGCGGAGCTCAAGGCGGTCAACCGCCTGCTCAGCGAGGCCCGGCAGCGGGCCGAGACCGCCCACCAGCACCAGATTCGCCTGATTACCGACAATGTCCCGGCGCTGATCGCTTACCTGAATGCCGATCTGGTCTACGAGTTCACCAACAAGGTGTATGAAGAGTGGTATTGCTGGCCCCATGGCGTCATGCTCGGCCAGAGCCTGCGAGAGGCCCACAGCGAGCACCATTACCAGCGGCTGGAAGGCTATGTGGCGCGGGCGTTGGCGGGGGAGAGCGTCACGTTCGAATTTGCCGAAACCAACATCAATGGCCAGGAGCGCTACATGCTGCGCTCCTACGTGCCGAACCGCCTGGCCAATGGCGATGTGGTGGGTATCTTCGTATTGATCCGCGACATTACCGAGCGCCGCAATACCGCCCAGGCGCTGCACCAGGCCTATCAACACCTGGAGCAACGGGTGCGCGAACGCACTGCTGAACTGACCAGCCTCAACGACCAGTTGCTGCGTGAAATCGAAGAGCGCAGCCGGGCCGAGTCGCGCCTTCGGGAAGCCAAGCGCGAGGCCGAACAGGCCAACCTGTCGAAAACCAAGTTCCTCGCTGCGGTCAGCCACGACCTGCTGCAACCGCTGAACGCGGCGCGCCTGTTCACCAGCGCGCTGCTTGAGCGCCGCGAGCCGCAAGACAGTGCCCATCTGGTGCGAAATGTCAGCAACTCGCTGGAGGATGTGGAAAACCTGCTCGGCACCCTGGTGGATATTTCCAAACTCGATGCCGGGGTGATCAAGGCCGATGTCGCCCCGTTCGCCCTCAGCGAACTGATGGATAACCTGGCTGCCGAATACGCCCAGGTGGCGCGCAGTGAAGGGCTTGAGCTGCATTTTGTAGGCTGCTGCGCGGTGGTGCGCAGTGATATCCAGCTGCTGGCGCGGATCCTGCGTAACCTGCTTAGCAATGCCATTCGCTACACCCGCAGTGGGCGCGTGGTGTTGGGCTGTCGGCGCCAGCGTGGTGGCCTGCGGATCGAAGTGTGGGACAGTGGTATCGGCATTGCCGAAGAGCATCTGGAAGAAATGTTCCAGGAGTTCAAGCGCGGTGATGTCCAGCGCCCGGACCAGGACCGCGGGTTGGGCCTGGGCCTGGCGATCGTGGAAAAGATTGCCGGTATTCTCGGCCACCGGATCCGCGTGCGCTCGTGGCTTGGCAAAGGCTCGGTGTTCGCTGTTGAAGTGCCACTGAGCGCCACTGCGCCCAAGGCCCCGCCAAGCCCGGTGGTTTGCGAGCCGATGCTTGAACGCCTGCATGGGGCGCGGGTGTGGGTGCTGGATAACGATGCCGCGATCTGCGCCGGCATGCGCACCTTGCTGGAGGGCTGGGGCTGCCAGGTGGTCACGGCGCTGTCGGAGGAAGACCTGGCGCGCCAGGTGGACAATTACCACGCCGAGGCTGACCTGCTGATTGCCGACTACCACCTGGACAACGACTGCAACGGTGTCGACGCCGTGGCCCGGATCAATGCCCGCCGCGCTCAGCCGCTACCGGCGCTGATGATCACCGCCAACTACAGCAACGACCTCAAACAGCAGATCCGCGAGCTGGGCCATACCCTGATGCACAAGCCCGTGCGGCCGATGAAGCTCAAGACGGCGATGAGCCACTTATTGGCCAACAGCATGACATAGCCGCTGGCCTCTTCGCGGGCAAGCCCGCTCCTACAACACCCTGTAGGTGCGGGTTTACCCGCGAAGAGGCCAGAACAGGCTAACGCCGCAGGTAATCGGCAAAATCGATATCACCAGCACTCAAGATGGCCTGTACCCGATTATGCACATTGAGCTTGCGCAAGATCGCCGAAACATGCGCCTTGACCGTGGTTTCAGCGATATCCAGCGTATAGGCAATCTGTTTGTTCGATTCGCCTTTGGTCATGCGCTCAAGCACCAGCAGTTGCTTGCGGGTCAGGGCCTGGAGCATTTCCGGCGGGAAGCTCGGGGTATCGTTGTGGCGCCGGCTGGTGCTGCTTTTCTGGGCACGGATGATGTCGGGCGGCAGGTAGACATTGCCGTTGAGGATCTGCTCGATCGCTTCGATCATCTGTGATCGTGGCGAGGACTTGGTGATGAAGCCCACGGCACCGTAGGTGATGGCCTGCAGCACGATCTGCTTTTCCTGCTCGGCCGACACGATCACCACTGGCGTGGTCGGGGCCTCGTTGCGCAAGGTGATCAAGCCGTTGAGGCCGTGCATGCCGGGCATGTTCAGGTCGAGCAGGATCAGGTCAAGGTCGTCGTGCGCCTGGGTCAATGCCAGGGCGCTGTCCAGGTCGGCCGTTTCCATGACCTCGCTGCCTTGGAAGCCGTCGCTGATGACGTTGTGGATGGCTTCGCGAAACAGGGGGTGATCGTCGGCAATCAAAATTTTGTACATGGCCTTTTCACCTTGTTTTTATTGGATGGGGCGGGGCACGTGTTCGCAGGCAATAGCTTCAGGGGAAGGGCACAGGTTGCGCCGGTTGTAGCGGCAGGTTGGCCTGCTGCCAGGCGTCCAGGCCATCGCGGTACCAGTACAGGTTGTCGTAGCCCAGGGCCTTTGCGCGTTTTACCGCGTTCCAGCTTAACCAGCAATCGGAGCGGCAGTAAAAGACAAGCGGTTGCTCCGGGTGCCCGGCGGTGGCTTTTTGCAGGTTACGCACGAAGTAGTCCTGCCAGGCCGGGCTCAGTTCGCCGTCGCCGGTGTTGGCCAGCCACAGGCTGCCGGGGAGGTTGGCGTGGGGTTCGTCTTCGATGAAGCGGCCTTGCAGCCATTGGCGGCGGTAGACATCGATCAGTACCGGTTTGGGGGTCTGGCCCAACAGGTGCTGTAACGTGGCAGTGTCGATGACCTGGCCGCCTTCGACCTGCTGCGGGGTCGGGCTGCGGTAGAGGGTGGCGCGATAGCCGTCGGCAGAGAACAGCGGCGCGGTGTCGGCTTGGGCGACACCCAGCGACAGGCTCAGCGAAATGGCAGCCAACAAGGGGCGCAGGGCACGTGGCATGGGATTTTCCTTTTTGTTATAGGCCCATTACATGCCAGTGGCGGTGCTTTGTGAATGCGACGATAGACAGCTAATGCAGTACTAAAGTAGTAGATGGCCAGTCGCTGAAAGGGATGTAGATAGCCCAATCGCGACACAAGGCCGCCCCCACAAGAAAAGCGCATTCACAGGCCTGGTTAATCAGCGCGGTTTGCGCAGCGCCGCATGCTGGGGGTTGAAGGTGAGTATCGCCAGCAGGGTGAACAGCGCCGTCAACCCAAGGCACACCACCAATGCCAGCAGGTTCAAGCGCTCGTACAGGGCAAAGCGCACCAGTTCTACCGCATGGGTAAACGGGTTCACGGCACACAGCCAGTACAA
Source organism: Pseudomonas sp. MM223 (assembly GCA_947090765.1). Classification (NCBI taxonomy): domain Bacteria; kingdom Pseudomonadati; phylum Pseudomonadota; class Gammaproteobacteria; order Pseudomonadales; family Pseudomonadaceae; genus Pseudomonas; species Pseudomonas sp. MM223. Next base: position 3,895,327 of record OX352322.1, on the reverse strand, counting down.
CCACTGGCTGGCCTCGCGCATCTTCCACAGCGGGTACAACGCCGATGACAGGAAAAACAGCGGGAAGATCACAAAATTCATCACCCCGGCAAAGTTCTCCAGCTGACGGATCGCGTTCGACAGCAACAGCCCCAGGGCGCTGAGCATGAAGGCCACCAGCAGCATTGCCGGCAGCGCCAGCAGCAAGCCCGCAGCCGGTGGCTGGACGCCGTACAGCCAGGCAATGGCGAGGAAGGCATACACCTGCAGCAGGGAAATCAACGAGGTCGCCAACAGTTTGCTGCCCAGCAGAAACGGCCGTGGCAACGGGCTGGTCAGCAATACCCGCATGCTGCCCATCTCACGGTCGTAGACCATCGACAGCGAGCCCTGCATGCCGTTGAACAGCAGGATCATGCAGGCCAGGCCCGGGATGATGTACACCTCGTAGGGGATATAGGTGTCGTAGGGCTCGATGATGGCAATGCCCAGCGCTGCACGAAACCCGGCAGCGAACACCAGCAACCACAGCAGCGGGCGCACCAGGGCGCTGAGCAGGCGGGTGCGCTGCAACACGAAGCGCAGCCATTCGCGCAGCATGATGCCGTTGAAACATTGCCAGTAAGCGTTCATAGGGCATGGGCTCCGGAGGGCGTGCTGGTCAGCCGGGCAAAGGCGTTGTCGAGGTCACCGCCGTGTTGTTGGCTCAGGGCATGCGCGGTGCCGCTGGCCACCAGGCGCCCTTGATGCAAAATCAGCAGATCATCGCTGGGCTGCACTTCGTCCAGCAGGTGGGTGGTCCACAACACACTCAACTGCTGCTCGCGGCACAGCCGGCGCAGGTGCTGGTTGAGCGCCAGGCGGCTGGCCGGGTCAAGGCCGACGCTGGCTTCGTCGAGCAGCAGCAAGCGCGGTTCATGCAGCAGCGCGCGGGCAATTTCCACCCGGCGCCGATGGCCGATATTCAGCTCGCGCACACGGTCGCGCCGTCGCTCGCCAAGGCCCTGGCGGGCCAGTTCGGCGTCGACCCGCAGGTTGCTCTGGCGCCGCGACAGGCCATGCAACGCGGCGTGGTAACGCAGGTTCTGTTCAACGCTCAGGTCCAGGTCCAAAGTGCTTTGCTGAAACACCACGCCCAGCTGGCGCAGGGCAGGGCGTGCAGCGTTGCGCAGCGAGCAGCCGCACACGCGGATGTCGCCGTGCTGCAGGTCGTACAGGCGGGTAAGCAGGGCGATCAAGGTCGACTTGCCGGCGCCATTGGGGCCCAGCAGCGCGGCGAAGCGCCCGGGCGCCAGGCTGAAACCCACCTGTTTGAGCGCTTCGCGCTGGCCGTAGGCGAAGCTCACATCACTGACTTCGAGGGCATTCATGGTGTTACCACCACGCCCCAGGGGTAGCGCCCGACCTTCACCGACTTGAGCACCTTGAGGGTCTTGGTGTCGATCACCGAAACGTCGCCGCTGACCCCGTTGGTGGCCAGCAACTGGCTTTGGTCCGGGGTAAATGCCAGCTGCCAGACCCGTCGGCCGACCAACAGGTAGTCGAGTACCTCATAAGTATTGGCATCGATCACGGCCACATGGTTGGCCGGGCCCAGGGCGACGAAGGCGTACTTGCCGTCGGCGCTCAGCTTGATGCCCACCGGCTGGACCTTGTCAGGGTGAACGCCCTTGATCTGGAAGTTGAGGGTTTTAAGCACCTGGCGCGTGGCCACGTCGAGGATGGTCACCGTGCCGCCGATTTCCGCTGAGGCCCACAGCCGCGAGCCGTCCTTGTTGAACTCGACGAAGCGCGGGCGCTGATCGACCAGGGTGCTGTCGGCCAGGGTCTGGGTGCTGGTGTCGATCCAGTGCAGCATGTTGGTGGTTTCGCTGGTGTTGACGGCCCACTTGCCGTCGGGGCTCACCGCCATGCCTTCGGGTTCGATACCGACGTCGATCTGCCCAAGCACCTTGTCGGTGACGGTGTCAATCACCGTCACCAGCGCGTCGTCCTCGTTGGACACGTACAGCCAGCGGTCGTTGGGGTGCAGGGCGAACTGCTCGGGGTCCTTGCCGGAGGGCAGTTCCTTGATGATCTTGCGGGTGGCCACGTCCATCACCTGTACCCGGTCCGAATCGCTGGCGCAGATGTACAGCAGCTTGTTGTCGTGGGACAGCAGCAGGCCGCGCGGGCGCTGGCCTACCGGCAGGGTATCGGTGACTTCCAGCGTTTGCATGTCGATCAGGCTGAGGCTGTTGTCTTTCTCGTTGGACACCCAGGCGGTGGCGGCCATGGCATGCCCACAGGCCAGCGCCAGGGCGGCCGACAGCAGGCTGGGGTAAAGCAGGGCCCGGTGGAAGAGGGGGCGGCGCATGGCGAATTCCTTATTGTTGTGGTTATCGGGTCAGGGGTAGCTGCAGGTCACTTCAGGCTTGTCGTAGCCCAGGCTGTCCATTTCGTTGAAGGGGTGCAGGAAACCCTCCTGCGGCGAGGTACTGACCAAGGCGCGTGGTTGCACCAGTGGGATTGGCTGGCGCAGTTCACCATTCCATGGGCGGTAGCTGAGCTTGCGGCCCTTGAAACCGTCCAGTGGCAGCTGTTCACTGAGCAGCAACTGCTGCAGCGCACGTGGCTCGGCCTGGCGCAGCTTGCTGGCCGCGCTGGCAACGCTGCGCACGGCCATCCAGGCGGCAAAGTCGCGATCATTCATCCAGCGCCCGGCCTGGGCCTCAAAGCGTTTTTGCAGCTGTGCAGCACCAAAGGTTTCCACGGTCTTGTGCCAGCCAGTGGGGGTCAGGCCCTGGGTGCCAGCCACGGGGCGTGGGTACCAGGTCTGGTAGGGCAGGTACTCGCCGAAGTCGCCGCGCTCGTCGGCCACCAGCACCACGTCGTATTCGGCGGTTTGCGTAAACAGCGGCATGTCGGCCTGGGCGCTGCGGCGTTGGTCGTTGTCGAAGGTCCAGGTTTTTTCCGCGACCAGTTGCATGCCAAAGCGCTTTACCGAACGGCGCAGGGCGGCGGCGTAGGCCTGGTCGTCTTCGGTCTGGCCCACCACCAGCAGCGCGCGCTGCCACTTGCGCAGCACCAGAAATTGCACCAGGGCATCGGCCAGCATGGCTCGCCCCGGCAGGCTGTGCAGCACATTACCCAGGCACTGGCTGCTGCGCAGGCTGTCGTCGGGGCTGCCGGCGTTAAAAAGCAGGCTGTCCGGCAGGGCGGCAGACAATGCGCGCAGGCTGGCGGCCGGGGCATCCACCACGAACAGCCGCAGGCCCTGGTCGTGCTGGGCCTTGGCTGCCTGCAGCAGGGCTTCGGGGCTGTTTACCGTGGCGTTGGTCAGCTGGAACTGCTGCTTCAGGAAGCGCCCGGTGCTGTTGCTGTCGACAATCGCCAGTTTCGCCCCTTGCAGCCCGGCATCGGCGGGCTCGGGGATGATGTTGGACAGTAGCGGGCCAGGGTCGGGGCGATAGCCCAGGTAGCCGATGCGTACCTGCAACGCTTCTGCGGCGGGCGCCATCGGCGCAGACAACATCGCGGCCAGGGCCAGCAGGCAGGTCAGGGCAAGGTGGGCAGGCTGGCGCATAACACTCTCCACGGCAGATAGCGCCAGCATAGGAAGCCCGCCGAGAGGGGGAAATATGCAGAAAGTAGCGCTAGGCCGGTACCAAGGTAGTAATTCTGCACCGGTGCTGCGGCTTTAGGATGGGGAGCACGATGGGCCATGACGCCCCAAGGAGAATCGCCTGTGCGCCTTGTCAATCTGTCGGCCCTGTGGCGGATCAACCTCTGGGTCACGAGCTGCTTCGCCCTGGTGACGCTGGCCTGTGCCGGCGTGCTGTTGCACCAGGCGGTGGCTGACGTGGAGCGTGAGTTGCAGTCCGCCGAAGCCGTGGTGGCGTACCTTGGTGACACCGCCGAACGCAACCCGGCAAGCCTGCAGCCGCGGCTGACCCAGAGCCTGCGCCATGTGCGGGTGCACTGGCTGGCGGCGGGTGAAGCGCCGCAGTTGCCGCTGGAGACGGGCCTGGATGGATGGCTGGGCCGCCAGCTGTTGGGGGAGCGCCACAGCAGTAGTCGGTTGCTGAACCTCAATGACGGGCGCCGGGTGCTGATCGCTGTCGATGCTAGGGATGAGATCGACGAAGTCTGGGACTCCCTGCAACAACTGCTGAGCCTGTGCGGCCTGGCCTTGCTGCTGAGCTTGTTGACCATCCGCTGGGCAGTGCGGCGTGGCATGGGGTTGCTGGATGAACTGCTGCAAGCGTTGCGGCAGGTTTCGGGCGGTCAGCTGACCGCACGCCTGCGCGAGGCTGGCGTGCCGGAAGCGCGCCAGTTGGCGGAGCACTTCAACCGCATGACCGCAACGCTGGAGCAGGCCCAAGCCGACAATACCCAACTGACACAAGCCCTGCTGGCGGTGCAGGAGCAGGAACGCACCCACCTGGCGCAGACCCTGCACGATGACCTTGGCCAATACCTGGCAGGCATCCGTGCCCAGGTCTGCCTGCTGCGCATGGTGGCTGACAAACCGACCGTGGTGGAACAGACGGCGCAGGCCCTGGCACTTAATTGCGAGCGCCTGCAACACGGGTTTCGTGCATTGGTGCGCGACCTGTATCCGGTGGCGTTGCAGCACATGCCGCTGGCCGAAGCCTTCGACCTGCTGGTCAACCAGTGGCAGGCCAGCCAGGGTATCGATTGCCGCCTGCGGGTTGGTGAACACCTGCCAACGCTGCCCGGGGCGAGCCGCACGCACCTTTACAGGCTGCTGCAGGAGGCGTTGACCAATGTCGCCCGGCATGCCGGTGCCAGCCAGGTGCGGGTACGCCTGCAACGGAGTGCCAAGGGCCTGCGTCTGCTGATTCGCGACAACGGCTGCGGCGCCCATCAGCCGCAACGGCCCGGCGTCGGCCTGCACTCGATGGCCGAACGCGCCCGCAGCCTGGGGGGCGAACTGCGCATCTTCAACCGCCCTGGCGCTGGCTGGGCACTGGCCCTGAATATTCCCTTGGAGGTGTGATGAATATTGTATTGGTCGATGACCACGCTGTGGTTCGCCAAGGCTATGCCAGCCTGTTGCGGGCGGTGTTGCCCGCGATGGAAGTCCGTGAAGCCGCCAGCGGCGAAGAGGCTTTGGTCCGGGTTCAGGAGCAAGTGCCCAACCTGGTGATCATGGATTTCGGCCTGCCGGGCATCAGTGGCCTGGAAACAACGCGCCGGCTGCGCCAGCGGCTGCCGCAACTGCGGGTGTTGTTTTTCAGCATGCACGACGAATTGCCGCTGGTGCGCCAGGCGCTAGAAGCGGGGGCCTCGGGCTACCTGACCAAGAACTCGGCGCCCGAGGTGCTGATCGAGGCGGTGCAGCGGGTGCTGGCCGGGCACGCCTACATCGAACAGCCCTTGGCTACCCAGTTGGCGTGCACGTCACAACAAAGCACCAGTGACCCGCGTTTGCAGCGCATGACCCAGCGTGAACTGGAGATTTTCACCATGCTGGCCAAGGGCACGCCGGCGCGAGTGATTGCCGAGCAGCTGTGCATCAGTGGCAAGACGGTGTCCAATCATTTGACCTTGCTCAAGAGCAAGTTGCAGGTCAGTTCGCATGCCGAGCTGGTGCACCTGGGGATTGATCTGGGGGTGGTGCGGGTGGCGGGGTAAGGACTTGCCTTGCATCGTTCGGGCTACCGCGTCACCCTGTAGGAGCAGCCTTGTGCTGCGAAGAGGCCGGTATGCCTGGCAGCTGTCCGTGGGCCCTACCGGCCTCTTCGCAGCACAAGGCTGCTCCTACAGGGGCTGTGCTTGGCGACCGCCTGGGTTCAATTGTCCCAGGTCTCAGGGCACCCCTTGCACCCCTCCATGTTGGCCTCCTGGAAATTCCCGTAGTGCTGCCGCGCCCCGCGCAAATCGGCCCGCGTCAAATTGCTCTGGCCAAACTTCGCTTCTTGCAGGTTGGCATCCTCCAGGTCGGCCTCTTGCAGGTCCGTCTTGCTCAGCCAGGCCATCTCCAGGTCTGCCGCCCGCAGGTTGGCCTGGTGCATCTTTGCCCCTGACAGCCGGGCGAACTGCAAGTAGGCCGCACCGAGGTCGGCTTTTTCGAACTGCGCGCCTTGGGCGAACATGCCCCAGCCTTGGATGGCGACCAACTTGCTATTGCTCAGGTCGGCCAGGCGCAGGTTGCTTTGCTGCAAGCTGGCACGGGTCAGGTTGGCACCTTGCAGGCGGGCTTTTTCCAGGTTGGCCAGGTCCAGCCGGGCGTGGCGCAGGTCGGCATCACGCAGGTCGGCGCCGGCCAAATTCATCTTGCGCAGGTCCTGGTTGGCCAGGTTGGCGCCGCGCAGGTTGGCGCCCGGGCACTGGCTGGCTTCGGCGATCACGCAGCCGTTGATGGTCATGGGGACATCGTCGCCTTCGTCGTTGGCACTCACCGCCATGGCGGGGGAGAGTACCAACAGCAAGGCAAATGGCAGGTAGTTCATGGTGGAAGGCTCCTGGCGGAAGATGAGCAAAAGCGGGGAGGGGTTGGCCCGCTCCCCGCTGGCAACTAACGCTGCGCAGTCTTGTTGTCCCAGCTCGGGATCTTGAACACCCAGAACGAGCCACCCTGGGCCACTGGCTTGGTCAGCTCGGCCATGTCACCGCCCCATAGCGGCACCGCACCGCCGTAGCCCACGGTCACGCCGATGTACTGCTCGCCGTCCTGCTCCCAGGTGATCGGCGGCGAGACGATGCCGCTGCCGGTCTGGAACTTCCACAGCTCCTTGCCCGTCTTGGCGTCGAAGGCCTTTAAGAAACCGTCGCCGGTGCCGGTGAACACCAGGTTGCCTTTGGTTGCCAGCACGCCCGCCCACAGTGGCAGGTGCTCCTTGTGCTCCCACACCAGCTTGCCGGTGGTCGGGTCCATGGCGCGCAAAGTGCCGACGTGGTCGTCGTACATGCGTTTGATACGGAAACCCATGCCCAGGTAGGCCGAGCCCTTCTTGTAGTTCACTTCTTCGGTCCAGTATTCCTCTTTCCACTGGTTGCCGGGGATGTAGAACAGGCCGGTGTCCTGGCTGTAGGCCATGGGGTTCCAGTTCTTGCCACCCAGAAACGGCGGCGAGACTTCCACCGGCTTGCCCTTGGTTTCACCCGGCAGCGGCTTGGCCGGGCGCTGGCCGGGGTTTTCCACCGGGCGACCGGTCTTCAGGTCGATGTGGCTGGCCCAGGTGATGTTGTCGACGAAGGGGAAGGCGTTCTGCAGCTTGCCGTTGTTGCGGTCCACCACGTAGAAGAAGCCGTTGCGGTCGGCGTGCCCGGTGGCTTTGACCACCTTGCCGTCCTTGTCCTTGTAGTCGAACAGCACCAGCTCGTTGTTGCCGGAGAAGTCCCAGGCATCGTTTGGTGTGTGCTGGTAGAACCATTTCACCTCGCCGGTGCTTGGGTCGACACCAACCTGGCCTGAGGTGTAGAGGCTGTCGTAGTCGTGGGGGTTGCCGTCCTTGGAGGTGCGCGCCCAGGTGTTCCAGGGGCCAGGGTTACCAGCACCAACGATGATGGTGTTGGTTTCTGCGTCAAAGCTGGCGCTTTGCCAAGGGGCGCCGCCGCCGTGGCTCCAGGCTTCGACCTTGCCGGTTTCAGTGGTCGGGTCGTCTGGCCAGGATGGCGCCTTGACGTCGCCGGTCGGGGTACTGTCCTTGCCGTTCAGGCGGCCCATGTGGCCTTCGACGAAGGGCCGCATCCACACCTCTTCGCCGGTGTCCGGGTCGCGGGCGAACAGCTGGCCGACCACGCCGAACTCATCGCCGGAGCTGCCATGGATCAGCAGCACCTTGCCGCTGGTCTTGTCCTTGATCAGCACCGGGGCGCCGGTCATGGTGTAGCCGGCGCTGTGGTCGCCGAACTTCTTGTTCCACACCACTTTGCCGGTGTTTTTGTCGAGGGCGATGAGCCGCGCGTCGAGGGTGCCGAAGTAGATCTTGTCGCCATAAATGGCCGCCCCGCGGTTGACCACGTCACAGCACGGGCGAATGTTGTCGGGCAGGCGGTGGTTGTAGGTCCACAGGCGTTTGCCGGTCTTGGCATCGAGGGCAAACACCCGCGAATACGAGCCAGTGACGTAGACCACACCGTCGCTGACGATGGCCTGGGATTCCTGGCCGCGCTGCTTCTCGTCGCCAAAGGAGTAGGACCACGCCGGGGTGAGCTTGAACACGTTCTTGTCGTTGACCTGGGCCAGCGGGCTCCAGCGTTGGGCGTTGGTGCCCATGCCGTACTGCAGCACGTCCTGGGTGGTCAGGTGGTCGTTGGCGATGTCTTCCCAGGTGACGCTCTTGCCGGCAGGTGCAGCAGGTGCGGTGGCCGCTGTTGCCACATTGCCCAGGGCCAGGCCACCGGCCAGTAGCAGGACGCGCACGCTCAGGGCCAGAGGGGAAAGGGCGGGTAGCGATCTTATTGTCATGGTTGCAGTTCCCAGTGGAGGTTTTGGCCTGCACAGGGTGGGGCGGGGGAGCTGTCGCGGGATACGGAAAAAGTCCCGCCCTTGCCGGGAATAGTTCCCGAACGGCACCTCAATTGGCCCTTCGCCACAAGCCCTACTACCAAGGGAGTAAGGCCCGGCCACCAAAGCAGCATTCGGCCACTCGCGGGCTGTTTCTAAGATGGCGGCACGGCCTCTGTGGTTGAGGCTTTGCGTGCAATGGTGAGGGCATAACAATGACAACAAAACGCAATGTGTTGCTTGCTGCAGGGTTGCTGGCTGCGACTGTATTGACCAGTACGGCCTGGGCCCATGGCAACGTGGTGCCCCAAGCGGTGGAGACCAAGGGCCTGACCCCGATCAAGGACGCCGGCGTAAGCCTGGACGGCGACGGCTGGGCGGCAGTCAACCCTTACCGCAGCTCGCCCGAGCACGACAAGGCCGTGGAAATCGGCGCCTCGGCCTACAACCAGAACTGCGCTGCCTGCCATGGCCTGGAGGCCAAGTCCGGCGGTATCGCCCCCGACCTGCGCATGCTCGATGCCGGCGATGCCGGTGATGAATGGTTTGTCGAGCGAGTACGCCACGGCGCGGTCCGCGATGGCCGCGTGTACATGCCGAAGATGGCCGATTACCTCAGCCAGGAAGCCCTGTGGGCAGTGCGTACCTACCTGGACAGCGTGCACGTCGAGGAGTGACAGCCATGCGCCGGCTTGCCGTGCTGTTTTGTAGCCTGCTGCTGTGGTGCACGGCAGTACAGGCGCAGGTGCGCAACTACGACGCGATCATCGCCGCCGGTGAGCTGAAAGTGGCGGTGTACAAGGATTTTGCGCCCTACAGTTTCGAGGACCACGGCAAGCCCCGCGGGGTCGATGTGGAGCTGGCGCAGGCGTTGGCCACCGCCTTGGGGGTGCGCTTGCAACTGATTTGGGCGCCGCCCGGGGAAAAGCTCGACGACGACCTGCGTGACTACATCTGGCGCGGTAGCCCGCTGCGCCATCAGCAGTTGGCCGACCTGATGATGCGGGTGCCCTACGACCACGACTATGCGCAAAGACGCAACGAACTGGGCGAGCTGGAAAACGCCCAGGTGGTGATGTTCGGCCCTTATCAGCAAGAGCGCTGGCAGGTGGCCTACGACCAGCGTCGCCTGGCGTCGGTGGCCAGTGTGGCGGTGTTCCAGCAGCACCCGATCGGGGTCGAGGTGGACAGCGTGCCTTCGTTCTACCTGACTTCGGTATTCAACGGCATGCTCAGCGCCAAGACCCATCATTACCCCGGTGTACAACAGGCGTTCGCCGCAATGCAGGCTGGCCAGGTGGACGCAGTGATGGCGATGCGCGGTGAAGTCGATTGGCAACTGCACCAAGCCGCCGACCCGCAACTGGCCCTCGCGGAAAACGCTTACCCCAACCTGGGCAAGCAGGCCTGGGAAATCGGCATGGCGGTGCATGAAAGCAACCGCCAGTTGGCCTATGCCGTGGAAGAAGCCCTTGAGGAAATGATCCGTGATGGCCGGCTCAAGGCGATGTATGCCACTTACGGCCTGCGCTATGAGGTTCCGGAGATGTATCAGTAGCAGATCACACACCTGCCCTGTGGGAGCGGGCCCTGCTAAACCAGCGGTTTATGTGTTGTTCAATCAGGAGCAGGCCATGAACTGGCGAGTGACTTTCCTGCTGGCCTGCTGGATGCCTTGTGTAGCCCAGGCTGCCACACCAGCCCCCCAGACGGACCCGGTGCCCTCTGTAATGTGGGACTTCTACCACAAACAGTTGCTGGGCCAGGCCGCGTTCGTCTTCGATGACCGGGTCAAGCTGCTGGCGCCGCCCTTTGCCGAGGACGCACGGCAGGTGCCGCTAGAGATCGACGCCCGGGCGTTGACTGGCGAGGTGGTGCGCATCATCGCCTGGGCAGAGCTGAACCCGTTGCCGCGCATTGTCGACTTCCAGCCCGGCGAACGCGTGTTGCCCTGGCTGTCGATCCGCATCCGCATCGAACAGGCCACCCCGCTGCGCGCCGCCGTGCTGACACGCGATGGCCTGTGGCACGTCGGTTCGACCCTGATCGATGCCGCCGGCGGCGGCTGCACGGCGCCTAGCGTGGTACGCACACAGCCTGGCTGGGAAGAACACCTCGGGGAGGTACTGGGCGGGCGTTACCCGCGTGGCGACAGCAGCCGCTTGCGCCTGCAAGTGGCCCACCCGATGGACAACGGCCTGGTCAGCGGTATTCCCGAGTTTTTCCTCAACCATGCCGAGTTGCAAGACGCGAACGGCCAGCGCCTGGCCAGCCTTGAACTGTACCCGGCGGTCAGCGAAAACCCCAACCTGGGCTTCGATGTTCAGGGCGCCGGGCCGACCCGGCTGCTGTTGCAGGACAACAGCGGCAACCAGTTCGAGGCGGCGGTGCCCTGAGCGCGTTGCCCGACTTCACCCCTGACCCGAGGCGCCCTTCATGCGTTGGATCCTGATGTTGCTGCTATGCCTGGGGCTGCCGGCCTGGGCAGGCTTGGAGTACCGGCTTGTGCCCCGGCAGATCGCGCCGGGCACCTGGCTACTGGAGGGCAGCACCGACAACTTCGCCAAGGCCAATGGCGGCAATATCGTCAATACCGCGTTCATTGTCACCGACAGCGGTGTAGTAGTGATCGACAGCGGCCCGTCGAAGCGCTACGGCGAAGCGTTGCGCCAGGCGATTGCCGCCACCACCGACAAGCCGGTGCTGGAAGTGCTGCTGACCCATCATCACCCTGACCATGTACTGGGCAACCAGGCCTTTGCCGATGTGCCTATCGGCGCCTTGGCCGGTACCCGTGACTTGCTGCGCCAGCAGGGCGAGGCCATGGCCGAGAACATGTACCGCCTGGTCGGCGACTGGATGCGCGGCACCGAAGTGGTGCTGCCGACCCGGGTGCTGCAGCCGGGTATCCACGAGGTGGGCGGGCACCGCCTGCGGTTGCTGGGGCTGGGTGGGCATACCGGCGCAGACCTGGCGATTCTGGATGAAAATACCGGCGTGCTGTTCGCTGGCGACCTGGTGTTTTACGAGCGTGCCCTGACCACCCCCAATAGCCCGGGCCTGGAGGTGTGGCAAAAGGACCTGGACACCCTGCAAGCCTTGCCCTGGAAGCAGCTTGTACCCGGGCACGGGCCGGTGGCCGACGATGCCCGGCCATTTGCGCAGATGCGTGATTACCTGGGCTGGCTGGACGGGCTGATGCGCGACGGCGCGGCGCGTGGTGACGACATGGCCGAAATGATCCGCAGCCCCATCCCCGAACGCTTTGCCGGCATCAGCCTGACGCGTTATGAGTTGATTCGCAGTGTCAGCCATCTGTATCCCCGCTACGAACGCCAACAACTCCAGCGCGTCGACACCCACCCCTGAACCTGATGCCTTGTACCAAGGAACTAGAAAACTCCGCATTGCGGGCAATTGTTGGCGAACGGGTGGCAACCAAGAATTCTCGGCACACCGGGAAATTTTCCCGGGCACAACAAAAAAACCAAAGGTAGCCGTCATGACTCGATCCCCGCGTCGCCCCTTGTTCGCCGTGAGCCTGGTGCTCAGCGCCATGCTGCTTGCCGGCGCGGCCCACGCCGCTGTCAGCAATGAAGAAATCCTCCAGGACCCGAAGAACCCGCAGCAGATCGTGACCAACGGCCTGGGCGTGCAAGGCCAGCGCTACAGCCCGCTGGACCTGCTCAATGCCAACAATGTCAAGGAACTGCGGCCGGTCTGGGCGTTCTCCTTTGGCGGTGAGAAGCAACGCGGCCAGCAGGCCCAGCCACTGATCAAGGACGGGGTGATGTACCTGACCGGCTCCTATTCGCGGGTGTTCGCCGTGGATGCCCGTACCGGAAAGAAACTGTGGCAATACGATGCACGCCTGCCGGATGACATCCGGCCCTGCTGCGACGTGATCAACCGCGGCGTGGCGCTGTACGGCGACCTGGTGTTCTTCGGCACCCTGGACGCCAAACTGGTGGCCCTGAACAAGGACACCGGCAAGGTGGTCTGGAGCAAGAAGGTAGCCGACCACAAGGAAGGTTATTCCATCAGCGCCGCGCCCATGATCGTCAACGGCAAGTTGATTACTGGCGTCGCCGGTGGCGAGTTTGGCGTGGTGGGCAAGATCCAGGCCTACAACCCGGAAAACGGCGAGCTGCTGTGGATGCGCCCCACCGTGGAAGGGCACATGGGCTACGTGTACAAGGACGGCAAGGCGATCGAAAACGGTATTTCCGGCGGCGAGGCGGGCAAGACCTGGCCCGGCGACCTGTGGAAGACCGGCGGCGCCGCGCCCTGGCTGGGCGGATACTACGACCCGGAAACCAACCTGATCCTGTTCGGTACCGGCAACCCGGCGCCGTGGAACTCGCACCTGCGCCCTGGTGACAACCTGTATTCCTCGTCGCGCCTGGCGCTGAACCCGGACGACGGCACCATCAAGTGGCACTTCCAGAGCACGCCGCATGACGGCTGGGATTTCGACGGCGTCAACGAGCTGATCTCGTTCAACTACAAGGACGGCGGCAAGGAGGTCAAGGCCGCGGCCACGGCCGACCGCAACGGCTTCTTCTACGTGCTGGACCGCACCAACGGCAAGTTCATCCGCGGCTTCCCCTTCGTCGACAAGATCACCTGGGCCACCGGCCTGGACAAGGACGGCCGGCCTATCTACAACGACACCAGCCGCCCGGGTGCACCCGGCAGCGAGGCCAAGGGCAGTTCGGTGTTCGTCGCCCCCGCCTTCCTCGGCGCCAAGAACTGGATGCCGATGGCCTACAACAAGGACACCGGGCTGTTCTACGTGCCGTCCAACGAGTGGGGCATGGACATCTGGAACGAAGGCATTGCCTACAAGAAAGGCGCGGCGTTCCTCGGCGCCGGTTTCACCATCAAACCGCTCAACGAAGACTACATTGGCGTGCTGCGTGCCATCGACCCTATCAGTGGCAAGGAAGTGTGGCGCCACAAGAACTACGCGCCGCTGTGGGGCGGGGTGCTGACCACCAAGGGCAACCTGGTGTTCACCGGCACCCCGGAAGGCTTCCTGCAGGCCTTCAACGCCAAGACCGGTGACAAGGTATGGGAATTCCAGACCGGCTCCGGTGTGCTCGGTTCGCCCGTGACCTGGGAAATGGACGGCGAGCAGTATGTGTCGGTGGTCTCCGGCTGGGGTGGCGCGGTGCCGCTGTGGGGGGGCGAAGTGGCCAAGCGGGTCAAGGACTTCAACCAGGGCGGCATGCTCTGGACCTTCAAACTGCCCAAGCAACTGCAGCAAACGGCAAGCGCCAAACCGTAAAGCAGGGGCCTGAGGCAAGCGGCCCTACTACCAAATGACGAGAGCCCCGCTGCCAACGATGCATTCGCCTGGCACGCGGGGCTTTTTACCATCGGTCCATCGCCTGTCGTGGGACAGGCATCGACCCGCAGAGGCTCAGCATGATCTACGCACAACCCGGAACCCCAGGCGCCGTCGTGTCCTTCAAGCCACGCTATGGCAACTTCATCAATGGCGAGTTCGTGCAACCGCTGGCTGGCCAGTACTTCACCAACAGCTCGCCGGTCAATGGCCAGCCGATTGCCGAGTTCCCGCGTTCCACGGCCCAGGACGTCGACCGGGCCCTGGACGCCGCGCACGCAGCCGCCGAAGCCTGGGGCAAGACCTCGGTGCAAGAGCGCGCCTTGGTGCTGCTGAAAATTGCCGACCGCATCGAGCAGAACCTGGAGGTGCTGGCCGTCACCGAAAGCTGGGACAACGGCAAGGCGGTGCGCGAAACGCTCAATGCCGACGTGCCGCTAGCCGCGGACCACTTCCGCTATTTTGCCGGCTGCATCCGTGCCCAGGAGGGCGGTGCGGCCGAAATCAACGAAGGCACCGTGGCTTATCATATCCATGAGCCGCTGGGCGTGGTCGGGCAGATCATTCCCTGGAACTTCCCGCTGCTGATGGCTGCCTGGAAGCTTGCCCCGGCGCTGGCCGCCGGCAACTGCGTGGTGCTCAAGCCAGCCGAGCAGACGCCACTGTCGATCACCATTTTTGCCGAGCTGGTCGCCGACCTGTTGCCGCCAGGCGTACTGAACATCGTCCAGGGCTTTGGACGTGAGGCTGGCGAGGCCCTGGCCACCAGCAAGCGCATCGCCAAGATCGCCTTCACCGGCTCCACCCCCGTGGGCTCGCACATCATGAAGTGCGCGGCCGAGAACATCATCCCGTCCACCGTCGAGCTGGGTGGCAAGTCGCCGAACATCTTCTTTGAAGACATCATGCAGGCCGAGCCCGCGTTCATCGAGAAGGCCGCCGAAGGCCTGGTGCTGGCGTTCTTCAACCAGGGTGAGGTGTGCACCTGCCCGTCGCGGGCGCTGATCCAGGAATCGATCTACGAGCCATTCATGGCCGAGGTGATGAAGAAGATTGCCAAGATCACCCGGGGCAACCCGCTGGACACCGAGACCATGGTCGGCGCCCAGGCCTCGGAGCAGCAGTACGACAAGATTCTTTCGTACCTGCAGATTGCCAAGGAGGAAGGCGCGCAGCTGCTCACTGGCGGCGGTGCCGAGCGGCTGCAAGGCGACCTGGGCAGCGGTTACTACATCCAGCCGACCCTGCTCAAAGGCAACAACGCGATGCGTGTGTTCCAGGAAGAAATCTTCGGCCCGGTGGTGGGCGTGACCACCTTCAAGGACGAAGCCGAAGCGCTGGCAATTGCCAACGACACCGAGTTTGGCCTGGGCGCCGGCCTGTGGACCCGCGACATCAACCGCGCCTACCGCATGGGCCGTGGCATCAAGGCCGGCCGCGTATGGACCAACTGCTACCACCTGTACCCGGCGCATGCGGCGTTTGGCGGCTACAAGAAGTCTGGCGTGGGCCGTGAGACCCACAAGATGATGCTCGATCACTACCAGCAGACCAAGAACCTGCTGGTGAGCTACGACATCAACCCGCTGGGCTTCTTCTGATCAAATAGAGCCTGTAGGAGCGGCCTTGTGCCGCGAAAGGGCTGCGAAGCAGCCCCGGCAATTTTTGCATTACCGCTGAGATCCTGGGGCTGCTGCGCGCAGCCCTTTCGCGGCACAAGGCCGCTCCTACAGGGGGCGCGGCAGGCCCAAGGGGTTCACTCCCTCCTACCAACGCACCCCGCAAGTTCCTTCCAAAGTAGCATTCGGCCCTGGCGCCTCCCGTGCATTAATGCCTCTACCGGAACTCCCCGGCACAAGAAGAGGACTGCCCATGTGGAATAAACCTGCCTTTACCGACCTGCGCATCGGCTTTGAAGTGACGATGTACTTCGCCAATCGCTGATGTGCCACCCGGCCATCGCTAAGGTGGCCGGTTCCCCCTGATTACCTGTGGTTGAGCCAGTGCCACGCTTTGGTCTGGTTGCTTTCGCTGCGGGATGCTTTACGCTGGCGGTTACCTTCCAGAACAATAAGAACAGGCTTGCCAATGAGCCAGAGTTTCAGCCCGCTTCGCAAGTTCGTTTCGCCTGAGATCATTTTTGGTGCCGGCTGCCGGCACAACGTCGCCAATTACGCGAAAACCTTCGGTGCTCGCAAGGTGCTGGTGGTCAGTGACCCAGGCGTGATTGCCGCCGGCTGGGTGGCGGACGTGGAGGCCAGCCTGCAGGCCCAGGGTATCGATTACTGCCTGTACACCGCCGTGTCGCCCAACCCGCGGGTCGAAGAGGTGATGCTCGGCGCCGAGATCTACCGGCAGAACCACTGCGATGTGATCGTCGCCGTCGGCGGCGGTAGCCCGATGGACTGCGGCAAGGCCATCGGCATTGTGGTGGCCCACGGGCGCAGCATCCTCGAATTCGAAGGCGTGGACATGATCCGCGTGCCCAGCCCGCCGCTGATCCTGATCCCGACCACGGCCGGTACTTCGGCAGACGTGTCGCAGTTCGTGATCATCTCCAACCAGCAGGAGCGCATGAAGTTCTCCATCGTCAGCAAGGCGGTGGTGCCGGACGTGTCGCTGATCGACCCGCAAACCACCCTGAGCATGGACCCGTTCCTGTCAGCCTGCACCGGTATCGATGCGCTGGTGCATGCCATCGAAGCCTTTGTTTCCACCGGCCACGGCCCGCTGACCGACCCCCACGCGCTGGAAGCCATGCGCCTGATCAACGGCAACCTGGTGGAGATGATCGCCAACCCGGCCGATATCACCCTGCGCGAAAAGATCATGCTGGGCAGCATGCAGGCGGGGCTGGCGTTCTCCAACGCGATTCTGGGCGCGGTTCACGCCATGTCCCACAGCCTGGGCGGCTTCCTCGACTTGCCCCATGGCTTGTGCAACGCGGTACTGGTGGAGCACGTGGTGGCGTTCAACTACGAAGCTCGGCGCCGGAGCGTTTCAAGGTGATTGCCGAAGTGTTCGGCATTGATTGCCGTGGCCTCAACCACCGGCAGATCTGCGGGCGCCTGGTGGAGCACCTGATCGCTCTGAAGCACGCCATCGGCTTCCATGAAACCCTGGGCCTGCACGGGGTGCGCACCGCGGATATTCCGTTCCTGTCGCAGCATGCAATGGATGACCCGTGCATCCTCACCAACCCCCGCGCGTCGAGCCAGCGTGATGTCGAGGTCGTTTATGGCGAGGCCCTCTGACGAGCAGCAGCGGGCACTGGCCGGGTTGCTGGGGCTGGGCGACCACTCGGCGCGCAAAAGCCATTACCCGGAGCTCTCTGCCCGCCTGGACGAACTGGAGGCCGAGCGCAACCGCTACAAATGGCTGTTCGAAAACGCCGTGCACGGGATTTTCCAGGCCAGCCTGCAGGATGGCATGCGTGCCGCCAACCCGGCGTTGGCGCGCATGCTCGGCTACGACGACCCGCAAGCAGTGCTGTTTTCCCTGACCGACCTGGCCGCCAACCTGTTCGACGGCGGTGCCGAGGAGTTGCAGGCGATTACCGCGATCCTGGCCCGTGAGCGCAGCCTGCACGGCTATGAAACCCGCTTGCGGCGCAAGGACGGCAGCCACCTCGATGTGCTGATGAACCTGCTGCTCAAGCCCGGGCAGGAAGGGCTGGTGGAGGGTTTTGTCGCCGACATCACCGAACGCAAGCTGGCCCAGCAGCGCCTGCAACAGCTTAATGACGAGCTGGAGCAACGGGTGGCTGCGCGTACCGATGAATTGCTGGAGGCGCGAGATGCCGCTGAAGCCGCCAACCGCAGCAAGGACAAATACCTGGCCGCCGCCAGCCATGACCTGCTGCAACCGCTGAACGCTGCGCGCCTGCTGATCTCGACCTTGCGCGAGCGGCCACTGCCAGAGGCCGAGCACGTGCTGGTGGAGCGTACCCACCAGGCCCTGGAGGGCGCCGAAGACCTGCTGACCGACCTGCTGGACATTTCCCGGCTCGACCAGGCAGCGGTCAAGCCGGACGTGGCCGTGTACCGCCTTGACGAGCTGTTCGGGCCATTGGTCTCGGAGTTCCGCTCGGTGGCCGACGCAGAAGGCCTCAAACTGCATGCACGCATCCCGGACGTTGCCATCAGCACTGACCTGCGGCTGATGACGCGTATCCTGCGCAACTTCCTCAGCAACGCCTGCCGATACACCGACGAAGGGCGAATTTTACTGGCTGCCAGGCGCCGGGGTAGCCATTTGCGGCTGGAGGTGTGGGATACCGGTCGGGGCATTGCCGAGGACCGGTTGCAGGCGATTTTCCTTGAGTTCAACCAACTGGACGTCGGCCGCGCAGCGGATCGCAAGGGCGTGGGGTTGGGGTTGGCCATCGTCGAGCGGATTGCCAAGATTCTCGGCTATCGGGTGGAGGTGCGTTCGTGGCCGGGGCGTGGCTCGGCGTTCAGCATCGAGGTGCCGCTTGGTAAAGAGGTGCCGCTGGCCGTTCACCAGGCTGTGCCGCTGCCAAGCGTTGGCAACCCGTTGCCGGGCCGTCGCTTGCTGGTGCTGGATAATGAAGTGAGCATTCTCGACAGCATGGGGGCGCTGCTGGGGCAGTGGGGCTGCGAGGTGGTGACCGCGACCGACCAGGCAGGGGCGTTGCTGGCGTTGCAGGGGCGGGCACCGGAATTGATCCTGGCTGATTACCACCTGGACCATGGCGTGGTGGGATGCGAGGTGGTCAGGTATTTGCGTGAGCATTTCGCTACCGCCATACCAGCGGTGATCATTACTGCCGATCGCAGCGACCAGTGCCGGCGGGGCTTGCAGAAGCTGGGTGCGCCGCTGCTGAACAAACCGGTCAAGCCCGGGAAGCTACGGGCGGTTTTGAGCCAGTTGTTGCAGGAGCATTGAGGGGCTGCTTTGCAGCCCTTTCGCGGCACAAGGCCGCTCCTACAGGGGACCGCATATCCCTGTAGGAGCGGCCTTGTGCCGCGAAAGGCCGCAAAGCGGCCCCGTGCGATTACAGCTTGATCCAGGTCGCCTTCGAGCCCGGTGTATTTCTCCAGCGCATGCAGCGACTTGTCACGGCCGTTACCCGACTGCTTGAAGCCACCGAACGGTGCGGTCATGTCGCCGCCGTCGTACTGGTTCACCCACACGCTGCCAGCGCGCACGGCACGGGCGGTCTTGTGGGCCTTGGAAATGTCCGACGTCCAGATGCCAGCGGCCAGGCCGTATGGCGTGTCGTTGGCAATGGCCACAGCCTCTTCGGCGGTGTCGAAGGCGATCACCGACAGCACTGGGCCGAAGATTTCTTCCTGGGCGATGCGCATGGCGTTGGTCACCCCAATGAAGATGGTCGGCTCGACGTAGGTACCGCCAGTCTCGATCAGGGTACGCTTGCCGCCAGCCAGCAGCTTGGCGCCGTCCTGGTGGCCTGCTTCGATGTACGACAGCACGGTGTTCATCTGCTGGGTGTCGACCAGGGCACCGACAGTGGTAGCCGGGTCCAGCGGGTTGCCTGGCTTCCAGCCTTTCAGGGCCTCGACCACCATCGGCAGGAACTTGTCCTTGATCGAGCGCTCGACCAACAGGCGCGAGCCTGCGGTGCACACTTCGCCCTGGTTGAAGGCGATGGCGCTGGCAGCGGCCTCGGCGGCCGCTTGCAGGTCTGGCGCGTCGGCGAAGACGATGTTCGGGCTCTTGCCGCCGGCTTCCAGCCAGATGCGCTTCATGTTCGATTCGCCCGCATACACCATCAGTTGCTTGGCGATCTTGGTGGAACCGGTGAACACCAGGGTGTCGACGTCCATGTGCAGGGCCAGGGCCTTGCCCACGGTGTGGCCGTAGCCTGGCAGCACGTTCAGCACGCCAGCCGGGATGCCGGCTTCGATGGCCAGCTGGGCAATGCGGATGGCGGTCAGTGGCGATTTTTCGGACGGCTTGAGCACCACCGAGTTACCGGTGGCCAGCGCCGGGCCGAGCTTCCAGCAGGCCATCAGCAGCGGGAAGTTCCACGGTACGATGGCACCGACAACACCCACCGGCTCGCGGGTAACCAGACCGAGCTGGTCGTGCGGGGTCGGGGCGACTTCGTCGTAGACCTTGTCGATGGCTTCGGCGGTCCAGTGAATGGCTTGTGCCGCGCCCGGGATGTCGATGCTGGAGGAGTCGCCGATCGGCTTGCCCATGTCCAGGGTTTCCAGCAGCGCCAGCTCTTCGACGTTCTTGCGCAGCAGGTCGGCGAAGCGGATCAGCTTGGCCTTGCGCTTGGCCGGGGCCAGTTGCGACCACACACCGCAATTGAAGGTGGCGCGGGCGTTTTCAACAGCGCGGTTGGCATCGGCCAGGTCGCAGCTGGCAACCTTGGCCAGGAAGCGTCCGTCGACCGGGCTCAGGCACTCGAAGGTTTCACCGGAGGCAGCATCGGTGTATTCGCCGTTGATGAAGGCGCGGCCTTCGATCTTCAGTTGCCGGGCGCGGGCTTGCCAGTCAGCCAATGTCATGGTCGGTTCCTTGTGAACGTTGCGCCGCGCGCTTGCGACAGGCGGCGCCGAAGGCCTGGAAGATGGCCAGGTAATGGGGATGGGCAGTGACCTGCCATTCGGGGTGGAACTGCACGCCGAGGGCGAACCCGGCATCACGTACCGATACTGCTTCCACCAGGCCGTCGCAGGCCACGGCTTCGACGCGCAGGGCCATGGCCAGGCGGTCGATGCCTTGGCCATGGATCGAGTTGACCAGGCATTGCGCCGGTAGGCCGGCAGCCTGTAAAAGGCCACCGGGCATCACGGTCAGGGGCTGGCGTGCGGCGTACTGCACGGCAACAGGCTGGTCCGCCGGTTCGCGGTGATCCTGATAGCCGGGTAGTTCATGCACACACGCATGCAAGCTGCCGCCCAAGGCCACGTTCAGCTCCTGGAAGCCCCGGCAGATCGCCAGTAACGGTACGTTGGCGGCCAGCGCTGCGCGAATCAGCGGCAGGTTGAAGGCATCGCGCTGCGGGTCGTGCAAGGTGCCGGGGGCACTGGGCGGGCCTGCGTAATGATGCGGTTCAAGGTTGGAGGGCGAGCCGGTCAGCAACAGGCCGTCGACGTTGGCCAGCAACGTTGCCGGGTCCACTAGACCGGGCAGGGCAGGCACCACCAGCGGCAGTGCATCGGCGCCCTCGACGACGGCGCGCAGGTATTTTTCCCCGGCCACATGGAAGGGGTGCAAGCCCAGCTGACGCACGCAGGCATTGACCGCCACCAGCGGTTTGCGGGCGGCCATCAGCGCAACTTCTCGAGCAGTTGGTAGTACCACATGCCCGCTGCCAGCAGGCCGTTGCCGAACACATCGCCCAGCGGTACGCGCACATGCTTGCAGCGGGCGAAGGTGTCGAACTGCTCCAGGCTGCCGGTCATGGCGGTGGCCATGATCTCGCCCATGACATGGCTGGTGGCAACGCCATGCCCGGAGTAACCCTGGCAGTACCAGACGTTCTGCGACAGCTTGCCCAACTGCGGGATACGGTTGACCACGATGCCCATGGCGCAACTCCACTGGAACTCGATAGGCACGCCTTTGAGGGCCGGGAAGGTGCGTTCGATGCACGGGCGCAGCTCGGCGGCGATATCCCGCGAGTCGCGCCCGGAGTAGTTGGCACCACCGCCGAACAGCAGACGTTTGTCGGCCGTGAGGCGGTAGTAGTCCAGCACGAAGCGGCAGTCGTACACCGCCAGGTCCTGCGGGTTGATGCGCTGGGCCAGCTCACCCAGCGGCGCGGTGGTGACGATGCCGCCCATGGCCGGGAAGATCTTGCCCTTCAGCTGTTTCTTTTCCAGCCTGTGGTACACGTCGCCGGCCAGCATCACCTGCGCGGCGTTGATGCGCCCCTCGCGGGTGACAACGGCCGGGCGTGGGCCGTGGATGATTTCCAGCACCTCGGAATGCTCGAACACTTGTGCGCCCAGGCTGGCTGCTGCACGCGCCTCCCCGATGCACAGGTTGAGCGGGTGCAGGTGCAGGTTGCGGGTGTTCTTCAGCGCCCCGCAGTACAGCGGGCTGTCGAGGTGCTGGCGCACAGCGGCGCTGTCCAGCAGGCTTACCTGGTCGCCCATGCCGCGGCGGCAGGCCTCGTCGTACGAGGCTTTCAGTTCGTCCAGGTGCGAGGGCTTGATTGCCGCGTGCAGGTGGCCGCGCTTGAGGTCGCAGGCGATGGCGTAGCGGGCCACCCGCTGCTCGATGATCTGATGGCCACGCCAGCGCAGGTGCCAGATGAAGTCATCGACATCGTTGCCCAGCCAGCGGCGCATCTGTTTGTCCATGGCAGTGTCGCCTGACAGGCTACCGGTGACCTGGCCACCGTTGCGCCCGCTGGCGCCCCAGCCGATCTTGTGGGTTTCGACCAGGGCCACGCGGTAGCCGCGCTCGGCCAGCTCCACGGCGGTGGCAATGCCGGTGAAGCCGCCGCCGATGATGGCAATGTCGGCATCCACCTCGCCGCGCAAGGTGGGGTAGTGGGTTTCTTCGGCCAGGGTGGCGCTGTAATAGGACGGCGAGCGCTCGGGCGCAGGCCTGGCGTGCAGTGCAGCATTCATGCGGTGGTCTCCGGGTTCGCCGTTATGCCTGGTGCAGGTACCAGCGCCAGTCCTGTTCGCCAACTTCGCCCATGAACTGGCGGTATTCGGCTTGCTTGACCTTCAGGTACACACCCAGGAACGCATGGCCCAGGGCATCCCGCGCCCAGCTGGAAGCTTCAAGTGCCCGCAGCGAAGTCAGCCAGTCGGTGGGCAGCAGTTGCTTGGCCTGGGCGTAACCGTTGCCTTCGACGGGGGCGCCCGGGTCCAGGCGTTCACGGATGCCGCGGTGGATACCGGCCAGGATGGCAGCCGCTGCCAGGTACGGGTTGGCATCGGCGCCGCAGATGCGGTGCTCCACATGCCGGGTGTGCGCCGGGCCACCGGGCACTCGCAGGCTTACGGTGCGATTGTCGCAGCCCCAGGTCGGTGCCAGCGGGGCATAGCTGTTGGCCTGGAAGCGCCGGTAAGAGTTGGCGTTGGGGCAGAACAGCAACAGCGAGTCGAGCAGGCTGGCCAGCATACCGCCCACCGCCTGGCGCAGCAGCGGGGTACCCGCCGGGTCTTCGCTGGCAAACAGGTTGTGGCCCCCGGCGTCGGCCAGTGATACGTGCATGTGCATGCCGGTGCCCGCCAGGTCATCAAAGGGCTTGGCCATGAAGCACGCCTGCATCCCGTGCTTGTGCGCCACCCCCTTGACCAATCGCTTGTAGCGTACGGCTTGGTCCATGGCGGCGAGCGCGTCGCCGTGCTCAAGGGTGATTTCTACTTGCCCGGGGGCGTATTCGGATATCGCCGTGCGTGCCGGTATGCCCTGCGCCTTGCAGGCGGCGTACAGGTCAGCAAGGAAAGGTTCGATTTGTTCCAGTTCGCGCAGGCCATATACCTGGGTGGCTTGCGGGCGCCCACCGTCGGCATCGCGCGCCGGTTGTGGGCGGCCGTTCTCGTCGCGGCGGGCGTCCAGCAGGTAGAACTCCAGTTCACAGGCCATCACTGGGTGAAAACCGTCAGCCTTGAGGCCGTCGATCACTTGCAGCAGCACGTGGCGTGGGTCGGCAATGCTGGCCGGCATGCCTTGCTCGGGGTGCATGCTGACCTGCACCGCAGCGGTAGGGATCTGCCGCCATGGCAGGCGTACCAGGCTGCCGGGCAGCGGGTAGGCGCGGCAGTCGATATCGCCGACATCCCACACCAGGCCAGAGTCTTCCACGTCTTCGCCGTGCAAGGTCAGCCCGAGGATGGTGCTGGGCAGCGGTCGCCCGGCCTGGTACACGGCCAGCAGCTCCTCACGGTGCAGCAGCTTGCCGCGAGGCACGCCGTTGGCGTCGAGGATGAACAGCTCGACCATTTCGATATCGGGGTTTTGGGCCAGGAAGTCCTGGGCTTCGTGCAGGTCGGCGAAGTGCATGGGGGCCTCGGTCACGGCGGTTGCCGTGTTGTGTTGTTGTTTGCGCAAAATATATGGGTATAAAGTTGCGCAATGCAACAAAAAATAACTTATATGTTGCGCATCGACTATCCTGCCATGGCGGCGACGACAAGCCCCGCCGTGAATCTGGTAGGCTTTCAGCCGATTTCTACCCCGGCGCCACGCTACGGAACCCCTTACATGTCTATATCGACCCTCGACGACCTCGACCTGGGCATCGTCCGCGAACTGCAGATGGATGGCCGCCGCGCATTTCGCGAAATTGCCCGCACGCTTTCGGTACCCGAAGCGACCATCCGCACACGGGTCAAGCGCCTGCAGGACCAAGGGGTGGTGCAGATCCTGGCCTTTACCGACCCGTCCAAACTGGGGCATGCCAAGCTTGCGCTACTGTTCGTCAAGGTTGCCCCACAGGACCACGACCGTGTGATCGATACCCTGGGCCGCTGGACCGAGGTCAGCTACCTGTCGACCATCATGGGTGTGGCCGACATCTGCGTGCAGGTGCTGTGCCGTGATGACGAGAGCCTGTGGAACCTGCAGCAGCGCGTGCGCAGCCTGCCGGGTGTGCACGAGGTGCAGTCGACGCAGGAAGTGAAGGTGCACAAGTTGCGGTTTACCTTGCCGAGCCTTGATCCGAGGGATTGACCCTGGCTTCAGGCATGCACCGCCTGTGAGATCGAGCGCCGCCCGCGCGGCGCATCGCCGGCAAGCCAGCCCCACATTTGTTTCGGGCCAGTCATTCCTGAGCCGTCGGCGCGCGTGCCCCTTGGTGCATGGCTGGGGATGGTTGAAGAGCAGCAGCGCTAGCCGCGATATCAAATGGGACATACAGAGGGCCGCGCACCTCTGTAACAGGCTTCACTGGCCCGAAACAAATGTGGGAGCTGGCTTGCCGGCGATGCGCCGCGCGGGCGGCGCTCGATTTCCGCACCCCTGCATATCCCAAGGCAAGCCCTCGGGTGCCTCCCCCTATCCCCTTCAATCCCAGTGCCGCCCGCTCTGGCGCGCCATCCCCCGCCATGCACCTATTTGGAATGTAATGCTCCGAAATGGCGCATGCATTAAAAATATCTCAATTTGATTGCGCAATGCGTATTTTTGTAGTTACTTATTCTACGCATGCGCAGAAATTTGGCTTGCCCTCTGCCCATCGCAGCGTCGCCCACTACAATCACAATAATGAGGTGTCTTGCCGT
The DNA here is from genome assembly GCA_947090765.1 of Pseudomonas sp. MM223. Lineage (NCBI taxonomy): Bacteria > Pseudomonadati > Pseudomonadota > Gammaproteobacteria > Pseudomonadales > Pseudomonadaceae > Pseudomonas > Pseudomonas sp. MM223. The sequence continues at coordinate 3,870,354 of OX352322.1, read as the reverse complement.
GCGTACTCTTCCTCAGGACGGAATCAACCTGGCCGCTGGCGAGGTGACGGGCATGTCGGGCTCTGGCCATCAGCTGCAACGCAGCCTCACCTGGCGAGACGCCTTCTGGGTCACCAGCGGGGTGCCGGTCAGCGTGCTGTTCACCATTGGCGGTGTGGCCGCGTTCATCGGCCAGCCGGCGTGGTTCATCTGGGTGCTGGCGATGCTGATCGGCTTCGTGCAGTGCTTCACCTATGCGGAAATATCCGGCCTTTACCCCCATAAATCCGGCGGCGCTTCGGTATACGGCGCGCTCGGCTGGGTGCGCTACAGCAAGTTCGTCGCACCGGTGTCGGTGTGGTGCAACTGGCTGGCCTGGTCGCCGATGCTGGCACTGGGCACCAGCCTTGCCGCTGGCTACATGCTCAGCAGCCTGTTCCCGGCAGATTCGCTGGTTAACACCTGGCAACTGAAGCTGCTGGACCTGGGTTTCATCACCGAAGGCCTGACCCTGCGGATCAACGCTACCTTCGTACTGGGGCTGGTGTTCATGCTGATCACCTTCTGGCTGCAACACAGCGGCGCCTCGGCGGCGGCACGCATGCAGCGCATCCTCGGCATTGCCTCGCTGGCACCCTTGCTGTTGGTTTCGCTGGTGCCGTTGTTTACCGGCGACATGCCGGCCAGCAATTTCCTGCCGCTGTTGCCCCTGAGCCACGATGCGTCAGGTGCTGCAGTGATGGGCAGCTGGAACGCGGCCGGTATCAGCCTGGCCATGGGCGCCATGTTCCTGGCCTGTTGGTCCACCTTCGCCTTCGAGACGGCGGTGTGCTACACCCGCGAATTCAAAGACCCGCAAAAAGACACCTTCAAGGCCATTTTTGCCTCGGGCCTGCTGTGCCTCTTCATGTTCATCGTGGTGCCGCTGACCTTCCAGGGCAAACTGGGCCTGGAGGGCATGCTGGCGCCGGCCATCGTCGACGGCTCCGGGGTCGGCGCGGCCATGGCGCATTTTGTTGGCGGCGGGGCAGTGGTGTTCAACGTGATCATCGTGATGATGGTGCTGTCGGTACTGCTGCTGGTAATGACTGCGATGATGGGTTCGTCGCGCACCCTCTACCAGGCTTCGGTGGATGGCTGGCTGCCCAAGTACCTGTCCCACGTCAATGAGCACGGTGCGCCGACCCGGGCCATGTGGACCGATCTGGGCTTCAATGTGGTGCTGTTGCTGATGTCCAACTACATGTCGGTGCTGGCCATCTCCAACGTCTGCTACATGCTCTTCGTCTTCCTCAACCTGCAGTCTGGCTGGATTCACCGGCTGGACCGCGCCGACTGGCCGCGCCCTTACAAATGCTCGGCCTGGCTGTTGGGCCTGGGTGCGCTGTGTGGCTTTATCGACCTGGCGTTCGTGGGTGCCGGCGCCAACTTCCTGGGTGAGAACACCTTGCGCAACGGCCTGTTGGCGGCGCTGTTGATCGTGCCGGTGTTCATCTACCGGCACTACATCCAGGACAAGGGCCAGTTCCCTGAATCGATGCGCCGTGACATCGAACTGCCCCACGCACGTGCGGGCCTGTGGCCTTACCTGGCGTTGCTGCTGGGGGCTGCCGTGGTGTGGATCAGCGCCGAACTTACCGTTATCTGACTTTCTAGAAGCCACCGGCCATGCCGGGTGCAGGCTGCGCTCCACGAGCCCAGCCCAGGGGACGCCTGCGCCCGCGTAAAGCCGACGAACCACCGGAGAAGCCGATGAAAACCGATTACCAGGCCAGGCAGCACTGGCCGCAGCACAAGTCGACCGCCGTGTCGCTGACCTTCGACGTTGACGCCGAAGCCGGCTACCTGGGCGAGAGCCCAAGCTTCGCCCGGCGCCTGACCAGCCTGTCCGAAGGCCGCTTTGGTGTTACCCGCGGAGTGCCGCGCATTCTCGAACTGCTGCGTCGCCATGGCATTGCGGCAACCTTCTTCGTGCCGGGCTACACCGCAGAGCAGCACCCGCAACTGGTCGAAACCCTGCTGCAGGCCGGGCACGAGGTCGGCCACCACGGCCACATGCACCTGCGCAGCGACAAGGTGTCGGTGCAGGAGCAGGTGGACGAAATGGAGCGCGGCCTGGAAGCCCTGGCCCGTGCCGGTGCGCCGAAGCCGGCGGGGTATCGCTCGTCGTCCTGGGGCTGACCCCCGAAACCTTCGCGCTGTTGTTGCGCCATGGCTTCGTCTACGACTCCAGCTGCATGGGCGACGACCGCCCCTACGTGGAAACCTGCAACGGCGCCTCGATTCTAGAACTGCCCGTGCACTGGTCGCTGGACGATTACCCGATGTTTGGCTGGGGCATCGACAACGGTGGCAACTTCAGCCACCCGCGCATGCTGTTCGACACCTGGCTGGCCGAGTACGAATCGGCGCGCCGCGATGCCCGCCACACCAGCTTCACCATGCACCCCGAGGTGATCGGCCGTGCGGCGCGCTTCGAGCAACTGGAGCGCCTGGTAGAGCGCATGGTCAGCGATGGCGACGTATGGTTTGCCCGCCTTGATGCCGTGGCCGCGCATGTGGCGCCGCAGCTTGTGAAGGGGGCCGCATGAGCCCGGTCATCTTCCGCTCGCAGGTGTGCACCCCGTTCAACCGTGGTCGTGAATTTGGTGAAGTGTTCGCCGACAAGGTACGCCAGACAGTAAGCACTTATGAAGCCTTGTTCGCCCGCGTGGCCAAGCGCCCCTACGACCTGCACGCGCTGGGCAGCCAGGCGCTGGCGGCCATCGCTGCATTCGCCGCGCCCTTGCATGAAGAAATCCTGGGCATCGCCGCCGGTGCCGGGTTGGCCCCCGAGCAGGTGGGGGCCATCAATGCGCGCACCGAAATCCTTGCGTACCTGGGCGTTCAGCTGCGCGGCGAATGCTCGACCGTGGTGCTGGCCGACCCCTTCGGTGCGCCCGTCACCGCCCAGACCTGGGACTGGTACGCCGAATTTGCCGGGCTCTGGCTGGTATGGGAAATCCCCCATGCCGACGGGCGCTTGACCACCACTGTCACGGAATACGGCATCGTCGGCAAACCCGGGGTGAACGACCGCGGCCTGGGTGTGCATTTCAACATCCTCCATCACCAGCGCGACGGTGAGGGCATCGGCCTGCCGGTGCATGTGCTGTCGCGCTGGTTGCTGGACAGCTGCGCCGACATCAACCACGCGCTGCAACTGTGCCACACCGCACCGGTGTCGGCTTCCAGCGTACTGACCCTGGTGGCGGCGGAGCAGGGCGCCAGTGCGGCCGTGTCGGTGGAACTGCACCCAGGCGGCCCCGCACTGGTGTTCCCCGATGTGGCCGGGCTGCTGATCCACACCAACCATTTTCTGGCCGACGCCGTACGGCCCTACGACACCGAGCCTGCGGCCTATCCCGACACGCTGGTGCGCCACGACCTGTTGCGCCGGCGCCTGAGCGGGCGCACGCAGCTCAGCGCCCAGGACTTGCTCGGTGCGCTCAACAGCCACCTGGGCAGCACCGGCGCACTGTGCTGCCACCCCGACCCGGCACTGCCCGAAACCGGCCAGTACGCCACGCTGGCCAGCATTTGCCTGGACGTACCCGGCGGCACATTGCGTGCGTTGCCCGGCGGCCCGTGCCGGCACCTGTAAACCCTTTTTTACCCAACCCACTGGAGCCATACCCATGCTCAAGCTCAAACGCCTCGACAACATGGACATCCTCAGCAACGACGTGCAGCGCCTGGTCGACTTCTACCACGGCACCCTCGGCCTGGGCTTCTTCTTGCCTTACGTGGCCGAAGAAAAGTGGGCCGCCATCGAAATGGGCAACGTCACCCTGTACCTGTTCCACACCACCAGCACCGCCCCCGTGGAGCGCCGCACCGCAGTGAACCTGGAAGACAAGCCTGGCTTCGACTCGTTCGCCTTCGAAGTGGAGAACCTCGACGAGGCCATCGCCTACCTGGACGGGAAGGTCGAGTGGGTCACCGCCAACCCCATCGAGTGGCAGCACCCCAACGGCACGCGCTACCGCTACCGCCCGATGTTCGACCCGGACGGCAACATGCTCTACGTCACCGAACCGCACAAGACCGTGTGAACCACCGCCAGCCAACGAGTATTGAACATGCCTTCCAGCCAGACTCAAGCAGCAACCCGGCAAGTGCCACAGCGTGTCCTCGACCTTTCACCCCAGGCGCGCAGCCTTGACGGCCGGGTAGCGCTGATTACCGGTGCCGGGCGCGGTGCCGGGCGTGCCCACGCCCGCCTGTTGGCTGCCCGCGGCGCTGCCGTGGCGGTGGTCGACATCGATGCCGAGGTGGCCCGCGAAACGGCCGCCGAGATCGAGGCAGCCGGCGGCCGGGCATTGCCCTTTGCCTGCGACATCACTGACCGCGCAGCGGGCGAGCGGCTGGTGGCGCAGGTGGCCGAAGCGCTCGGCGGGCTCGACATCCTGGTGCACAACGCCGGGCTCATCTACTCCATGACCGGCCTTGAAGGCACCGACGATGCCAATTTCGACCGGCTACTGGCCATCAACGTGCAAGCACCGCTTTACCTCACCCGAGCCGCGCTTGGGCACCTGCGGGCAAGTAGCGCGCCACGGGTGATCTTCATCAACTCCCAATGGGGCCAGGTGCCGGATGGCCATTCCTACGGCTACATGGTCAGCAAGGCCGGGCAGCTGGGCCTGATGAAAACGCTGGCCAAGGAGTTTGTCGGCGAGGGCATCCTGGTCAATGCCATTACCCCTGGCGCAATCCTGACGCGCATGGTCCCCGAGCAGTACATCGCCGCCGAGCAGGCCGCCATCCCGTTGGGGCGCCTGGTGCACCCCGAAGAAATCGCCGCCGTGGTGGCCTTCCTGGCCAGTGACGAGGCCGCCTTCATCACCGGCCAGGCCATCCCCGTGAACGGCGGGGCGCTGCTGGTCGGCATCTGACATAACAAGAAAATTTGAGGAGAACGCCATGACCCTTCAACTGACCCAACGCCAGCGTGCCGAACAGGCCATGCGCCGCCAATGGTTCCCGGTCGCCCGTTCGTGCGACCTGGCCACGCCGCAGTCGGCCACCCTGCTGGGCGAAAAACTGGTGGTATACCGCACCGCCTCCGGCAAGGCAGTGGTGCAGGCCGCGCGTTGCCCGCACCGTGGCGCCGACCTGTCGCTGGGTGAGGTGCACGGTGAGAACATCGCCTGCCCGTACCATGGCTGGCAGTACAGCGGGCATAGCGGCCAGTGCAGCCATATTCCGTCGCTGGAGGACCAGTGCCGCATTCCCCAGGGCGCGGCGGTGCACACCTATGCCTGTCAGGAGCGCTACGGGCATGTGTGGACCGCGTTGGAGGCGCCGCTGTTCGACCTTTACGACCTGGCTGAATGGCGTGAGTTGGACCTGGAGTGGGCCGCAGCTACTCCGCTGGACTCGCCAACCGGCGTCGCCGTGGCCATCGAGAATTTTGGCGATGTGGCGCATTTTGCCTATATCCACCGCGGCATGATGGGCCATGTCAACCCGGTGGTAGAACCGTTGAACGTGCGCCGTGAAGGGCTGGACATCTGGATGGATCGCCCGTTGCAGGCCTGTGAAGGCGAGTGGGCCAACGACGGCGACTGCATGATGAACTACCACATTGTCGCCCCGGGGCTGGTGGCCATCACCTATGACTACGAACGCCTGGGCAAGCGAGTGGTGGCCGGGTTCCCGTGCCCGGAATCCTACGAGCACGTGAAGATTTTCTGGGGCGTGGCCAACGACCGCAACTACACGGGCGGCGACCTGCAGGAGTGCCTGCGGGTCGAAGAACTGCTGTACCTGGAAGACTTGCCGGTGGCCGCCACCATCACCCCGGCAGAGATCGACTGGGACGCCAAGGCCGTGGAGCACTCGGTGCCCGCCGACCTGTACACGCTCAACTACCGCCGTGCGTTCCGCGAGTTCATCGAGCGCGGCCAGGCCCAGCCGGTGCGGTTGGTGGACAGCCAGCGGGTGTCGTCGTGAGCGGCGCAGGCGATTGCTTCGAGGTCATCGTCAGCTGTCTGCGGCTGGAAGCCGACGGGGTGATCTCCCTGGAGGTGACGGCAGATCAGCCGCTGCCAGCCTGGAGCGCCGGGGCACATGTTGACCTGTTGCTGCCCTCGGGCCTGGTGCGCCAGTACTCGTTGTGCGGCGCCCCTGACGATTGCCGCCGCCTGCGCATTGCGGTGTTGCTGGAAGAGCGCGGCCGTGGCGGTTCGCGGGAGGTACATGGCGCCTTGCGCCTCGGCCAGCGGCTGGCCATCCGGGGGCCGCGCAATGCTTTCCCGTTGGGTGAGGGGCCGTACCTGTTTGTCGCCGGTGGCATCGGCATTACCCCGATCCTGGCCATGGCGCGTGCCGCCGAACGTGCAGGGGCCCAGTGGCAACTGCTGTACGGCGGCCGCTCGCGGCGCTCGATGGCGTTCATTGACGAACTGCGTGCGCTGGGCGGGGGGCGGGTTGAGATTTTGCCGGCCGACGAGGTTGGCTTGCTGGACCTGGACGCCGTGGTTGCTGCCGCGCAGGCCGGGCAGCAGGTCTACAGCTGCGGGCCAGCGGCGCTGCTCGATGCCTTGAGCACGCGCTTTGCCGCTGCCGGGTTGCAAGGCCGGCTGCACCTTGAGCGCTTTGCCCCGGCTGCGCCGCCACCCGCCGCCACGGGGGAGGGCACACTGAAAGTGATCCTGGCGCGTAGCGGTGGCGAGGTACTGGTTGAGCCCGGCTGTACCATCATGGCCGCCCTGCGCGCTGCCGGGCATACGGTGGCGTCGTCTTGTGAGCAAGGGGTGTGCGGCATGTGCGAAACGCGGGTGCTGGATGGCGTGCCGGACCACCGTGACATGCTGCTCAGCGAAAGCGAGCGGGCACGAGGCGATGTGATGATGCTGTGTGTGTCGCGGGCACACACGCCTACGCTGACGTTGCACCTTTGATGCAATCGGGGGGCGCTGTAATAAGCCACCCATTTGGGGCTGCTGCGCAGCCCATCGCCGGCAAGCCAGGCTCCCACAGGTATAGTGCAATGCTCAGGCTTGGCGCTGTACCTGTGGGAGCCCGGCTTGCCGGCGATGGGCCGCAAGGCGGCCCTACTCGCTAATCGACTGGCACCGGGTGCCGCAGGTATCACCGAGTGCCCGCGTTCACCACACAGAACGCTGTGGTGCAAATCCGTCGTCTACTGCCAACTGTCAGGTGCTTCTATCATTCAACCCTCGCAGCCCAGGCAACAGGGCTGTTTCAGGACAAACGACCATCAGGAGTTTCCATGACAGAGCGAGCAATCCGCGCGTCATTCGCAGGCGTGGCTTACCAGGTGAATATCACCAATGGCCTGCATCAGTGGGCCAGTGACGTCGCCGTACAGGCAGGTGGCAAGGATGTCGGGCCGTCGCCTCATGAACTGTTGCTCTCATCCCTTGGAGCCTGTACGTCTATCACGGTTGCCATGTACGCACAGCGCAAGGAAATGCCACTGGAAGCCATCGATGTGGACATTACTATCGAGCAGGAGCAATTGGGCCGTGAACCGAGGATTCAGATTGCACGCGAAATTCGCCTGCGTGGGGCGCTAAGCGACGAGCAACGTGCGCGATTGCTGGAGGTTGCCAACGCCTGCCCCATTCACAAGGTGTTGAGCGGCGAAGTAGTCATTGCCAGCAAGCTGGTTGAATGAGGCTACGCCATGAGTGGATGATCGCTTGAGTGATGGGGGAAGCGCTGGCCATTTCCCGCACGCAAGTGCTCCGGCTTGCGGAAGAGGCCGAAGTGCCCTGGGACGTTGCCAGCAAAATGATCGACCGCATTTGTGATGTGGCCAATCAGTTTGCAAGCGTTGCCGGCCAGCTGTACCCAGGCGCCATTACGAGCGATACCTTGCGCACGGTTCAGGGACGCATTGATCAGAACGTCGCTTTACTGCGTCGCTGAATATCCGGCGTATTTACAAGATCGAAAACGGATAGCTCACGATCACTCGGTGCTCATCGAATTCATTACTGCTGAAGTCCCGGCGCAAGGTTGAACTACGCCACCTCACAGTCAGGTCACGCAAGGTACCGCTCTGGATTGTGTAGGCCAGCTCGGTTTCGCGGCCCCATTCCTTGCCATCGCGCACGCTGCCGACATGCACGTTGTCGCCGCTGATGTAACGGGTCATGAATTGCAGGCCGGGCAGGCCGTCAACCGCGAAGTTGTGGTCGTAGCGCAGCTGCCAGGAGCGCTCATGGGCGTTGTCGTAGCTGGAGTTGTAGCTGTCGTTGGCCAGGCTGGTACCGGCAGTGCCGTTGACCCGCATCCAGCCGGTGTCGCCACTGACCCGTTGCAGCCCGAGGTAAAAGGTATGGCCGCCGGTACGGGCCGAGAGCAGCAGCGAGGTGGTGCGGTTGTCCATGGCACCCGCCAGCGAGCGGCCACTGTCGTTGCCGACGAAGTAGCCGAGGTTGGCCCCCAGGGTCCAGTTGCCCACGGCCTGGCTGTGGATCAGGTTGTAGTACTGCTGGCGGTAGATGTCTTGCAGGTCCGAATGCCAGATTGCCAGCTGGGTGGCCTTGTCGTTGAACAGGTATTCGGCGCCGAGGATGTCCAGGCGGTCCGAGGTAGCGGTGGGCCGGCCAGACATGAACAGGTCTTCCATGCTGGCGTCGTTGCGCGGGCTGTTGCCACGAAAGCGCGCGCCGTAGAGGGTCAGGTTGTCGATTTCGCGGGCGGTGAGCTGGGCACCCTGGAAGGTCTGGGGCAGCGAGCGGCCGTCGTCCGAACGCAGCACCGGCAGCATCGGTGACCACTCGCCAACCTTCAGCTCTGTGGCTGAAACGCGTGCCTTGAGTGCCACACCCAGGCGGCCGAAGTCGTCCGCCGGGCGGCCATCGTCGTGCACCGGCAGCAACTGGGTACCGGCAGTGCCGCGGCCACCGTCGAGCTTGACCGAGTACAGCCCCAGCACATCCACGCCAAAGCCGACCACGCCCTGGGTAAAGCCGGAGCGGGCGTCGAGGATAACGCTTTGCGTCCACTCTTCGGCCTTGCCCTGGGGGTAGGCCGGGTCGACGAAATTGCGGTTGATGTAGAAGTTGCGCAGGGTCAAGCCAACCTTGGCGTCTTCGCTGAAGCCTTCGGCCAGGGCGCTGCCGGCGCCAAGCAGCAGGCAAGCGCAAGCCGCCGTCATGCGGCAAGGGGGGCAAAGGATATTCATTGTTGTTGTTCCTTTCTTGCAGGCGAGTGAAACCACGCAGCCGCAGTGGCTGCGTGGCAGAGCAGGGGAGGGTCAGTTCAGCCGAACAGGGCGACGATGGCCGGCACGCTGAGCACGGCGGTGTAGTAGCCCATGAATTGCACGCCGATGTTGAAGCCGATAAAGCGGTACAGGAAGCCACCCAGCAGGCCGACCGTGAGGATCACCAGCAGGCCCAGCAGGCCGCCTTCCCACAGGCCGATCACCAGGATCAGGCCGACGAAGGTGGCGATAACCGCTTCGTGGCTGATGCGCCGGGAAACGAACGAAGCGGCGCGGTGGGCGAAGTTCATCGAGAAGGGGTAGGCGATCAGGATGGCGATCACCACCGCCAGCATGCCGTAGGCAAGGAACTCGCTTGCGCTGAGCAGGTTGTGCAGGTTGTTCACCTGGCCACTGGCGCTGTCCACGGTGAAGCGTGGCGGGGCGTTGAACAGCGGTGCGGCCGGCCCGGCGGCTACCGGGCTAAGCGGCAGGCCAAAGGCGATCAGCGGGATCAGCGCCTCGGCAATGTAGGTGGATTCGGTAACACCATTGCGCACGCTGATGACCGTGGTCAGGCGGTGATAGGCGTGCTTGATGCGCGAGCCCACCACCTCACCAAGGATCACCGTCATCGCCACCGGGCTGAACACGAAGGTGGCACTGGACACCGTGGCGGTGGCCAAGGTCCAGCTGGCCTGGCGGCGGTCCAGCACCTTCAGCGGGTTGGGGAACCAGCCACCCCAGCCCTTGACGTCTGGCGACAAGGCAAAGGTGCGTGGCTGGCTGCGCTTCATCCGCGCCCGCTCTGCGGGGGCGAGCATGGCGAACAGGGCGGCGATCAGCGGGCCGATGGCGATGCCCAGGAAGTAGCTGACGCTGAGTTTGACGCCGTGCTGGCCGGTGAGGGTCTGCAAGGCGATGATCACCAGCACGAAGGGCAGCAGCGCCAGCACCGAGGCCCAGCGGCCGGCCGAGAAGTAAGCAATGGTGGTGGCGGCGGCGAGGAACACCCAGGGCGCCGCCTGCTTGATCGCATCGCCGAAGGGCGCCAGCAGCACGGCGAACAGTACCGCCAGCGGGACGGCCACCAGGGCGGCGATCACCGCGCCGGAGATCATCTTGCGCAGGGCAATGTGCGGCACGCCAAGGTTGCGCAGAAAGTTCGCCTCGCGCATCAGTGGGGTGGCCATGGTGTCGCCGGGGATGCCGAGCAACGCCGTGGGTACCGCGTGGGTCATGTGCTTGGCCACCGCCCCGGCAAGGAAGAAGGTGAACACCCCGGCAGCGGGCACGCCCAGCAGTACCACCAGCAAGGTCAGCGGCGCCAGGGTGGTGGTTTCGTCGCTGCCGGAGATCAGGCCAATGGCAGAAAACACCACGGCACCGATCACGCCCATCAGCACGGCTATCAGAACCTGGTCGAACAGGGCGTCCATCAGGCGGTACCTCGCTTCAGGGTGGCGGTGCTTGTGCAGGCCGCGGCTGTGCTGGCGGGCTCGGCTTCATCGAACAGGCGATCCAGGCCCAGTTCACGCAGCTCGTTGCGTACCTCTTGCGGCAGGTCGCCGAGCTGGCCGATACCGCCGTACTCGCTGCGCAGCTCTTCGATCACCTGCTGGCGCCAGGCGGGGTCGGCGACGTGCTCGACCACATGGCGCTTGGGCTTGAACAGGCAGGCGCTGACCCCGCCGCCCAGCAGTGAGCCGAGAATGCCCAGCAACATGGCGTAGGCGCGCGCCATCTGGCTGGACGCCACCCAGCCGGTCAGCAGATGTTCGGCGAGGAAGAAGATGCCCAGGCTGCAGGCGGCGCCGATGGCGATGGCGGCGAGCAGGTGGCGGCTGTCCACGGTGTCGCCCCAGACTTCATACAGGTTGTCGTCAGCCATGGTCCACCTCCAGGTGGAGGGGGTGCAGGCGGCATTCAAGGGTCATTGGTTTTCTCCTGCCCTTGCGGGCTTGTTGTTTTTGTTCGGGAGCTACAGGCGCGATCAGTGCTGGCGGGCGCCCCTTGCCGCCAGGGCGAGGCCGGCGCGGGAGCGGTTGGCGGTGCCCAGTTGGGCGCTGATGTGTACGCCAACCCGTGCCACGGCCTCCAGGTCGACACCGGTGCTGTAGCCCAGGCCGTGCAACAGGTACAACACATCTTCCGTGGCCACGTTGCCGCTGGCGCCAGGCGAGTAGGGGCAGCCGCCAAGGCCTGCGACCGGAAGCTGTCGAAAGTGCGCACCCCTTGCCCCAGCGCGGCATGGACATTGGCGATGGCCATACCCCAGGTGTCGTGGAAATGGCCGGCCAGCGCTGCCACCGGCACGTGCTGCGCGCAGTACTCGAACAGCTGCGCGGTTGCATCCGGCCGGCCGGCACCGATGGTGTCGCCCAGGCTGATCTCGTAGCAGCCCATTTCGTGAAGGCGCCGTGCGACCTTGGCCACGGCCTCTGGCGCCACTGCACCGCTGAACGGGCAACCGAGCACGCAGGATACATAACCGCGTACTCGGATTGACGCTTGCCTGGCTGCTTGCAGCACCGGCGCGAAGCGTTCGAAGCTTTCCTCGATGGAGCAATTGATGTTGTTGCGCGAGAACGCCTCGGAGGCGGCGGCGAACACCGCCACCTCGCGGCAACCGGCCCGTTGCGCAGCCTGGAAGCCTTGCAGGTTGGGCACCAGGGCTGCGTAGCGAACCCTGTCGTCGTTGGGCAGCTGGCGCAGCACGTCCTCGCTGCCGGCCATTTGTGGCACCCAGCGCGGCGACACGAAGGCACCGGCCTCGATATGTTGCAGGCCGGTGGCCGCCAGTTCGCCGATCAAGCCCACGCGGGTGGCTACCGACAACGGCTGGCGCTCGTTCTGCAAGCCGTCACGCGGGCCGACCTCAAACACCTTTACTGCCTGCGCCGGGGCCATGGTCATTCGCCGCGCTTCTGTTGCAGCAGCGCTACGGCGCGGTCGGCACGCACATCGTGGTTTTCTACCAGTTGCCGGGCAACCCAGTCCACCTCATCGCCCCGGGCGCCCGCCACCACGGCGATATTGCGTGCATGCAGGGCCATGTGGCCGCGCTGGATGCCTTCGGTGGCAAGGGCACGCATGGCCCCGAGGTTTTGCGCCAGGCCCACGGCCACGGCAATCTCCGCCAGGTCCTGGGCCGTTTTCACCCCAAGGATGCGCAGCGACAGTTGCGCCAGTGGATGCGTCTTGGTGGCGCCGCCGACCAGGCCCACGGGCATCGGCATTTCCAGGGTGCCGACCAGGTGGCCGTTACCGTCCTTTTCCCAGGTGGTCAGCGAACCATAGTGGCCACTGCGGCAGGCAAACGCGTGGGCGCCGGCCTCCACGGCTCGCCAGTCGTTGCCGGTGGCGACGATCAGCGGGTCGATGCCGTTCATGATGCCTTTGTTGTGGGTGGCCGCGCGGTAGGGGTCGACCGCCGCGAAGGCGTAGGCGTCGAGGATGCCTTCGATCACTGCTTCGCCGCTGAACTCAGCCGTTTTCAACTGCTCCGGGGTGATGCGCACCTGGGCCCGGGCCAGGCGCAGGTCGGCCAGGTTGGACAGGATGCGCAGGCGTACCTGGCCGCCAGTGATCGCTTCCATCAGTGGCGCCACGGCCTCGGCCATGGTGTTGACGGTATTGGCGCCCATGGCATCGCGCACATCGACGATCAGGTGCGCCACCAGCATCGGGCCGCGTGGGGTATCGGCGAAGGTGTGCACTTCGATATCGCGGCAGCCGCCACCAAGGCTGTTGAGCAACTGGTCCTTGCGGTTGGCCAGCTCAATGATTTCGTCCTTGCGGCGCAGCAGGCTCAGGCGTGCATTGAGCGGGTCCTGGACGCCGACGATCTGTACCTGGGCACGCATCAGCGGGGCGCTGCTGGAGGTGATGAAGCCGCCATTGGCGCGTGCCAGCTTGGCCATGTACGAAGCCGCGGCGACGATCGAAGGTTCTTCCACCACCAGCGGCACCAGTACGTCACGGCCGTTGACCTGGAAGTTGCTGGCCACGGCAAAGGGCAGCTCGAAGGTGCCAATGACGTTTTCAATCATGCCGTTGGCGATGTCCATCGGCAGGGCTCCGGCATTGGCCAGCAGGCTGACGTCGTCGTGGTTCAGGCCGAGCAGCTGGCCGATATGATCCAGGCGCGCGGCGGGGGACAGGTTACGGAAAGCGGGCAGGCGGGAATCGAGGCTCATGAAGGCTCCGTTGGAGTCATTGTTGTTGGGCGGCGGCTTGAGCACGTCGCCGGCGTGGTGCTAAATGTGCAGCCACTGTGCCCTTGATTAAAGGTACAGTTTTGCCCAACAGTACCCCGACTGTACCCATGACAGCCCAGGAGCCCGCCAATGCCCCGTATCACCCTTGCCCAGCAGGTCGCCGATGCGGTTGAGCAGCAGATCCGTACTGGCGTGCTGAAGGTCGGCGATCGCCTGCCATCGCTGCGGGAATACATGCGCTTGCATGGGCATTCGAAGAACACGGTGATCACCGCGTACGAGATTCTCGCCTCCAAGGGGCTGGTGGAGGCGCGCCACGGCCAGGGCTTTTTCGTTGGCGCGCAGGTGCAGGCTGCCGAAGTGGATGAGACACCGCCCTATACCCGGGCGATGGACACCATCTGGATGATGCGTCAGCAGTTCGTTCGCGAACCCGGGCTGGCGCCGCTGGGTGAAGGTTTTGCGCCGGTGGCCTGGCTGCAGGACATGCGCCTCGACAAGTTCACCCGGCAGGCAATGCGCAGCGGCGCGGGTAACCTGTTCCGCTATGGCAACCGCCTGGGCAACCCGGGCCTGCGCCAGAGCCTGGTGCGCAAGCTGGCCAGCTACGCCATCAGTGCCACGCCCCGGCAGATCGTAACCACCCACGGCGCCAACCATGCGCTGGACCTGATCATCCGCCGCTTTGTGGTGCCGGGCGACGCGGTGCTGGTGGAAAACCCGGGCTACTACCCGCTGTTCGGCAAGCTGCAACTGCACGGCGCGCGGCTGTTGAGCGTTCCGCGCCTGGCGGATGGCCCGGACATGGACGCGCTGGAGGCCATGCTGGGTGTCGAACGGCCCCGGTTGTTCTTCATCCAGTCGGTGTGCCACAACCCTACCGGCTCGGATATTTCCCCGGCCAAGGCCCATCGCCTGCTGCAACTGGCCGAGCGGCACGATTTGCTGCTGGTCGAGGACGATGCCCTGGCCGACTTCAAGCCCAGCTCCGCGCTCAAGGTGGCGGCACTCGACCAACTGCGCCGTTCGCTGTACATCGGCAGTTTTTCCAAATCGGTGTCGGCGGCCTTGCGGGTGGGGTACATCGCGGGCAGCAAGGAGGCCATCGACGAGTTGGCTGACTTGCAGATGATGCTGCACACCAGCTGTTCGGAGCTGTGCGAGCGCACGGCGGATGTGATCCTCAGCGAAGGGCACTTCCTGCGGCACCTGATGCGCCTGCAGGACCGGGTGCGGGAAGCCACTGCCGGTGGGTTGCGGGTACTGGACGAACTAGGGGCCGAAGTGTTCTGCCGCCCGGAACAAAGCCTGTACCTGTGGGCGCGTTTTCCGGGGATCGAAGACACCGCCCTGCTGACCCGCGAAGTGCAGGGCAGGGGGGTAATGCTGGCGCCGGGGGCCATCTTCCAGACCAATCAGAAGGCCGTGACACCCTGGACCCGACTGAACGTGGCCTATTTGCAGGAACCGGTGTTCGCGCAGTGCATTCGCGGGTAAACCCGCTCCTACAGATCAGTACACGCCTCTTTCACCAGCCAGTCGACCAACACCTGCAACCGTTTGGGCATCGGGTCATGATGCGGGTAGACCAGGTAATAGCCATAGTCGGGGGTGTCGACGAAACCACCAAACGGCAGAACCAGTTCGCCGCGTGCAATTTGCGCCTTGACCAGCTGTTCGCGGCCAATGGCTACACCGACATGGTTCAGCGCGGCGAGCGTGCAAAGGTCGGAGCGATCGAATGTGAGGAATCGGCGCGGGAGGTTGATACCAGCACCCACAGTGTTGGCCCAGAGCTGCCATTCTGCATCGAATGCAGCGTTGTCCCACGCTGCTACGTCATGCAAGGCGGTGCAGTGATCCAGCGGTTGCAGGCCACCGTGCAGTGCATGGGTTTCTGCGTAACGGGGGGAGCACACCGGGGCGATCCGCTCGTCCATCAAGTGGATGCTCTGCAAGCCCGGGTGATGGCCATCCGAATAACACAGGACCAGGTCGATCTTGCGTGTGCGGTAATCGATGCTCTCGTTGCCCACCCTGATGTCCAGCTGGATGTCAGGGTAGCGGGCGGTGAACTGTGCCAGCCGCGGCACCAGCCAGCACTGTGCGACTGACGGGCGTACGTATAACGTGAGCTGGCCGGCGATTTCGGCGTGAGCGCGTTCCTGCACGGCCTCGCTCAACTCATCCATGGTCCGCTGCATGACCGCGAACAGGCGCTCGCCGTCTTCGGTAAGGCTGACCTTGCGCGGCATGCGGTGGAACAGCTTGAGCGCCAGCTCATCTTCCAGGCGATTGATGCGATGGCTCACGGCGCTGGCCGTCAGGCACAGCTCATCGGCGGCGCGCGAGAAGCTCAAGTGCCGTGCAGCCACCAGAAAGACATGCAGGCTGCCCAGGTGCGAGCCATTGAGTTTCACGGCGCCGCCTGCACGCTGCGCCCTTTCGCCAGATAGGCGTTGAATTCATCGTCCGGCACCATGCTGCCACCTGTCCCCCAGACCAGGTGGGTAGCCTGCTGCAGCTGGGTTGGGGTGAAGCCCTGGCGAGCCAGGTACTCGTCTGCTTGCAGCACCCGCAGCATACCGGGTACGCCGGCCACGGCAGAGGGTTCCAGTTTGACCTTGTCCTGCTCATGGGCGATGACCATCAAGCGGTACAGTGCTTCGTCGGTCACGGTGTAGTAACCATCGATCAGCCGCTGCATGGCTTTGCCGACAAACCCGGAAGGGCGCCCGACCGCCAGGCCGTCAGCGGCGGTGATGTTGTCGATGCCGAAGTCCTGCACGCTGGTTTCATCGTGCAGGCCGGTATAAACACCCAGCAGCATGCAGGGGGAGTGTGTAGGTTCGGCAAAGATGCAGTGCACGGCATCGCCGAACACCAGCTTCAGCCCGAATGCGACACCGCCCGGGCCGCCCCCTACGCCGCATGGCAGGTACACGAACAATGGATGATCTGCGTTTACCTGAATGCCCGCCTGGTCGAATTGCCGCGCCAACCGTTCGGCGGCCACGGCATAGCCGAGAAACAGCTGCGGGGAGTTTTCGTCGTCGACAAAATAGCAGCTGGGGTCTGAAGCCGCCTGCTGGCGACCTTGCTCGACCGCCACGCTGTAGTCGGAGGCGTGTTCGACCACTGTTACGCCGTTGGCTCGCAGCTTGTCCTTCTTCCATTGCCTGGCGTCAGACGACATGTGCACGCTCACCTGGAAGCCCAGCTTGGCGCTCATGATGCCAATCGACAGCCCCAGGTTGCCGGTCGAGCCCACGGCGATCTTGTACTGGCTGAAGAATGCGCGGGCCTGGTCGCTCGCCAGTTTGGTGTAGTCATCCGTTGGCGTGATCAAGCCGGCCGCCAGGGCCAGGTCCTCGGCGTGCTTGAGTACCTCATGGATGCCGCCCCGGGCTTTGATAGAGCCGGAGATAGGCAAGTCGCTGTCCGCCTTGAGCCACAGGCTGCCTGCGTTCTGCAGCGATCCTTCGTCGATAAGCACCTGGCGCAGCTGTGGCAGCGGGGTGATGTGCGACTCGATGACCCCGCCGGCGGCGGCCGTCTCGGGGAACACGGTGGCCAAGTAAGGCGCGAACCGTTGCAGCCGCGCGCTGGTAGCTTGCACGTCGGCCGCCGTCAGGCCCACGTCGTGCAGGGCTTCTGCAGCCTTGGCGATGCCAGGGTTGAACCAGCTGGTTTGTTTCAGGGCAACCAGCTCGGCGATGATCGGGTGGCTTTGTTGCCAGGCTTCGAGGGTTTTTCCGTGAATCATGGTTTCACCAGTAGCGCAGTATTCGCCCAATTAGAGCTCAGTGGCCGGTGAGACTCAAACAATCACTCCTCACACGATGGATGAATGCATGTCATGCATGCTGAGTACCCGGAAAATCAGATTTTGCCGCTTCCATGTAGTCCATTTCCCAAAGATACTTCTTGCGCCTGTTTTTCGTTGCGGCCGTGTTTTCAGCGCTCTAGTCTCGGTTCGTCGTTGCACACAACGACCGGCTTTGACAGGCCGCGACGATGTACACAGAAGAAAACAAATTCACCGTCGGCAAAACCACTTTTTATCAAGGTGAAAACCACCCACCCCCTGTTCCGCATCGAGGCCGGCATTCCTTGCCAGAGCGCCGCGAGCAAGCTTCAGAATTGATGGGCTATGCACGGGACATGACCCTGGATGGCCTGATGGAAGACAAACCGCAGCTGATCTGGGCCTCGCATTACCTCTGCGCCTTGGCCAAGGCTCTCATGGATGATGCCGAGTTGGGCATGATGAAGTGAATTCTGTGCAGGCCTCTTCGCCAGGCAGCTGGTCCAACTGACTGTCTCGATTCAAAGGCAAGTACATGACCTGTAGGAGCAGCCTTGTGCTGCGAAGAGGCCATTGCAGCCAAAGATGATCTTCAGCCCTACCGGCCTCTTTGCAGCACAAGGCTGCTCCTACCTGGTGATGCGGTAGCCTGAGTGATGGTGCAAGACAGTTGCTTCCACTGTGGGAGCGGGCGAGCCCGCGAAGAGGCCAGTACAGGCAGCAGAGATTTTGAGCAGTTTGCTTATTCAGCCATAAGGCGGCGCTGGCAGTTCGGCCAGCAGGGTTTTCAGGCCGTCACTCCACTGCCTGCGAATTTGCTGGTAATAGGCGTCGTCGCTGGTGATGCGCTGGCGGGTCATGCTTTCCAGGCTGTTATTGCGGTACACCAGCAAGTCCAGCGGCATGCCCACCGACAGGTTGCTGCGGATGGTGGAGTCGAACGAAATCAGGCCGCAGCGCAGCGCTTCATCGAGCGGGGTGCGGTAATCCAGGTTGCGGTCGAGGATTGGCCGGCCGTACTTGCTTTCACCCAATTGCAGGAATGGGGTGTCCGGCGTGGCCTGGAAGAAATTGCCTTGTGCGTAGACGTTGTAGATGGCCATGGGCCCGCCGGCTATTTGGCCGCCGACAATGAATGAACTGCTCAGGTCGACGTCGGCCGTAAGCTTGCTGCGGTCTCGGCTGACCACTTCGCGCAGGGTGTCGGCAACCAGTACGGTTGCATCGTAGAGCGTGGCAACGTTCAGCAGATGAGCGCCGCTGGCCTGGGTACGCTGGCGCAGCAGGTTCACCACCGACTGCGAAGTCGCCAGGTTGCCGGCGGTTTGCAGCACGATCAGCCGCTCGCCCGGCACGCTGAACACGAACAACTTGGCAAAGGTGGAGATCTGGTCGATGCCAGCGTTGGTGCGTGAGTCGCTGATGAAGACAAGGCCGTCCTCAAGGTGCATGGCGACACAGTAAGTCATGCGGTTTCCCTTGTGGTGCGTGTGGAGTGGCCTTGCCGCAACCGCGCGGCAAGACCGGCCTGTAGCAAGCCCGTCACTGGCGATGCACGTGGACGCTGGCCTGCATGGCTTCGGCGCCACCGCCGCGGCGTACGCCCCTGACCGGGCAGGCATCGAGATAGTCCAGGCCGACGGCCAGCTTCAGGTGACGTTCTGGCCGGGTCAGGCGGTTGGTGATGTCGAAGCTGTACCAGGCGTCACCGACCCAGGCCTCAGCCCAGGCATGGCTGGCCAGGTGCTGTTCGTCCTCGGTGCACAGGTAACCGGACACATAGCGTGCGGGTACCCCCAGGCTACGTGCGCAGGCCAGGAAGGCGTGGGTGTGGTCCTGGCAAACACCGGCGCCCCCCTGAACGCTTCGATGGCCGTGGTGCCCACCGACGTGGCCCCTGGGCTGTAGGGCATGTGTTCGGCCAGGCCTTGCATCAGCCCGATCAGCGCAGCCCGGTCGCGGTGGCTGCCACATTGCCGGGTGGCAAACGCCATCAGGGCGTCATCGGCCAGCGTCAGGTGGCTGCCGCGCAAGAACGGCAGCGGGGACTGGCCCTCGGCTTCGTGTTCGCAATCCGGGTCGATCTCGACCTGGCCGCGGGCGGTCAGTGCCAGGTGGCCATGGGGTTTGTCCAGGGTCAGTACATGCAGGATATTGCCGTAGGGGTCGATCTGGCCCTTTACCTTGCAGGGCAGGTCCAGTTGCCATTCATTGATGCGCTGGCGTTCGCTGCTGCGCGGCGTCAGGCGCAGAAACTGGATGCTGTTGCTGACGTCGTTGGCGTAGCTGTAGGTGGTGTCGTGGCGAATGGACAGTTTCATACGACCTCCAGGTAGGAGTGGTGGACGGCCTGGCCCAGTTGGTTGATGCGGCCGATGAAGTCGCTTAGCCAAGGGTGCAGCCCGGCGTCGAGTATTTCGTCGATGGCGGTGTAGCGCAGGCGTGCGTTCAGTTCGGCGGCCATGCGCTGGGCGGCGCGGCCGCTGCTGCCCGGCAGGCCGGCCAGGATCAGGTCCAGCTCTTCGATGCAGGCATGCAGCGAGCGCGGCACGTCCACCCGCAACAGCAGCAGCTCGGAAACAGGCCGGGCACTGGGCGCGGCGCGATACAGTTCGTTGAAGGCTTCATACGAGGTCAGCGCGCGCAGCAAAGCGCTCCATTGGTAATAACCGCGGGCGGAGCTGTCGCTGACCTCTTCGGAGGCTTCGCCGAACATTTCATAGCGCGCATCGAGCAGGCGCAGGGTGTTGTCCGCCCGCTCCAGGAAGGTGCCCAGGCGAATGAAGCTGTAGGCATCGTTGCGCATGATGGTGCCAGAGGTGGCGCCGCGGAACAGATGCGAGCGCTCTTTGACCCAGTCGCAGAACTGGCTGATGCCATAGCGGCCAAGGCCATTGCTGGCAATGTTGCGCATCTCGATCCAGGTGGCGTTGATGTTCTCCCACATGTCGGCGGTGATCCGGCCGCGCACCGCATGGGCGTTGGTCCTGGCAGCTTGCAGGCAGCAATAGATGCTGCTGGGGTTGGTCGCGTCCAGGGCAAAAAAGTGCAGCATGCGCTCGGTGTCGAGCTCGGTGTGCCGGCGGATATAGTCGTCCAGCGTGCCGGATGCCAGCAGCGACATCGCCAGCTCGGCATGGCCGTCGCTGCGCCCGGCCTGGGGCATGAGCGACAGCGAATAGCTGACCTCAAGCATGCGCGCGAGGTTTTCTGCACGCTCCAGGTAGCGGGACATCCAGTACAGGTCGGAAGCGGTTCGCGAAAGCATGGTTCAGTCCTCCACCACCCAGGTGTCCTTGGTACCGCCGCCCTGCGACGAGTTGACCACCAGCGAGCCTTCCTGCAAGGCCACGCGGGTCAGGCCGCCAGGCACCAAGCGGGTTTCACTGCCCGATAGCACGAACGGGCGCAGGTCGATGTGGCGCGGTGCGATGCCGCTGTCGACGAAGGTCGGGCAGGTTGAAAGGCACAAGGTGGGTTGCGCGATATAGGCGTGCGGGCGGGCTTTGATACGCGCGCGGAAGTCCTCGATCTGGGCGCTGGTCGACGCCGGCCCCACCAACATGCCATAGCCGCCAGAGCCCTGGGTTTCCTTGACCACCAGTTCGGGCAGGTGGGCCAGGACATGGGACAGGTCCGCAGGCTTGCGGCACTGCCAGGTCGGCACGTTGTTGAGGATCGGCTCTTCGCTCAGGTAAAAACGGATCATGTCGTCCACATACGGGTAGATCGACTTGTCGTCGGCCACGCCCGTGCCGACGGCGTTGGCCAGCACCACGTTGCCGGCGCGGTACACCGAGATCAGCCCCGGTACGCCCAGTGTCGATTCCGGGTTGAAGGACAGCGGGTCGAGGTAGTCGTCGTCCAGGCGGCGGTAGATCACGTCCACCTGTTGCGGGCCGGCCGTGGTGCGCATGTAGACATGCTCGTCACGCACGAATAGGTCTGCGCCTTCGACCAGCTCGATGCCCATCTCCCGCGCCAGGAAGGCATGCTCGAAGTAGGCGCTGTTGAAACGGCCAGGGGTGAGCAGCACGGCAGTGGGGTTGTCCAGCGGGCTGGCGCTCTTGAGCGTATCCAGCAGCAGGTTGGGGTAGTGGTCGATGGGCGCGATGCGCTGGGCGGCAAACAGTTCGGGGAACAGGCGCATCATCATCTTGCGGTCTTCGAGCATGTAGCTGACGCCGCTGGGGGTACGCAGGTTGTCCTCCAGCACGAAGTAGCTGCCATCGCCGTCACGCACCAGGTCGACACCGGCGATATGGGCGTACAGCCCACGGTGCAGGTCCAGGCCCTGCATGGCGATCTGGTAGCCCTCGTTGGCCAGCACTTGCTCGGGTGGGATGATGCCGGCCTTGAGGATACGCTGGTCGTGGTAGATGTCCTGCAGGAACAGGTTAAGGGCCTGCACCCGCTGGATACAGCCACGCTCTACCGTGCGCCATTCGCTGGCGCGGATGCTGCGCGGGATGATATCGAAGGGGATCAGGCGCTCGGTGTCCTGGCTATCGCCGTACAAGGTGAAGGTGATGCCTGCACGGTGAAACAGCAGGTCGGCCTCGCGCCGGCGCTGCTCCAGCAGCTCCAGCGGGGTGTTGGCCAGCCAGCGGGCGAACTCCTGGTAATGCGGGCGGCAACTGCCGTTCGCTTCGTACATTTCATTGAAAAAAGCCCGGGACATACCCACTCCTTGCTGCCGTCGCCGGCAGCTTCATTGCCGTTCTTCTAGGTTTTCAGGGTGCTGCCTTGCTGGGGTCGGTGGGTGCTGGGAGCCTCGGTTGCAGTGGGTTGCCAGTGCGTCATGCGCACGAACTGCCTTTGCAATGAAGGTGCCTAAAGGGCTGTGCGGTATGGAAATGCGGGAAAATGGGCGCGAAACGCTGAATATGTGAGGTTTCAAGCGGGGGCACTGCTTGCCCCGGTCATGGCAAGGCGGCACCAGGGCTTGGGAGTCGTGCATCAAAAAAGGGCGCTTTGCACCTGGCTATGTGTTTTGACCCGAGTTGGGGCGTGCCCGCGAAGAGGCCGCTACAGCCAGTACATCGCTCAGAGTAGATCAGCTGGCTGAAGCAGTGCAGGCCGCCAGGTCTTCCAGAAAGGCCTGCAGGATGGGCGGGCGCGACACACCGCGCCGGGTAACTACCTCGAAGGGTGAGCTAAGGTCCAGCGTGCTGGCCCCCAGGCGGCGCATTTCGCCCGTCTTGACCCACTGCTCGGCAAAGTGCACGGGCAAAAAACCGATGTAGGCGCCAGAAATGATCAGGATCGCCGCTGCCTCGATGTTCTCCACCGTTGCGTCGGCTTTGGTGATGCCCAGTTGCTCCAGGTCGTACTGCTGCATGTAACCGCGCACCACGATACGGCTCTGGCGCACGTCTTCCATCAGTCGGCCATTGGCCGCATTGCTGGCGAACAGCGGGTGGCGCCGGCCACAGTAAAGCCCCAGGGCCTCGTCATACAGTGGCAGGTAGGACAAGCCCGCCACGCGCAACGGGAAGTGACCGATGGCCAGGTGCAACCTGCCATCCAGCACGCGCTCTTCGAGTTCTGCCGGGGCACCGATGTAGATGTGCAAGTGGGCATCGTGCCCGCGCGAAACAAAGCGTTGGGTGGTGCGCGGCAGTGGCGAGACGGGGTCGGTCAGGGTGGAGTCGATGATGCCCAGGTTGAGCTTGCCGCTGATGTGCTGCTTGAGCACGTCGGCGTCCAGGCAAAAGCTCTCCACAGCACTGAGCAGGCGCAGGGTTGCTTCATGGATCGCCACCCCTTGTTCGGTCAGGCGAAAGCCACTGCGCCCGCGTTGGCACAGCTTGACCCCCAGGCGGGTTTCCAGGTGCGTCATCTGTTCGCTGATGGTCGACTGGCCGGCATTGAGTGCCGCTTGCGCCGCAGAAAAGCCGCCGCACCGGACGATCGTGGTGAATACCCTGAGCAGCTTCAGGTCGACATCGTGGAGCTGGATCACCGTAGCCTCCCGGCCGGGCCTCACATCGCCCGTGCTGATATGAGCGCCCGTGCATTGTTCTTGTTGCGCAAGCTAACCATGAGTGCCTGGCCGCTGCAATGCCTGGCGTTGTCCGCCCACGTTGCCTTCGGATACATCGGAAGGGGCGATGTATGTATCTGCACTTGCGCATTTTTCCCTGCCCCCGTGGTTGCCATAGTGGCTGCAACGGGGGTCGAGCAGTCGCCCCGTCTCCTGACATAAAACAAGAAGTGGAGAAACCAGAACATGGCAAAACACGGTTACGAGTCCGGCCGCCTGAACCTGCCCTTCGTGGGCCATTGCACGTTCGCCAAGGCGCCGGTGTGCACCGACTGGGAGGCGATCGACGCCGACGTGGCGATTTTAGGCGCACCCAACGATATGGGCACCCAGTGGCGTTCAGGGGCGCGCTTCGGGCCGCGTGGCATTCGCGAGGCATCGACGCTGTTCTCCTTCGGCCATGCCGGTGCCTACGACTTCGAAGATGACGCCACCTACCTGACTGAAGACCAGGTGCGCATGGTGGATGTGGGCGATGCCGACATCGTGCACACCGACATGGCCAGCAGCAACGCCAACATCGAGTCCGCCGTAAGGCAGATCCTTGCAGCTGGCGCCATGCCGGTGGTACTGGGCGGTGACCATTCGGTGCATGCCCCGGTGATCAAGGCCTTCGAAGGCCATGGGCCAATCCACATCGTGCATTTCGATGCCCACCTGGATTTTGTCGACGAGCGCCATGGCGTGCGTTACGGCCACGGCAGCCCGCTGCGCCGCGCCTCGGAGCTGGACCACATCGTCGGCATGACCCAGATGGGCATCCGCAACGTGTCCTCATCCAACCGCGACGACTACGATGCCGCTCGCGAAGCGGGTTCGCAGATTCTTTCGGTACGTGACGTACGCCGACTGGGCTGCGAGGGCGTGCTGGCGAAAATCCCCGAAGGCCGCAACTACTACATCACCATCGACATCGACGGCTTCGACCCGTCCATCGCCCCGGGCACTGGCACGCCGAGCCATGGCGGATTCTTGTACTACGAAGTGCTGGAGATCATCCAGGCCCTGGCCAAGCGCAGCCACGGCCGCATCGTCGGCATGGACCTGGTCGAAGTGGCCCCGGCCTACGACCCCACTGGCATGACCTCGATCCTTGCCGCTCAACTGCTGATGAACAGCATCGGCTTCATCTTCCACGCGCGCGCCAAAGCCCGCTGACCCCGGAGACTGTACTGTGGACAACAAGGTTAAAGCCTACTTGCAGGCCTTTGGTGTTTCCGAGGCGACCCAGCGTTTTCTCAGCAAACCGCAGCGCATGTTCATCGGCGGGGCTTGGCTGGAAGCCAGTGACGGTGGCAGCGCCGAGGTGGTCGAGCCTTCTACCGAAGGGGTACTGACGCGCATCCCGATGGGGACTGCGGATGACCTGGACCGTGCCGTGCGCGCCGCCCGTGCACAATTTGACGGTGGCGCCTGGCGCCAGCTGAAACCACTGGAGCGCGAGCGCCTGATCCATCGCCTGGCCGACTTGATCGAAACCCATGGCGACGAACTGGCGCAGATCGAAGCCATCGACATGGGCAAGTCGGTGGTACAGGCGCGTGCTGTCGACATCCAGGGCACGGTCGACACCCTGCGTTATTTTGCCGGTTGGGCCAGCAAGATTCATGGCCGCACCGTCGAGCCTTCGCTGCCGGGCAATTACCTGGCGTACACCCGCAAGGAAGCGGTGGGGGTGGTCGGCGCCATTGTGCCGTGGAACTTCCCGCTGCAAACCATGGCCTGGAAACTGGGCGCAGCGCTGGCCACCGGCTGCACGGTGGTGGTGAAACCGGCGGAGCTGACCTCGCTGTCGGCGCTGCGCTTTGCCGAACTGGTGCAGGCGGCGGGCATTCCCGACGGTGTGGTGAACATTGTGACCGGGCGCGGCAGCGTGGTCGGCCAGGCAATGTCTAGCCACCCGGGCATCGACAAGCTGAGCTTTACCGGCTCCACCCCGGTGGGTTGTGCGGTGGGCAAGACGGCGATGGACCAGATGAAGCGCCTTACCCTCGAACTGGGCGGCAAGTCGCCGGTGATCGTGTTTGCCGACGCGGATATCGAGGCGGCGGCGCAAGCCGTGGCCAATGGGGTGTTTTTCAATTCCGGGCAGGTGTGTGACGCCGGTACCCGTGCTTATGTCGAGCGCAGTATCTACCCGGCATTCCTTGATGCGCTGGCACGCTATACGGCGACCTTGAAGATTGCCCCAGGGCTGGACCCTGACTGTTTCATCAGCCCCATGGTGTCGCAGCAACAGCAGCAGCGGGTGCTGGACTACATCGCCCTGGGCAAGGCCGAAGGCGCGCAGGTGCACTATGGCGGCGCGCCGCTGGATGGCCCGGGCTTCTACGTGCAGCCAACCATCTTCGCCCACTGCCGCAATGACATGCGCATCGTCAGTGAGGAAATCTTCGGCCCGGTGCTGGTTACCCAACCGTTCGATACCCAGGAGCAGGCCCTGGCCCTGGCCAACGACTCGCTGTTCGGCCTGGCAGCGGCCATCTATTCCAACGACCTGGGCAAGGTGCACGGGCTGATCCCGCAGTTGCGCGCCGGCACCGTCTACGTCAATGCCCACAGCACGCTCGACCCGGCCATGCCGTTCGGTGGCTACAAGCAGTCGGGCTATGGCAAGGACCTGGGCGCGGAACAACTGGAGTTTTTGCTGGAGACCAAGGCGGTCTGGATCACCTTGCCCTGAGGTTCAGGGCCGGCCTGCGTCGCTGAGGTTTGGCGAGCGACGCAGGTTCAATCAAGCATCGAATTTCAAGAACAAGAACCTGTAGAGGTGATGCCGATGAACAGCCAAGTGGATGTGGAGCGTGCGCAGGACCTTGAAAGGCGCCTGTGCGCTTACGAGGAACTGGAGAAGAGGGCGCAGTGGCCGGGCGCCCTGACGGCGGCCGACGTGGCCGCGCTTGCCTTGCTGGTGCTGGTGATGATTGCTGGCGCGTACTACCTGGGAGGCCAGCCATGAGCGCCTCCCGCGAGCAGGAGTTTCGCCTGGGTGCGGAACGTGGCGACACCCCTTTGCTACCCGGTGAGCGGGTTTGGGGCTTCTGGGGCTTTGCCTACGCCAACTCGGCGCTGGCGGTGGCCACCTGGGTGTTCCTGATCGGTGGCGCCACGGCGCTGTTCGTCGGGCCCTTGCAAGGGATTGCGGCGATCATCATCGGCAACATCATCGGCGTGGTGCTGGCTGCCTCGTCCACCTGCCTGCCATGCGGCAAGTACGGCGTCGAGCAGTTCACCTTCCTGCGCAGCATGTTCGGCCTCAATGGCAGCCGCCTGGTGTACTTCCTTTCGGTGGTGGTGCTGACCATGGGGTGGCTGGCAGTGCTGGGGCTGATGTGCGGGCGGGCGCTGGACAACCTTGAGACCCTGGTGCAACAGCGCCAGCCCGGTGGCGACGGTTGGCTGGTGACCGCCGGGGCCTTGCTGGCCATTGTGCTGGCGGCGCTGGTTGCCATGCGCGGGCCAGACATGATCCGCCGCCTGAGTGCGGTGATCGCGCCCAGCCTGATCCTGATCATGCTGGCACTGATGTACTTCATTTCCCGGCGCTTCAGCCTCGACGAACTGCTGGCCATGCCGCCCTTGCAGCCACCGTTCGAGAACCCGCACGTCAACTTCATGGTGACGGTGGAAATCAACATTGCTGCGGGCTTTTCCTGGTGGCCCTACATCGGCAACCTGTCGCGCCTGTGCAGCAACCAGCGTACGGCCTTCTGGCCCAACCTGGTGGGCATCTTCGGCGCCGCCTCGCTGGGTGAGTCGGTCAGCCTGTTCGCGGCCACCACCCTGGGCAGCAGCGACCCCACGGCATGGATGCGCCTGGCCGGTGGCATGGGGTTTGGCGTCATCGCCTTGAGCTTTCTGGCGCTGGCCAACCTGACCGGCATGGTCAACATCCTCTACACCGCAGTGATCGGCTTGCGCCAGCTGGCAGGCGAACGCCTGCGCAGTGTGGGCTGGGGGGTATTGATAACGCTGTTCTGCATCATCCCGGTGGTCATCGTGGTGTTGCTGCCAGGTATTTACGATGGCTTTTTCATCTTCCTGGTGTGGACCTCCGCGCTTAACAGTGCCCTGGCCGGCATCGGTATTGCCGACTACTTCTTCCTGCGCAAGCAGCGCCTGAACCTGCGGCAGATCTACGCCGAACAGAGCGTGTCGCCCCTGCGCTTCTGCAAAGGCTTCAACCCCATCGCACTGGTGGCGCTGGTGGCGGGCTTCGCGGTCTACGTGGTGGTGTTCAACCCGCAGACGCTGGCCCATACCGACTTCTTCACCTTCGCCACGGCCTCGCTACCGTCCTGCCTGCTGGCCGGGCTGGTGCACTACGGCCTGACCCGACTGCTGGCGGCACGCCTGGGTTGGGGCGGCTACCCAAAGCGTAACGAACGCAACATCGAGGCCGTTGGCCTTCGCGCACAGGACTAGAACAATGACCAAGCGATACGACTACATCATCATCGGTGCGGGCTCGGCCGGCTGCGTGTTGGCCAACCGCCTCAGCGAAGACGCCGGCACCTCGGTACTGGTACTGGAGTTCGGCGGCAGCGACCGCAGCGTGCTGATCCAGATGCCCAGTGCGTTTTCCTTGCCGATGAACACCAAGAAGTACAACTGGCACTACGAGACAGTGGCCGAGCCGCACCTGGACAACCGGCGCCTGCACTGCCCACGGGGCAAGGTGCTGGGCGGCTCGTCGTCGATCAATGGCCTGGTGTACATCCGTGGCCATGCCTGTGACTTCGATGAGTGGGAAAGCCTGGGCGCAAAGAACTGGAGCTACCGCAATTGCCTGCCGTACTTCAAACGTGCCGAGCAGTACAAGTTTGGTGGCGATGATTACCGGGGCGGGGCGGGGCCGCTGTCGACCAACAACGGCAACAACATGCAAAACCCCTTGTACGGCGCCTGGGTGGAGGCGGGCGCCGAAGCCGGCTACATCAAGACCGACGACTGCAACGGTTACATGCAGGAGGGCTTTGGTGCCATGCACATGACGGTGAAGGACGGCGTGCGCTGGTCCACTGCCAATGCCTACCTGCGCCCGGCCATGAGCAGGCCGAACCTGACCGTGATCACCCATGCCATGACCCGGCGCATTTTGCTCGATGGCAAGCGGGCGGTGGGTGTGGAATATGACCAGGGCGGGCAGACGCACAAGGTCATGTGCAACCGCGAGGTGCTGGTGGCGTCTGGCCCGATTGGCTCGCCGCATTTGCTGCAACGCTCTGGCATCGGCCCGGCAGCGGTGCTGAAAAGCGCCGGCATCGAGGTGCGCCACGACCTGCCAGGGGTAGGCGAGAACCTGCAGGACCACTCGGAAATCTACATCCAGTATGCGTGCAAGGAGCCGGTCACCCTCAACGGCAAGATGAACCTGCTGGGCAAGGCCATGATCGGCTTGCGCTGGCTGCTGTTCAAGGACGGCCTGGGGGCCAGTAACCACTTCGAGGCGGGCGGCTTCATCCGCTCGTCCAAAGGCCTGCGCTGGCCGGACATCCAGTTTCACTTCCTGCCGGCAGCCATGCGCTACGACGGCGACAAACCGTTCAAAGGGCATGGTTTCATGGTGCTGACAGGGCCCAACAAGCCCAAGAGCCGCGGCCATGTGCGGGCGCTGTCGGCCGACCCGTACCAGCACCCGCAAATCCGCTTCAACTACCTGGAGAGCGAAGAGGACCGCGAGGGCTTCCGCCGCTGTGTACGGCTGACCCGCGAGATCATCGCCCAGCCGGCCATGGACCGTTACCGTGGCGAGGAACTGGCACCGGGGCCGCAAGTGCAGACTGACGAAGAAATCGACGCCTTCGTGCGCGCCAACATGGAAAGCACCATGCACCCGTGCGGCTCGTGCCGCATGGGCGAGGATGACATGGCGGTGGTCGACTCGGCACTACGTGTACGTGGCTTGCAGGGGTTGCGGGTAATCGACTCTTCGGTGTTCCCGAGCGAGCCCAATGGCAACCTAAACGCCCCGACCATCATGCTGGCCGAGCGTGCCGCCGACCTGGTGCGCGGGCGGCAGCCACTGGCACCGGCTGATGTGCGGGTTGGCCTGGTGGAGGGGTGGGAGCAGCAGCAGCGCAGCCGCAAGCCGGTGCGCGAGATGCCTGTCCGTTAACTAGCCGGCCGACGCGGTCCCCTGTAGGAGCGGCCTTGTGTCGCGATAGGGCTGCAAAGCAGCCCCGGCAATTTGTGCGTCTGCGCTGAAATCCCGGGGCCGCTTCGCAGCCCGATCGCGACACAAGGCCGCTCCTACACGGACCGCGTCAGCTTGGCGGACTGAATGCGCTCCATTGGAATGATTTCGATACATGCTGGGCAAGTACAGCGGTGGCGATGCCTCGGGCAGTGCAAAGGCCTGTTTGACACAAATACATGGAGTGACTTCTTTACAGCCGGTACAGCCCTTTTTCGCTAGAAACCCTCTAACTCGCGGTATTTGCGCTTGGCACAGACCTTGCTCCCCACCTTGCACTCGCTCGGCGCTGAACGTTGTTCATCCGGCCCCGAGGGTTGAACTTGTGACGTTATAAAAACAATTAAACTAGCAAGGTACATGACAATGAATAACTTGCCGCACGGCCACTGCCCGCCTGAAGGTGACGCACACGAACTCAAACGCAACCTGTCCAACCGCCATATCCAGCTGATCGCCATCGGCGGTGCCATCGGCACCGGCCTGTTCATGGGCTCTGGCAAGACCATCAGCCTGGCTGGGCCTTCCATCATCTTTGTCTACATGATCATCGGCTTCATGCTGTTCTTCGTCATGCGGGCAATGGGCGAGCTGTTGCTTTCCAACTTGCAATACAAGTCGTTCATCGACTTTGCTGCCGACCTGCTGGGGCCGTGGGCGGGGTTCTTTACCGGCTGGACCTACTGGTTCTGCTGGATTGTCACTGGCATTGCCGATGTAATTGCCATTTCTGCTTATACACAGTTCTGGTTCCCGGATATGCCATTGTGGATACCGGCACTGACCTGCGTCGGGCTGTTGCTCACACTGAACCTGATGACGGTCAAGATGTTTGGTGAAATGGAGTTCTGGTTCGCCATGATCAAGATCGTGGCCATTTGCGCCTTGGTCTGCACCGGCTTCTACATGGTGGCGGCGGCTTACCAATCGCCGGCCGGCCATGCTGCGGCGTTGGCCAACCTGTGGAACGACGGCGGGATGTTCCCCCACGGCGCCATGGGCTTTTTCGCGGGCTTTCAGATTGCCGTGTTTGCCTTCGTCGGTATCGAGCTGGTGGGCACCACCGCGGCCGAAACCAAGAACCCGGAGCGCAACCTGCCGCGGGCGATCAACTCGATTCCGGTGCGCATCATCGTTTTCTATGTGCTGGCGCTGATCGCCATCATGGCCGTTACCCCGTGGCGTGAAGTGGTGGCCAACAAGAGCCCCTTCGTCGAACTGTTCGTGCTGGCCGGCTTGCCGGCAGCCGCAGGCATCATCAACTTCGTGGTACTGACCTCGGCCATGTCGTCGGCCAACAGCGGCGTGTTCTCGACCAGCCGTATGCTGTATGGCCTGGCGGTGGACGGTGATGCGCCCGGCAAGTTCGGCGCGCTGTCTCGCCGCGCCGTGCCCTCCAATGGCCTGATCTTTTCGTGTGTGTGCCTGACCGGCGGGGCGCTGGTGATCTATCTGGTGCCGAACATGCTCGATGCCTTCACCCTGATTACCACGGTATCGGCACTGCTGTTCATGTTTGTCTGGTCGATCATCCTGCTGTCGTACCTGGCGTATCGCAAGCAGCGCGACCCGTTGCACCAGGCGTCGAAGTACAAGATGCCGGGTGGCATCGTCATGTGCTGGGTCTGCCTGGCGTTCTTCGCCTTTGTCCTGGCGTTGCTGGCCCTGGAGGCCGATACCCGCATGGCGTTGTACCTGGTGCCGGTGTGGTTTGCCGTGCTGGGCCTGGCGTACCGGTCCATCCGCCAGAAAAAACAGGCGACAGCTCAGTTGTCGTTTGACGCTGATTGACCGGCACATTCATGTGTTGCCCAAGGGGACGGCGCGGCTGCGCTGTCCCCTTGTTGTCTTTTTGCCAAGCAGGGATTTTGGCTGAGGAGCCTAGATGAGAATTCACGTCAACTTTGTCGACCGTGTCGGCATCACTCAGGAAATCCTGTCGCTGCTTGGGGCGCGCAACCTCAACCTGGACGCGGTGGAAATGATACCGCCCAACGTCTACATCGATGCCCCGACGTTATCCCCCGTAGTGCTGGATGAGCTGTATGCCGCCCTGTTGGGCGTGGACGGTGTGCAGGAGGTGGCGCTGGTCGACTTCTTGCCTGGCCACCGCCGGCGCTTGCAGTTGGAGGCCTTGCTGGCGGCCATGAGTGACCCGGTACTGGCAGTTGATCCCGCTGGCCATGTGCTGTTGGCCAACCCGACGCTGGTCAGCCTGGTGGGCCACGAGCCGGCAGGCGAGCCGTTGAGCAAGCTGTTTGCCGAGCCGAACCTGGCCCAGAACCTGATCGACAAGGGCTTTCGGCTGCCCATGTGCGAGGTGAGCTTCCAGGACCAGTCCCTGCTGCTGGAGGCTACGCCCATCAGCGGCGGCGCCGAAGGCCTGGTGGGTGGCTTGCTGACCCTGTACCCACCCAGCCGCATCGGCGAGCGCCTGGCCTCGCTGCTGCATGACAGCGGCGAGGGGCTGGGGGCGTTGCTGGGGGAGTCGACAGTATTGCAGGCCCTCAAGGCGCGGTTGCACAAAGTGGCGAGCCTGGAGGCGCCGTTGCTGATCCAGGGCGAGACCGGCACCGGCAAGGAACTGGTGGCCCGCGCCTGCCATGCGCTCAGTGCCCGACGCGACACGTCCTTCCTGGCGCTGAACTGTGCGGCACTGCCCGAAAGCCTGGCCGAAAGCGAGCTGTTCGGCTACGCCGCGGGTGCCTTTACCGGCGCCCAGCGCGGTGGCAAGCCGGGGCTGTTGGAGTTGGCCGATGGCGGTACGGTGTTTCTCGATGAAGTGGGCGAGATGTCGCCCTACCTGCAGGCCAAGCTGCTGCGCTTTCTCAATGACGGCAGTTTTCGCCGGGTGGGGGGCGGCAACGAGGTGCGGGTGAATGTGCGGGTGGTCTGCGCCACCCACCGCAACCTGGAAAGCATGGTGATGGAGGGCAGCTTTCGCGAAGACCTCTACTACCGGCTCAACGTGCTCAACCTGAAAGTGCCGCCGCTGCGCGAGCGCGGCAAGGACATTCTGCTGCTGGCCGACCACTTTCTGCGTCAGGCCTGTGCGCAGATACAGCGCTCGCCCTGCCGCCTGGCGTTGGCCACCCATCCGCTGCTGCTGGGCAATCGCTGGTCAGGCAATGTGCGCCAGTTGCAGAACGTGATTTTCCGTGCAGCGGCGATCTGCGAAGGGGAGGTGATCGACTGCGATGACCTGGAGTTGGCCGGCACCGCGTTGAGTAGCCAGCAAGCCGAAGGCGTGGAAGTCGTCAGCCTGGAAGCGGCCGTGCAGGCCTTTGAAAAGGCCTTGCTGGAAAAGCTCTACGAGAGCTACCCCTCAACCCGGCAACTGGCCGTTCGCCTGCAAACTTCCCACACGGCCATTGGCCAACGCCTGCGCAAGTACGGTATCGCCAGCCGGGTTTCGTAGCCAGCCCGGTGCGAATGCGCTCCACTGGAGTGATTGCGCTCCGTTTCACCGGGGCGCTCGCATTCAGTGGCCGGCCCTGAACGTTGTATCAGCCGGGCGCTGGCGGTGGAGCGAATACGCTCCGGTGCAGGTGCTGCGAAGTGCTCGGTAAAATCCTATAACCTACTGAACAATATACATAAAAACGAGTTGGCATTGCGTTTGCTTTTGTATCTGGCAGTCCCGCACAGGGACCCACCCGATAACAAGAGAGGAACGTCCATGAGCACTCTGCGTTTTACGCCCGAACACGAATGGCTGCGCCTGGAAGCGTCCGGCGAACTGACCGTCGGCATCACCAGCTATGCCCAGCAGGCCCTGGGTGATGTGGTGTTCGTGCAACTGCCGGAGCCTGGCGAGTACGGAGAAGGCAATGAAGTGGCGGTGCTCGAGTCGGTAAAGGCCGCCAGCAACATCACCATGCCCGTGAAAGGCACAGTGGTGGCAGTCAACCAGGCGCTGGCCGACGACCCTGAGCTGATCAACGCCTCGCCGATGCAGGACGGCTGGTTCTTCCGTATCCAGGCCAGCAACCCTGCCGACCTCGACACGCTGATGGACCAGGACGGCTACGACCGCTTCCTGGCCGACAACGCCTGAGCCGGGGTGGCCGCCATGAACAACCCGTGTATCCCGCTGGGCACGCTTGATGAGTTTGTCGCCCGTCACATTGGCCCGCGCGATGGCGATATCGAGACCATGCTGGCGCTGACCGGCCATGATTCGCTCGACGCGCTGATCGACAGTGTCATCCCCGCCAGTATCAAGGGCAGCAGCGTGCTCGAACTGACCCCAGGGCAGGGCGAGGCAGAGGCTTTGGCCGCCCTCAAGGCGATTGCCGCGAACAACCAGCTGTATCGCAACCACATCGGCCAGGGTTATTACCCTTGCCATACCCCGGCCCCGATCCTGCGCAACCTGCTGGAGAACCCGGCCTGGTACACCGCGTACACGCCGTATCAGCCAGAGATTTCCCAAGGCCGCCTGGAAGCGCTGCTGAACTTCCAGACCCTGGTCAGCGACCTGACCGGTATGGAAATCGCCAACGCCTCGTTGCTCGATGAGGCCACCGCTGCCGCCGAGGCCATGACGTTCTGCAAGCGCCTGGCGAAGAACAAGGCCCCGGCGTTCTTTGCTTCCCGCCATTGCCACCCGCAAACCCTCGATGTGCTGCGTACCCGTGCCCGCCCACTGGGTATCGAAGTGGTCATCGGTGATGAGGCAGCGCTGGCGGGTCAACCGCTGGAAGGCTACTTCGGCCTGCTGTTGCAGTACCCGGCCAGTACCGGTGGAATCGTCGATCACCGCGCCCTGGTGCAACGCGCCCATGCAGCTGGCGCGCTGGTTTCAGTAGCTGCGGACCTGCTGGCCCTGACTTTGCTGGCGCCACCGGGTGAGTGGGGGGCTGATGTGGTCATCGGCAGCGCCCAGCGCTTTGGTGTGCCATTGGGTTTCGGCGGCCCGCATGCGGCGTACTTTGCCACCCGCGATGCGTTCAAGCGCGACATGCCCGGCCGCCTGGTCGGCGTGTCCATCGACCGCTTCGGCAAGCCGGCACTGCGCTTGGCCATGCAGACCCGCGAGCAGCATATCCGCCGCGAAAAAGCCACCAGCAACATCTGCACCGCGCAAGTGCTGCTGGCCAACATCGCCAGCATGTATGCGGTTTACCACGGGCCCCAAGGCCTGGCACAGATCGCCCGGCGGGTGCACCGCCTGACGGCGATCCTGGTGCAGGGGTTGCGCCAGCTCGGGCATCAGGTCGAACAGGCGCACTTCTTCGACTCCGTCAGCGTGGTAACCGCCAGGCCGTTGGCCGATGTGCTGGCGGCGGCCAACGCTGCCCGGTTGAACCTGCGCCTGATCGATGATGTGCGGGTTGGCGTGGCGCTGGATGAAACCTGCGAGCAGGACAGCGTCGAATCCCTGTGGCAGGTGTTCGCGGGCGCCGGGCAGGCGCTCCCGGACTTCGCTGCTTTGGCTGCCGACGGTGCCGACTGCCTGCCCTCGGTGCTGCTGCGTGACACGCCTTTCCTGCAGCACGCGGTGTTCAACCGTTACCACTGCGAAACCGAGCTGATGCGCTACCTGCGTCGCCTGGGTGACAAGGACTTGGCCCTGGACCGCAGCATGATTGCCTTGGGCTCGTGCACCATGAAGCTCAACGCCGCCAGCGAGATGATCCCGATTACCTGGCCCGAGTTCGGCGCCCTGCACCCGTTCGCCCCGGCCAGCCAATCGCTGGGCTACCGGCAACTGACCGATGAGCTGGAGGCCATGCTCTGTGCGGCTACCGGTTATGACGCCATGTCGTTGCAGCCTAACGCCGGGTCCCAGGGCGAGTATGCTGGTTTGCTCGCCATTCGTGCCTACCACGCCAGCCGTGGCGAGGCCGGGCGTGATGTGTGCCTGATTCCGTCGTCGGCCCATGGCACCAACCCGGCCACGGCGCAGATGGCCGGCATGCAGGTGGTGGTGGTCAACTGCGATGAGCGCGGCAATGTCGATGTCGCCGACCTGCAGCGCAAGGCCGAGCAACACAAGGCCAAGCTGGCGGCCTTGATGATTACCTACCCATCGACCCATGGCGTGTTCGAAGACGGCATCATCGGCATCTGCGACATCATTCATGCGTGCGGCGGCCAGGTGTACCTGGACGGCGCCAACATGAACGCCATGGTCGGGCTGTGTGCGCCCGGCAAGTTCGGTGGCGATGTGTCGCACTTGAACCTGCACAAAACCTTCTGCATTCCCCACGGTGGCGGCGGCCCCGGCGTCGGCCCGATCGGCGTCAAGGCGCACCTGGCGCCGTTCCTGCCGGGGCACGGCCACCTGCCGCAGCAGCAGGGCGCGGTCAGTGCGGCGCCGTACGGCAGTGCCAGTATCTTGCCGATCACCTGGATGTACATCCGCATGATGGGCGGGGCAGGGCTCAAGCGTGCCTCGCAGTTGGCGATCCTCAGCGCCAACTACATCGCCCGGCGCCTGGAGGAGCATTACCCGGTGCTGTACACCGGCGAGAACAGCCTGGTGGCCCACGAGTGCATTCTTGACCTGCGCCCGCTCAAGGACAGCAGCGGCATTGGCGTCGAAGATGTGGCCAAACGTCTGATCGACTTTGGCTTCCATGCCCCGACCATGTCGTTTCCGGTGGCCGGCACGTTGATGGTCGAGCCGACCGAGAGCGAGTCCAAAGAGGAACTGGACCGCTTCTGCGCCGCGATGATCTGCATCCGCGAAGAAATCCGCGCGGTGGAAAACGGCACGCTGGACAAGCTCGACAACCCACTGAAGAACGCACCACACACGGCCCGCGAACTGGTCGGTGAATGGCCGCACAGCTACAGCCGCGAGCTGGCGGTGTACCCGCTTGCCGACCTGCGCGAGAGCAAGTACTGGCCGCCGGTGGGGCGTGTGGACAACGTCTACGGCGACCGCAACCTGGCCTGCGCCTGCCCGCCGCTGTCGAGCTATCAAGACGCCTGACCCTGCTGGCCCGGCCCCGCGCCGGGCCGTATTTGCCGACCGTACAATCAAGGAATCACACCCATGTTCCATAAAAGCCTGACCCTGTCCGACTTCGACCCTGCGCTGTCCGAGGCCATCCGCCGCGAGGTGCAACGCCAGGAAGACCACATCGAGCTGATTGCCTCGGAAAACTACACCAGCCCACAGGTGATGCTGGCCCAGGGTACCGAGCTGACCAACAAGTACGCCGAAGGCTACCCAGGCAAGCGTTATTACGGCGGCTGCGAGCATGTCGACGTGGTCGAGCAGTTGGCCATCGACCGTGCCAGGCAACTGTTTGGCGCGGGTTACGCCAACGTCCAGCCGCATTCTGGCTCGCAGGCCAACGCCGCGGTCTACCTGGCCTTGTTGCAGGCCGGGGACACGTTGCTGGGCATGAGCCTGGCCCACGGCGGCCACCTGACCCACGGCGCCAAGGTGTCGTCCTCGGGCAAGCTGTACAACGCTGTGCAATATGGCATCGACGCCAACGGCCTGATCGATTACGACGAAGTCGAGCGCCTGGCCGTCGAGCACCAGCCAAAGATGATCGTGGCGGGCTTCTCGGCCTATTCGAAAACCCTCGACTTCCCGCGCTTTCGGCAGATTGCCGACAAAGTCGGGGCCTATCTGTTCGTCGACATGGCCCACGTCGCCGGGCTGGTAGCGGCGGGCTTGTATCCCAACCCGCTGCCGTATGCCGACGTGGTCACCACCACCACCCACAAGACCCTGCGTGGGCCACGTGGTGGCCTGATCCTGGCCAAGGCGGACCCGGAACTTGAGAAAAAGCTCAATTCGGCAGTGTTCCCGGGCGGGCAGGGCGGGCCGCTGATGCACGT
The DNA here is from genome assembly GCA_947090765.1 of Pseudomonas sp. MM223. Taxonomy (NCBI): domain Bacteria; kingdom Pseudomonadati; phylum Pseudomonadota; class Gammaproteobacteria; order Pseudomonadales; family Pseudomonadaceae; genus Pseudomonas; species Pseudomonas sp. MM223. The sequence continues at coordinate 3,833,073 of OX352322.1, read as the reverse complement.
GATCGCGGCCAAGGCGGTGTGCTTCAAGGAAGCTTTGGCGCCTGGCTTCAAGGACTACCAGCGCCAGGTCATCAGCAACGCTAAGGCCATGGCACAGGTGTTCATGCAGCGGGGCTTCGATGTGGTTTCAGGCGGCACCGACAACCACCTGTTCCTGGTCAGCCTGATCCGCCAAGGCATTACCGGCAAGGACGCCGACGCCGCGCTGGGGCGTGCGCACATCACGGTGAACAAGAATGCCGTGCCCAACGACCCGCAGTCGCCGTTCGTGACCTCGGGCCTGCGCATCGGCACCCCGGCGGTGACGACCCGTGGTTTCAAGGAAGCGGAATGCCGCGCCTTGGCGACCTGGATCTGCGACATTCTCGAGCATCTGGGTGATGCCGACGTCGAGGCCCATGTGGCGGGGCAAGTGTCTGAGTTGTGCAAGCTGTTCCCGGTCTATCCGGCCTGACACCAGTAACCCTTAGCCAGGCAAATGGGCCGATCTCACAGAACTGCACATCACTCAGGCTGCCGCATCACCTTGTAGGAGCAGCCTTGTGCTGCGAAGAGGCCGGTAAGGCTAAAGACTATCTGCGGCTGCAATGGCCTCTTCGCAGCGCAAGGCTGCTCCTACAGGGCTTGTGTTTACCTTGAAATCAGTGCAGGTCAGCTGGGAGCGGACCGCTTGCGAACTCAGCCTCATCGCCGGCCAGGAGCCAGCCATGTCAACCGAACACCTGCAACACACACCACCGCGCCCGCAGCCGTTGCAGGCGGGGGTAAAACTGCGCGGCGCCGAGAAGGTGGCGCGTATCCCGGTGAAAATCCTGCCCACCGAGGATGTGCCACGCAAGCCCGACTGGATCCGCGTGGCAATCCCTACCACCCCCGAGGTGGCGCGGATCAAGGCACTGCTGCGCAAACACAAGCTGCACAGCGTGTGCGAGGAAGCCGCCTGCCCGAACCTGGGCGAATGCTTTTCTGGCGGCACGGCGACGTTCATGATCATGGGCGACATCTGCACCCGGCGTTGCCCGTTCTGCGATGTCGGCCATGGTCGGCCCAAGCCACTGGATGTCGACGAGCCGAAGAACCTGGCCATCGCCATTGCCGACCTGGGCCTGAAGTACGTGGTGATCACCTCGGTGGACCGGGACGACCTGCGCGATGGCGGTGCCGGGCATTTTGCCGATTGCCTGCGCGAGATCCGCAGGCTGTCGCCAGGCATTCAGCTGGAAACCCTGGTGCCCGATTACCGCGGGCGCATGGAGGTGGCCCTGGCCATCACCGGGCAGGCGCCGCCAGACGTATTCAACCACAACCTCGAAACCGTGCCGCGCCTGTACAAGGCGGCGCGGCCGGGCTCGGACTTTGAATGGTCGCTGGACCTGCTGGAGCGTTTCAAGCAACAGGTACCCGGGGTGCCGACCAAGTCCGGGCTGATGCTCGGCCTGGGCGAAACCGATGAGGAAGTGATCGAGGTGATGCAGCGCATGCGTGAGCATCAGGTCGATATGCTGACGTTGGGGCAGTACTTGCAACCCTCGCGCAGCCACCTGCCGGTGCAGCGTTTCGTGCACCCGGACACCTTTGCCTGGTTTGCCGAGCAGGGCTTGGCAATGGGCTTCAGGAACGTGGCATCCGGGCCATTGGTGCGCTCGTCCTACCATGCGGACCGGCAGGTGCAGTTTGTGGAACCCGTGGTTACCGGTTGAGCGTTACGCCCTGATTGCGCTTCAAAAAGGGAGGGAACTGAAAGTTGGCATGAAAATCTCATGTAAAGCGCATTGCATACGGTCTTCGTAACCTTGTGCTCACCCTCCATGGACAAAAACAAAAGGGGGCTTACATGAGTTGTCTGATTTGCGCCGGGCAGGCGCAATCCGTCGAATGCACCCAGGGATGGGAAGAGCGGCATTGTTCCCAGTGTGGATGTTACCGAATGTCCCAAGCGCTCATCCTGGTGATGATGGAAGAGGGGCAGATTTTCGATACGGCGCGCATGCGGGAATGGCTGGTGGCTCGGCGTGTTTTGGTGCCTGTGCCTTCCATCGACCATACCCAGGCGATACTGGCGCGTTGAACGGGCGCTGCGGCAGGCATGGTGTACCTGGCTTGGTAGACTGCGGCATCATAGCGTGCCCGGCCATCAATGCACCCAGGAGAACACGATGATCAACACCGGCGATCAACTGCCCGACGTTACGCTTTACGAGTACAACAACGACGAAGGCGCCTGCGCGATCGGCCCGCATGCCTTTTCCGTTCACGAGCGCTGCAAGCAGAAAAAAGTGGTGGTTTTCGGTTTGCCTGGCGCGTTCACGCCTACCTGTTCCGAACGCCACGTCCCGGGCTATGTCGCTGAGGCGCAAGCGTTGTTCGCCGCTGGCGTTGACGAAATTCTCTGCGTGTCGGTGAACGATGCCTTTGTCATGAATGCCTGGGGCAACAGCCTGCAGGTGGGTGAAGCGGTCAGGATGATCGGCGATGGCAACGGCGAATTCAGCGACGCCCTGGGCCTGATCCAGGACCTGTCGGCGCGTGGGTTGGGGCGCCGTTCGTTGCGTTATGCCATGGTGGTCGACAACCTGGTAGTGAAACACCTGGCTGTCGAAGCGCCTCGCAAGTTCGAGGTCAGTGATGCGGCGAGTGTGCTGGCTGCGTTGCGCTGAGTTTGCCAGCCAGTTAAGCATGTTGGGGCTGCGAAGCAGCCTCAACACTTCCGACCGACCCGATAACAACAAGGTACAGACGGTTGAAACTTCACCAACTAAGGGCCCTGGTCGCCATTCATAACGCAGGCAGCATCCTTGAAGCGTCCAAGCTCATGCACATTACCCAGCCTGCGCTGAGCCGTTCGATCAAGGAGCTGGAACGGGAGGTGGGTTTCACCCTGTTGCAGCGGTCGCACAAAGGCATGGCCCTTACCGAGGAAGGCAAGCGCGTCATCCGCCATGCCAACCTGGTGGTGGAGAGCATCCGGCGTTTGCAGATCGAGGCCGCGAGCATCCAGGATGCCGCGCTGGGCGCGGTGTCGATCGGGGTTACATCGCTGACGGCAATGCTCGATGGTGTGGATGAGAGCATCCTGGCCTTCCGGCGCAAGTACCCGCGGGTGAAAATCACCATCACCGACTTGCGCCCCAGCCAGATCCTGCAACGCCTGCGCGATGGCAGCCTGGACTTTGCCATTACCTCGCAGCAACCGCTGAGCCGGCTGAACCTGGACTGGGAGGCGCTGGGCAGTATCAAGGGCCGGGTGATCTGCCACGCGTCCAACGCGCAAAAGTTTTCCAAGTCGCTGCGCACCTTGCAGTACGGCCACTGGATCAGCCTGGACGAGCTGTCCGACCAGGCTTCGCAGTTTCACCAGTTGTTCGAGGTCAACGGCCTTCAGGTACCGCAGAACACCGTTGAATGCACCTCGGTGATGATGGCGCTCAAGCTGCTGAAAAATACCGAATCGCTGATGACCATCAGCGAGCTGGCAGTGGACCAGGGGTTCACCTTTGGCGTGGATTGCGAGTATGTGGCCATGGCGGTGCAGGAGCTGATTCCGGACTACCCCATCAACCTGGTGTGTATCGACCGCCACAGCCTCACGGCGCCTGCCCAGGAGCTGTTCCACAGCTTGCGCGGGCAGGTGCTCAGGCAAACCCGCCCAGCGGCGTCAGAAGTGGTAGTACATGCCTAGCGAGACATTGCTGGGGTTGTCGCCAACCTGATCCACCGGGGTGCCGGCGTAGGTCGCTGACGACGCGCGCTGGTTGGCGATCATGCCGAGGCGCCCGTACACCGCCCAGCGGGGGTTGATGAAATGGTCATAGCCGATCATCACCCCGGTTGCATCCTTGTCGTTGGCCGTGACCTCTCGCTGCATCACGGCCAGGCGTAGCACATCCAGTTCCCCCACTGGCGCCATCACGCCGAAGGTGTACAGCGTGGTACTGGGCGTGCCGGCCTGGTCCACGTCCTGGCGTTGCCAGGTCAGGCTGGTGGCCAGCGGGCCGAAATCGTAGAACGCCGACAGGCTCTTGAAGTAGTTGGCCGTCTGGCGCGAGCTGCCAGCGTCGTCCCACGGGTCGCTGTAGTACAGGTTGTAGGAGGCCAGGAGCATGACCTTGCTGTTGCGGTATTGCAGCCTGGTACCGCCACCGCGCACGGTACGCCCGGCGCTTGCGGCATCGTCGAAGCCGAAGCTGAGCGCGGTGCCGAGGGTGAAACCGTTCAGGTTCGGGCTGGTGTAGGCCAAGGTGTGTTTGGGGCGCATGTCCAGGTAATAGGCGCCCTTGCCGGCGGCCGGCAGGGCCAGGTAGGTGTAGGGCGATCCATAGGTGGCCAGGAACGGGTCGGCGTAGGTGGGCGTGCCCATGTTGTAGGTTTTGCCGAACTCAAGCTTGCCCAGGGTGCGTGAGCGCAGGGCGACGGTTGCCAGGCGCAGGCTACCGATGGTGTCCCAGGTGCCCTCAAGGGCTTTGCCATTCACGTTGAAGCCTTCTTCGACGTCGAGTTCCAGCACGGTGTCGGGGTTCAGCCCCTTGCGGGCATACAGCCCGAGCTTGTTGGTCCATGCGCCGCCGCCGGCCAGGCGATAGCCCGAGTGGTGCTGCGAGTCGTGATAGCTGGCGAATGCATCCACCGTTCCGTAGACCTTGAGCTTGTCATCGAAACCGGTATCCACCCCGTAGTAACCGAAACCCGGCGCAATCCGGCCGAGTGTGGGAAAGCCCTCGGCCTGTGCCTGCGCGGCAAGGCATGCCCCTTGGATCATCAACAGCAACGACGTAATGCGAGTGTTCATTCACGACTCCAGGCCAGCACAGTGATGTGGTGGCTGTAGCGTCGGTGAACAACAGGTTGCAGCGTGATTGCTTATTCGGCCATGTCATGCCGATTGGTTAATCGGGGCCTGGCGGGGCCTTGGGCTTGGCGGGAAGGTCTGTTCCAGACAGGCTTGGACCACGGTGCAAGGCCACGCGCACAGGCTTGAGGGCTGAGCATTATTGGGGCGCCGCGCAGGCGCAAGGCAATCTGTGCGCCAGCTTAGGGCAAATTGGTCAACGACTGCTCCGGTCAATTAACCATTGGTTAGCTACATGCCCAAACTGCAAGTGTGTTGAGCCCCCGATTGGCCGATATTCGCTGCATGCCGCGATTTGCCATCGGAGATAACAATGACTACACCGCTACCCGCACGGCCCCTCATGCAGCCGGGCGCGCATTCAGCCGCGCAGGCATCTTCTTCACGTAAAACCTTGATTGCCTGCTCGCTGGGCAACGCGCTGGAAATGTACGACTTCACGATCTACAGCTTCTTCGCTGTGTTAATCGGCAAGCATTTCTTCCCCTCCGAGTCGGCGATGGCGTCGTTGCTGATGTCGCTGGCCACCTTTGGCGTCGGGTTCCTGATGCGTCCGGTGGGGGCGATGATCATCGGCCGCTACGCCGACCGGCGTGGGCGCAAGGCGGCCTTGAGCCTGACCATCGGGCTGATGACCTTGGGTACTGCCATGATCGCCTTTGCGCCCACGTATTCGCAGATCGGTATCTTCGCAACATTGCTGCTGGTGGCCGGCCGCCTCATCCAGGGCATGTCGGCGGGCGGGGAGGTGGGTACCGCGTCGGTGTTCCTGATGGAGTCCAGTGCGGTTGGCAACCGTTGCCAGAACGTCAGCTGGCAGGCCGCCAGCCAAGGTTACGCGGCATTGGTAGGGGCCGGCTTCGGCTTTGCCCTCAGCCAGTTGCTCGACCCTGCGGCCCTGGAAAGCTGGGGCTGGCGCATCCCGTTCATCTTCGGCCTGCTGATCGGCCCGGTCGGTTGGTACATTCGCACGCGTTTGCCCGAAACCCATGAGGCCGCCCCGGCGCACAAGGCGGAGCAGGTACTGGACGCCGAATTGCTCAAACGTATCGCCCAAGGCATCGGCCTGATGGCCAGCTCGACCATCGGCATGTACCTGTTCGTGTTCTACATGCCCACTTACCTGACCACCGCCTTGCATTACCCGGCGGGCAGCGCGATGGCAATCGCCTGTATCAGCAGCGGCTGCATGGCGATCATCTGCCCGTTGGCCGGCAAGTTTGCCGACAAGTATCAACTCAGGAAGCGCCTGCTTGGGTGGACGGTTGCCGCCCCGGTGGTACTGACCCTGCCGGTGTTCTACCTGCTTGGCCAGGTGCAGCACATGGGCCTGGCGATGATGTGCGTGGCTGTGCTGATCCTGCCGACCTGCATCGGTGCCGGTGCCTTCTTTGCGTTGATCATGGAGGGTTTCCCGAAAGCACGGCGCTCTTTCGGCACCTCGGTCAGCTACAGCCTGGGGGTAACGATTTTTGGCGGCTTCTCGCCGCTGGTGGCGACCTGGCTGATTGCCGCACTGGGCACCCCGCTGGCGCCGGCCTACTTCCTGCTGGCCGGGGGCGTTGTCAGCCTGGCCTGCCTTAAATACTTCCCTGAAAACAAAGGATGCGAGTGATATGGGCACTTTTCACAGCAATGAACCACGGCGTTCGCCAGCAGAGCCTGGATGAGTTCGTCATGATCCGTCGGCAGATCCACGCCGCGCCAGAACTTGGCGGCGACACGCCCGACACGGCGGCGCTGGTAGCTGAAAAGCTTGAGGCACTAGGCTATGACGTGCATCGCAACGTTGGCGGGCATGGCGTAGTCGGGGTGTTGAAAGTGGGGGACAGCCCGCGCAGCATCGGTTTGCGTGCCGACATGGACGCCTTGCCCATGAGCGAAAAGAACCCCTTCGCGCATGCCAGTAAAATTCCTGGCCGCATGCATGCCTGCGGCCACGACGGGCATACTGCGATCCTGCTGGCAGCCGCTGCGCAACTGGCAGCCACGCGCAACTTCAACGGCACGCTGAATGTAATCTTCCAGCCAGACGAAGAAGGCCTGGCCGGGGCCAAGGCGATGATCGACGATGGCCTGTTCGAGCGCTTCCCGTGTGACTCGGTGTACGCGCTGCACAACATGCCTGGCATGCCGGTGGGTACTTGCGTGGTGCAGGCTGGGCCAACCATGGCGTCCTCCGAGCGCGTCAGCATCCGTATCACCGGCAAAGGTGGGCACGGGGCGATGCCGGAACTGTCGGTGGACCCGGTGATGGCGCTGAACAGCCTGATCAGTGGCATCCAGACCATCAAGTCGCGCAACCTGAGCGTCGAGGACTATGCCGTCATCAGCATCGGTATGATCCAGGCCGGCACGGTCTACAACATCATCCCAGACGAGGCCAGCATGCTGCTGAGCGTGCGCACCGACACGGCCGAGACCCAGCAGAAGATCAACAGCCGCATTGACGCCCTGGCCAGGGGGCACGCTGAAAGTTTTGGCGTGGAAATCGAAGTGCAATTCACCCAACTGGCGCCAGCGTTGTGCAACAGCGATCACGAAAGCGCGTTGCTACGGGAAAGCCTGAGGCCGTTGTTCGCCGACGGTGCGTTGCTGGACAAGATGCCCAAGAAAGTCATGGGCACCGAAGACTTCGCTTACATGCTGCAGGCACGGCCTGGCTGCTACTTCATGCTGGGCAATGGCACGGGCGAGTTTCACGGCTGCTCGGTGCATAACCCTCACTACGACTTTAACGATGCGTTGGTGAAGATTGGTGCCGATTGTTGGGTGAGGTGGGTGCGGGACTACCTGCGTTGACCTGTGGCATTGCAACGTGATGCGTGTGCCCGGGCCGTCAGCGCTCGCCCCTGAGGTGAAGGCGCTAGCGTTGACGAGGCCTCGACCTATGGCTCAGGCTCGATGTTGTGAGGTTTACCAACAACTTCGAGGGAATGAGCCAATATGAAACTGGCAGAGTGGGCGCAGATCCAGGACAGAAGGCATGGATAAAGCGTTATCTGGATATGGCTGCCTGGGATTTTGAACATTCGGACGACGGTACGGGCTCTGCACCCCTATCGGGTCGTTTGTCACCAACGGCGGTTGTCGATCCCATATAGCCGCCACTGGCACCTGTGCTGCTGCCGGCAGGCGCCAAGGGGCCAGTGCGCGGTATGCTCGGCCGAGCCTCAGGAGAAAATCATCATGAAACTGGATATCCGTAACGAACGCGCCGACGACCTGAAGCAGATTGCTGCCGTGACTGTCGCTGCGTTCGAGCAGGAAGAACACGCTAGTCACACCGAGCATTTCATTGTCGAGGCACTGCGCAACGCTGGGCAATTGACTGTTTCGCTGGTAGCGGTGGTCGAAGATCGAGTCGTTGGACACGTAGCGGTCTCTCCAGTCACCGTCTCTACTGGCGCAGCGGGTTGGTATGGGCTTGGGCCTATCTCCGTGCTGCCAGGCTGGCAAGGGCAGGGTATCGGTTCTGCTCTGATGCAGGCTGCATTGACCGAATTGCAAAAGCAGGGTGCCGCAGGCTGCGTGGTGCTTGGCGATCCTGCTTACTACAGCCGTTTCGGCTTCATCGCTGAAGCTGGGTTAGTGTTGCCTGGCGTTCCTCAGGCGTATTTCCAGGCGCTGTCCTTTTGCGGTGAATTTCCAGCAGGTGATGTGCAGTACCACCACGCTTTCAACGCTACGGAGTGAGCGGATCGTAAAGTGGGTTGAGGACTACCTTCGTTTACGCCGCTGCACGGCACCGTCCGGTAGCCTTGGGGCATTGACTCTCCCTCTAGGGGCAGGCTTTACCTTGAAGGCTTCATGTTCAGGATGAAGTGACGATGAGCAAGCGTGTGCTGGTGGTGCTGGGGCACCCGTCGGGGGAGAGTTTCTGTGGCGCGTTGACCGAGTGTTATGTCGAGGCAGCCAGAACCGCCGGCCATGATGTGCGAGTGTTGCGGCTTGAGGCCTTGAGCTTCGACCCCGTGCTGCGCGCAGGCTACCGGCAGGCGCAGCCACTGGAACCCGACCTGCTCAAGGCCCAGGCCGATATCACCTGGGCCGAGCACCTGGCCTTTATCTACCCCATTTGGTGGGGGGTATTCCGGCCTTGATGAAAGGCTTTTTCGACCGGGTATTCTTGCCAGGTTTCGCGTTCCGCTATCGGGCCGGCAAAGCCTTCCCCGAACCGTTGCTCAAAGGAAGAACGGCGCACCTGCTGGTGACGATGGATACACCTCCGTGGTACTTCCGCTGGGTCTATCGCATGCCGGGTCTTCACCAGGTACGCAAGACCACGTTGCAGTTCTGCGGCATCAAACCGCTGAACACCCTGATGTTCGGGCCGATACTGGGCTCCAGCCCGCAGCGGCGCGAAGCCTGGCTGAAGCAGGCCCAAGGCATTGCCAGCCGCTGATTGGGCCCGTTGTGTTCCCGAGCCGGTTGCGCTATGCAAAGATGCGCTGCACCCGTACGAAAAGGACGTTCATGTACATCGGCAAAGCCGCCCGGCTGTCGGGCACCACGGTCAAGACCATCCGCCACTATGAGGCGATTGGCCTGCTGCCACCGGCCGAGCGCCAAGGGCAGTATCGCGTGTACAACCAGCAAAGCGTTGAGCTGCTGACGTTCATCAAATGCGCGCAGCAGCTGGGATTCAAGCTAAAGGAACTGCAGGCGATCCTTCAGGGGCACCGGGGAGGTGAGATGCCCTGGGCGTTGGCGGGCAGGGCGATTGCCGACAAGAAGCTGGAAGTGATGGGGCAGATTGATGGGTTGCAGCGGATATACGCCGGGCTTGAGGCGTTTGAAGCGGGCCTTGAAGGGGCCAGGTATCAGTGTGGGGGAGCGCTTAAGCCAGGTTCGGAACTGACTGGACTGCGTCGACCCAAAGCAGACATCGACTCTGGGCTTTTTTGAATCGCCCCTGTTTTTCTGGGCCTTGCTTACGACCATGCTCACTGTTGCGATGCTGATCGCTGGCGGGGTCACGACCATGGAGTATGCAACGCTGATCTTCGCGCTACCGGTGACGGTCATCGCTTATCTGGTCACTCTGTGTTGACACCCAGGCAGTCGTAATGCTGTCCGTGGCATTTTTGCCGTGCGCAGAGACGAAGACATAGGGACAGGCCGCATACGGTCGATAGCGGCCAGTCTCGAACGGTAGCCATCGCTGGCATTGGCAGGGCTGGAGGCGTCAGAAACTACCCTTCAATGTCACCATGTAGTTGCGCGGGTCACCGTAATAGTTACCTCCACTGCGATCACCGACGGTGGCGTAGTAAACCTTGTCGAAAAGATTGTTGCCGTTGAGCGCCACGGCCCAATGCGGGTCAATCTGGTACTGCACCCGGGCGCTCCAGATGGCATACCCCGGTTGTTCGGTCTTGACCGTGCCGGACAATCTGGAAATATCGCTCTGCGCATTCACGCCCCCGCCAATGCTCCAGCGGCTCAGACTACCGGCCAGCGCATAGTCACCCCACACTCGCAACGAGTGCCGCGGTACAAGCGTGTTGTAGGTATCGCCATCTACCGCTGCTACGTTGCTGTTGCGCACATTGCTGCTCAACGTTTCGGTCGCGGTATAGGTATAACCCGCTGTCAGCTGCAGTCGCTCGATGGGGGCGCCGGTCAGTTCCATTTCCACACCTTGGGCGCGGATTTTGCCCGCGTCCACCGAACAGGAAGCGCAGATGCTCTTGTCGGTGACCGCCACGGCGGCATGTTCCTGGTAGGCGCGGAACAGATTCAGCGAGCCATTGAGCGCACCGTCGAACCACTCCCCCTTGATCCCCAACTCATAATTGGTGCCGGTCTTGGGCTCGAGCACCTTGCCATCGGCATCCTTGTAGGCCTGCGGCTGGAAGATATCGGCATAGCTGGCGTACACCGTCAGGTTCGGCGTGAGGTCGTAAAGCACGGCAGCGAACGGCGTGACCTGCCCGGTTTCCCGGCGCTCATCAATCGGCGCTACGCCATAGGCATGGCTATCGTTGGTGTAGTGCCAGTCGCTGACCCGCGCACCCAGCACCACGGTCAATGGCTCGGCCAGCTTCAGGCGCAGGTTGCCATAGGCGCCTTGCTGCTTGACGGTAGTTCGCGAAGGATAGGGCCAGCCACCGCGGTAGCTGTTGTCGATGATGTAGCTGTCGCTCGGCTCGATGAAGTGCGTCGGGTTAAACACATCGGAACGCTGCTGCAGGAAAGCCAGCGCCCAGACGTCATGGCTGTGCGAGTAGCTAGTGTTGGCGCCGACGGTCAGTTCGTGCTCCAAGCCAAAGGCGCGGAATTTACCGTCCAGGTAGCCATCGAAGCCGTAGTCCACCGAATCGTAGTCGAACAGGCCGGCAATCGACTGGATCGACGATGAAGTGGCACCCGGGGTGACGTAACCAACCCCCACCCCCTGGGCATATTTCATGTCCTGTTGGTTATGGCTGTAGGCACCTGCCAGGCGCGCGGTCCAGTCATCATTCAGGCGGTGCTTCACGTCAGCGAATACCGAAGTGCGCTCGCTGTCCCAGTGGTTCCAGCTGGCGCCCAGGCAGGTCGAACGCTTGAGCTTGATGTCCGAGCCGTCGCTGTAACTCGGCAGGCCGCCGAAGCAGGGTGTGGCGTGCAGCTTCTCGTAGGCGACGGCAATCCCGGCAGTGGTCTCATCCGAGAAGTCGTAGTCCAGCGCACCATAGGCGAGTTGATCTTCACGCTTGCCGTAGTCATAGAAATAGCGGCGTTTCTGTTCGGCGACCACGGCCCGGCCGCGCAGAGTGCCCTCGGCATTGAGTGGGCCACCGACATCCACCTGGCTGCGGTAGTTGTCCCAGGTGCCGCCGGACAGCGTGACAGTGGCCGTGGGCGTGGCCTGGCCGCGCTTGCGCACGAAGTTGACCGCACCGGCCGGGGTACCGGCCCCTTGCATCATGCCGGCGGCTCCGCGCAGCAGCTCGACTTGCTCGTAGAAGGCCATGTCGCTGCTGAAGCTGTTCGCCTGCACATAGCTGCCACCGACATCCAAGGGCACGCCGTCGTACTGGAACGGCGCATCCATCTTGAAGCCGCGCGAATAGAAGTATTTGCCTCCCATTGGCGAGCCGGAGACAGTGATGCCTGGGGTCTGTTCCATGACCTGTTCAATGGTGCTGAGGTTCTGGTCGTCCATGCGCTTGCGGGTCATTACCGTGACCGATTGCGGGGTTTCCTTGATGCTATGCTCGCCCTTGCCGATGGTGATGGCCCGCGTGGTGTACGAAGTGCTCGGTTCGACCGTTGCCCCCAGCGCTGCGTTGACGTTGGTGGCGCCAAGCTCGAGGGCGGCGCTGTCGACGGCGCGCAAGCGGTACTGCCGAGGGCCGGTCATCTCGGCTGCCAGACCGGTGCCGGACAGCAGCATGGCGAAGCCGGCGTCGGTGTCAAAGCTGCCTTGCAAACCCTGGCTGTTGCGGCCAGTCGCCATTTCGCTCAAGCCCACCAGGTATACCCCGGACTCGGCGGCGAAGCGCGACAGCACCTGGCTCAACGGCCCGGCAGGGATCGTGTATTGGCGGCTGGCGGCCTGCGCGGTCACTGGCGCGGCGGCGAGCCAGGCCGTGGCTGCAAGGCTGGCCAGGCAGAAGGAAAAACTCAGGTGTGCGGTGAGCGGTGCACGCTCTGGACGATACATCATGTGGTCCTTGTCCCCGATGGCTGAAATGGATGGGCTGTCATCCCTTAACCCGGCGAGGCGATGAAAAGCGGAACCACACATTGAAGTTTTTTTAGCTGCCAGTGGCATCCACCGTGGTCCACCACGGCAAGCGCCGCTCGATGCGGATCGGCAGTGAGTCACTGAGCAGCGCCAAGGCAGCGTCGAAATCGAGCAGCGGCAGGTTGCCAAACACCCGGAGCCCGGCGACCTGTGGGCTGACCGAGACATAACCGTGGCGGTAGCGGGACAGCTCGTCCAGCACCTCGCCCAGCGGGACGTCTGCCGCGACTAACTTGCCTTCGGTCCAGGCCTCACGGGCTAGTTCTGCGTTGCCAGGTGTGGCCAGCCGCTGGCTATCGAAGGTCTGCTGCTGGCCCGCGAGGGTCACACGCTGGGCACCGGTGCCAGGCAATGTCACCTCGACCGCTCCTTCAAACACCAAAAGTCGAGTCTGAACAGTGCTTGTGCACACACTGAAACGCGTGCCCAGTGCCCGCATGCGCCCTTGGGCGGTACTGACGATGAAAGGGCGCTTGGCCTCGTGAGCTGTGTCGACCAGCACCTCACCGGTCAGCAGGTGCAGTTGGCGAGTGGCACTGGAAAAATCGACATCGAAAGCCGTACGGGTGTTGAGCCACACCTGGGTGCCGTCGGCCAGGCGCACCGGTTTCATTTCGCCAGTGCCGGTGCGGTAGTCCGCAGCCAGCTCCGCACGCCAGGCTGCCACCGGTGCACAGCGCCAGGAGGACCACAACACCCCCGCACCTGCAAGGGCGGCGAACCCCCGCAGCAGCGCACGCCGACGTACCCGCTGGTGGGCGCCGAGCAGGCGATCGGCGGTATTACGACGATCGGCCAGTTGCTCCAGGGGTTCGAAACGCTGGCTGATGCCTTGTACGGCTTGCCAGGCGACCCGGTGCATGGGGTCGGCGGCGAGCCAGCGTTGCCAGGCCTGCTGGCGGGCCGTGTCATTGCCACCGCAACGCAGTTCGGCATACCACTCGGCGGCTTGCTCAAGTATCTGGAAAGACGGCTGATCGTGCATGTCAGGCATCGTGCTCGTTGCACAACATCGCCATGTCACCTGCTGCCTGCAATTGCAGACAAGCCAGCATGGCCCTGGCTACGTACTTGCGCACCATACGATCGGATACACCCAGTTCCAAGGCCACCTCCTTGTCAGTCATCTGGCACACCACGGCCAGCACGAAGGCCTGGGCCGCCTTGCCTGGCAGGCCGATCAGCATCTGCCCGACTTCCTGCAAGGCCTGCAACACCGCTGCGCAGTGTTCTGCAGAACCGGCAAAGCGCTCTGGTTGGGCGGCCAGTGCATCGCGCCAGGCCAATTCAATCTCGCGGCGCTGCCAGAGGTTGATGCACAGGCCATTGGCGATCTTGCGCAGGTAGCCCCGCGCGGCCAGTGCATTTTCGAACGCTGGCTGCACTGGCTTAAGCAACAGTCGCAGGAAGGCATCATGGGCAAGGTCGGCTGCGTCGGCATGACAACCCAGACGCCGGCCCAGCCACTGACGCAGCCAGGAATGATGCTCGTGATAGAGGTGATCAAGGGGGGCGGGAGACTTGGTCGACATGGTGAAACACAGCGCCTGAGAAGATCTATCAAAAGATAATCATTATCATGAGTGCAGAATTATTGGTATTTCGTTTGAAGAATGCAATGCGATGAATCGGCGTTGAGCTGATCGAGGCGAGTTCGCAGCGCCCATGCCCCCATTGCCGCAGAGAGGCCACTGAGATAGAACTCATCGCCGGCTAGGTAAAGGACAGGCCGCCCAGACCTTGACGGCGAGCAACTTTGCTAGAGAGCTGCGTGTATGGGTCAAGGTGATCCTCCACGGGTCAATGACCTGGAGAGCTGCTCACTTCCACGATGCGTGCCGCATCCTTTGCGGGGGGCAAGCCGAAAAGGCGAGCGTAGTCGCGGCTGAATTGCGTAGGGCTCTCATACCCAACCTCGAACGCCGCCGCCATCACACTTCTGGCATTGGCCACCATGAGGTTGCGTGCCTGAAGCAAGCGCACGCGCTTTTGGTACTGCAACGGGCTCAGGTTGGTGACAGCCTTGAAATGCCGGTGGAACGCCGAAACACTCATCGCCGCCCGCTGCGCAAGCTCGTCTACCCTGATCGCCTGCGCATAGTCGCGGCGTATGAACTGAATAGCCCGGCTCACCCTTGCAAGGGCAGTGTCGGGCGCAGCTATCTCCCGTAGCATCCAGCCATGCGGGCCTTGCAACACGCGGTACAGAATCTCCCGCTCATAGACGGAGGCCAGGGCAGCGATCTCTTCAGGCTTGCCCATCAGGCGCAGCATACGTACCCAGGCGTCCATCAGCTCTGGCGTGACGGCGGCCACGGAAAACCCTGGTTGGTGCTCATACTGCCCGATTGGCTTTGGCAGGTCGGCTAGCAAGGTCGTCAGTACCACCGGATCAAGCGTCAAGCTCACCGCCAGGTAGGGGGCGCCTGACTCAGCGGCGTGCACCGTGCCCACCGCGGGCAGGTCGATGGACATGACAAAGTAAGTCGCCGGATCGTAGTGCAGGGTGCGATCACCCACAGTCATCGACTTACGCCCTTGCAGGATCAAGTTGATCATGGGGTCGTAGACAGCCGCCAGCATGTGCTCCGGGATTTTACCCTGAACCATGGCTACACGAGGGATGCCCGTCTCGGTGCGGCGGTTTTCGGCTTTGGCGGCCAGGGCGCGGAGTTCATCAATTTGAGTGGTCATGGCTGGCATGCTGACGGCTGCAAGCGACGCCGTGCAAGCAAAAAGCAGAAACAGGCAGGATCGAAGTAGCAATGGGAGCGTCGGCCGTCTGCGATGTGATTACTGTGAGGTCTCAGTTGATCGCTAGCGGAGTAGCACATGGGCGTTATCGTCATAACAGGCGGCAGCCGGGGTATTGGCGCCAGTACAGCACAACATCTGGCCCGACGCGGCATGGGTGTCATCCTTACCTACAAGAACAGCCGGGATGCAGCACGAAGGGTAGTAGCTGACATTGAACAGTTCGCAGGCAAAGCCGTTGCTCTGGAGCTGGATGTCGCTGATGTCGGTAGCTTTATCGGCTTTCGCGAAGCCGTGGTCACGGCGTTGCAAGAACACTGGGGAGCGAGCGGGCTTGCCGGACTTGTAAACAATGCGGGGCACGGCCTTTTCAATCCGCTGGATTCAGTCAGTGAGTATCAGTTTGACGCGTTGCTCGGTGTGCATTTGAAAGGCCCGTTCTTTCTCACCCAAGCCTTGTTGCCGTTGCTGGAAGCGAACGCTTGCATCGTCAACCTGACCAGTGCCACCACGCGCGTGGCAACGGCTGGTGTTGCGCCATACGCATCCTTCAAAGGGGGGCTCGAAGTGCTCACCCGTTACATGGCCAAGGAATTCGGCGAGCGCCGTATTCGTGCCAACTCTGTTTCGCCGGGTGCGATCCGCACCGGGTTGGGCGGTGGTTTGAACGATGAGTTCGAGGCGCTGCTGGCGTCCCAAACTGCGCTAGGCCGGGTGGGCGAGCCGGAGGATGTGGCGCGCGTCATCGGTACGCTGCTGTCCGACGAGGGCGCCTGGATCAACGCCCAGAATATTGAAGTCGCTGGCGGTTACACAATTTGAGCACAGGAGCGCTTTCAATGCTTGACCACATATTCCTTTCAGTGAGCGATATCGAGCGTTCAATCCAATTCTATGACGCAGCCCTGACGCCACTGGGGATAACTGCGCGGCTTGACTATGACGGCAAGGACGGGCCACCTGGCCATCCGGACCTCAAGGGCTTTGGTGCCAACGGCCGGATGTTTTTCTGGCTGCGTAAGGGCATTGTCGAGGGAAACGCAGTACATGTCGGCTTCGTCGCCCACAGCAAGGCTGAGGTGGACGCCGCCTATGCCGCCGCCATGAGCCATGGCGCCATCGACAACGGCGCACCAGGTGCCCGTTTGCACTACGACCCTGATTACTACGCTGCCAACGTGCTAGATCCGGACGGGTACAGTCTCGAATTCGTTTACAAGAAATGGCAGCACGCACAATGAGCAAGCTTCTGATCTACGGTGCCACGGGTTACACCGGCCGCATGGCGGCAGAGCGGGCAAAAGCGCTCGGGCTGAATTTTGAAATTGCCGGGCGCGATCGTTCGCGCCTGGCATCACTCGCTAATCAGCTGGGCGTACCTTTTCGGGTGTTCGATGCCGACGCCCACGCCGAGGCGTCCTTGACGGGCATCTCGGTATTGCTCAACTCCGCAGGGCCTTTCGTGCATACCGCTGAAGCTTTGATGCGGGCTTGCATGAAAGCAGGTGTGGACTACCTCGACATCACCGCAGAGATCAACGTTTATCGGTTGGCCGAGAGCCTTGGCGCGGAGGCGGCCTCCCATTCTGTCATGCTGTTGCCTGGTGTCGGTTGGGACGTCGTGCCCACCGATTCACTAGCAGTGCAAGTGTCCAAACGTGTCAAAGATCCGTTCGCAATGGGCATCGCGCTTCAAGTGCCAGGCTCGATGTCGCGAGGGTCGGCCATGAGCGTAAGCGAAATCATCGGGGCAGGGGTACTCACCAGGGTTGATGGCGAACTCGTTTCAACGCCTGATGCCACGCCACGTCATTTTGATTTTGGGGAGGGGCCGGTACTCTGCGCACCTTTGTCATTTGGAGACCTGGTAACCGCCTGGCATTCGACTGGCATCGCAAACATCGCGATGTTCGTTCATGTATCAGGCGATGCATTTCCCGAGGGCGATCTGTCTCGACTGCCAGATGGGCCCAGCGCTGCAGAGCGAAACGCTCATCGAGCGCGGGCAATGGTAGAGGTGGTAGGAACAGATGGATCAACCACTCGCTCCGTGATCGACACTGTCAATGGCTACACCTACACGCCTTTATCCGCAGTGGAAGCTGCGAGACGGGTACTGAACGGTGAGCGTCACAGAGGGTTTACAACACCCTCTCAAGTTTTCGGGAGTGGATTTGCCGAAAGCATCTTGGACACGCACATCACTGACTTCTAATCACAGATAGCTTGGACTGCTGTTCAGTGCGGCAGGCTGCTATCGACCCTTAGCGGCCTGTCACTCCGGTTCTGTCTTCTTGCCGCTAGGTACCTTTCTCCTTCATCTGTGTGTGTAATGCACCGATATTTCTGAAAAAGAGCGCCGCTTCTGCGTCTCGTGTCATTCATGAATTCGAAAAGAGGGTGAAATGCAAATGGATTTGTCTCGTGACGCGGCAAAGGCTCTTCTTGACGGTGGTATCGATGCCACTGCTGCCCTCAACAGTGCCTTGAAGCGCGCATTGCTGCACTCATCTAAAACGCACCATGCTGGGCTCAAAAAATCGTTCGGAAATATGATGGCAAGCGTCCTGGCAGCGACAGTGGATGTTGCGGTACAGACTTATCCTGAGCTGAAACCTGACAGAGACACATGGATGGAGACCGCCAGGGAGTGCGCCGCAAAAAGGGCCTGCAACAGGACTGAATGACTGACCTGAAACTGTAGCAAGCGTCCATTATGGGTCGGTTCGCGCCTCTGGATCGAGCGGACCATCCTTGTCCTCCCTCATATGGAGGACAAGCCATGAATACCATTTCGACCAGCAGCCATCTGCCTTGGAATAAAGGAAAATTGGTCGGGCAAAAAGCTCCACTCCGACTGAAGGATATCTGGGCCATTCGGGTAAGGCTTCAAATCGCGGAGGAAACTCGTGATTTAGCTCTTTTCGATCTGGCCATCGACAGCAAGCTACGAGCCTGCGATCTGACCAAGCTCTGCGTACGTGACGTTGCTCATGGGGATCACGTGTCATCGCGAGCGATAGTAATGCAGCAGAAAACCCAGCGGCCCGTGCAGTTTGAGATTACAGAGCAAACGCGACTGGCCCTACAGGCCTGGATACATCAAGCCCACCTCCACAGCGAGGATTGTCTTTTTCCAAGCAGGCTACACGCCTCAGCCCATCTCTCCACCCGGCAATACGCCCGAATAGTCAAAGCGTGGATAAAGTCTATTGGGCTAGATCCAGCCATGTATGGAACCCACACGATGAGACGTACGAAGGCATCGCTGATCTATCGCAGGACAAAGAACCTGAGAGCAGTCCAGCTCCTGCTCGGCCATACGAAGCTTGAAAGCACGGTGCGATACCTAGGTATTGAGATCGACGACGCATTGGAAATGGCGGAGCAGACGGAGGTCTGAAAACGCATAGCGACGGTCGACCTATGATCGTCGCTATGCGATGCATTGCAGCCGCTAGAACTATGTAAGGCCTACGACTCGGTCTTAGAATGTACCGCGTAAAGTCAACAGGTATTCACGGGGGTTACCATACCAATTGTTCATCGCGTTGGTTCCCACGGTCTGGTAGTACTTCTTGTCGAAGATGTTGTTGACGTTAACCGATGCCGTCCAGTGCTTGTCGATTTCGTAATCGACCAGAGCGTTCCACACGGCATAGCCTGGCTGCTCGTACTCGAATGGATTCACGGTGGTGACGGTGTTTCCGAACGCATCCTTCACAGAAGAGGTTCCGCTGACGTAGTTTCGGCTCTGGATATTGGCGCCGAGGCCAAGCTTCCAGTGATCCAGATCCCCTGGCAGGCGATAGCTGGTGAACAGCTTGAGCAAATGCTTCGGTGTTTGAGTGCTCAGCGGTTTGCCTCGGTTGGACGCTGTGCCGGTCTTGACCTGCTCGTTGATGTTGAAAGTGTAACCCGCTCCGACTTGCCAGTTAGGCAGAAGCTCGCCGGTGATCTCGGCATCGAAGCCTTTGCTGACGATTTTGCCACCGTCTTCGTAGCAGCATGGGTTGCCGATCACGGTTTCGGAATTGAGCAGCATGGCCTCGTTCTCGCGCTTGGTGTAGTAGACCGCCAGCGAGAGGTTGGCTTTGTTGTCGAACAACTCGGCTTTAGTGCCCACCTCATAAGTATCACCCGTCATAGGCTTGAGCGACTGGTGATCGGTGCCTAAGTAGTTGGTTTGAGGGGTGTAGATCTGGCTGTAGCTGGTATAGACCGACCATTGCTCGTTCAGGTTGTAGACAAGCCCACCGAACGGGGTGATCACGCCGCTTTCCTTGCCGCCGGTTGGGTAAACCTGGCCATCGGATGGCGTCACGCTGGTGATGTTGTCGTCGTAGTCGGAGTAACGCGCACCAACGATCAGTTTCAGCGGCTCGGCCAGCAGCGCGCGCAGGGTGGCGTATGCGCCGCTCTTGCGCTGGTTCCAAGCGGGGAAGGTGATGTACATCCCAGGCATGGCACCTTCAGGCTGGTTGCTGATATCGTCCTGGCGCGGGTCGACCGGGATATTTGCCATGCCTAGGCGGAACGATTCGAAACCGCGCCGGGTTTCCTGATGGTCGATACCGAACAGCACCTCGTGCTCCAGGCCGAATGCGCGAAACCGCCCGGAGACGTTAGCGTCGTAAAGGTCCTGGTCGATGGTGTAATTGCGCCCCCAGCGGGAGAACAGCGAGCCTCTTCCGGTCGTGCTGTCAAGGGTGCCAGTTGCCTGGCCTATGTTCTGGGTGATGTCTTGGCTGTAACGTGTATAACTGCCGTTGACCTTCCAGTCTTCACTGAAGGCGTGCTCCAGTTTGACGAAAAGCTCGTTGGTTTCGTAATTCGCTGTGGACCAGTCCGCGCCCAGTGATGTGTCTCGGGACAAACCAATGTCCTCGCCGGTGTTGTACCGAGGCAGTCCGCTGTCCCAGTAGCCCTTTATCTTGCGCCACTGGTGGCTGCCACCAAACGTCAGCAGCGTATCCGGTGTGAGGTCGGCTTCAAGGATCCCATAGTAGATTTCTTTCTTGCTGTTGGTGGTGTCGTAGAAATAATCGCGATCTTCGACGGCGACCACACCTCGCCCACGCAAGCGACCATCGAAACCGAGTGGCCCGGTGACATCGACCTCCTGGCGATAGTTGTCCCAGCTGCCCGCCGAGGTGGTGGTCTTGAGCTGGTTAAACGCCAACGGCTTCTTGCGCACCAGATTGAGGGTGCCGCCAGGCTCGCCGGTCCCGCTGAACAGGCCATCAGAGCCTCGCAGGATCTCGATATGGTCATACATGGCCATGTCTGGCAACGACTGATAGTTCTGCTGGCGGATTGCAGGAGCACCACCGTCGGTCTGCACGCTGGTGACCTCGAAACCACGCGAGTAAAACTTGGTATCCACCCCGTTGCCACCAACTACTGTGACGCCGGTCAGTTTATCCAGCGCCTGCTCCATGTTGGTGATGCCTTGATCCTCGATGTTCTGCCGGGTCAAAACCGAGACCGACTGGGGAATCTCACGCAGTGCCACGGGAGCCTTGCCCCCAACCGATACAGCGCCTGTGGTGTAGGAACCGGTATTTTCTGTCGTTAGTCCAAGGCCTTGGCTCTGAATGATGGTCGACCCCAGCCCAGGGCCTTGTCGCCTACCTGGACTTTTTCGATCAACAACATGTCACCATTGAAACTCGCCTTCAGCCCGCTTCCATCGAGCAAGCGCTGAACCCCCTCCCGGGTGCTGAACTGCCCGCTCAACCCCTTGCTCTCTTGCCCCTTCAGTACCTCGCTGGCCACCATCAGCCTCAGGCCTGCCTGGTCGGCAAAACGCGTTAAAGCTTGGTCCAGCGAACCTGGGGCGATGTTGAACGTGTGCAGCGCGTTCTGGGTTTGTTCGGCCGCCTGCGTCGGGGTAGCCACGGCAAAGGTGGCAATGGTGGTAATGGCCAGGCTCAACGCTGTCCGGCGAATCAAGTGCTGCATGTGTCTCCCCTTGCTGAAATCAGCGAAATAAAAATCACTCTCGACAGGGAAAGACGACAGGCTGCAAAAAGCCGACAGCGCGATACAGAAAAAATTTTCAGCGCGACACACGCACGCTGGTGTTGTCGCGTTCGATGACGGTCAGCCAGGGCAATTGGCGAATCCGCACAGGGAGCGAGCGTTGCAACAACTGCAACTGTGCGGGCAAGTCATTGGTGCCTACGATGCCGGTCACCGGCAATTGGCGCAGCTCTGCGTCGCGGATCCAGATCAGCCCTAGGTGATAAGGTTTCATGGCGTCAAGCACATCACCGAGCGTGCGATTGTTGAAAACGAGACGATCATGCAGCCAGGCAGTTTCAGCACTCGCATCTACTGCGTACGGCTGGGACACGCCGTTGTCGTCATAGTCCAGCGCCTGCCCTTCCTGAACCTCCGCCGTTTGCACGGCATCGTTTGCTTGCACGTCTACCCGCACGGCATGTTCAGTGACCACCAGATGGACACTGCTGGCCTGCCGACGCACGTCGAAAGCGGTGCCCAATGCGCGTATGCGCCCATCGCCCGCTTCGACGTCGAAAGGCCTTTGTGGATCAGCAGCGACCTGCACGTACAGTTCGCCGCTATAAAGCCGCAGCACTCGCCGCGATCCATCCACATCGATGTCCACGCGCGTCTCCGGTGCCATTTCCAGCCGCGAACCGTCTGCCAGTTGCAGCGTACGGCGTTCGCCCACTTCAGTGCGCTGGTCCGCCATCCAGCCGTTCTCGGCTGCGTGCCATGTAATCCCGCAGGCAAGTCCCGCCGCCAGCACCAAGCCCAGAACCGGCAGGCGGTGGGGGCGTGATGCGGGGCGTTGCAGGACGCTACCCAACTGCTCCCACAACCGTTCAGCTGCCTGTGCTGCTCGTTGATGCTCCGGTGAGGTTTCGCACCATTGCAGGTAACCCTCCCAGTCGACCCTCTGCTTGTCGCCCGAGTGCAGGTCGACCAGCCACTGCAAGGCTTGTTCGCGCAAGGCAGACTGTGTGGTTTGAGAATGATGCACGTTCACTTAGTCTTCCATCAGCCCCAGGCGGCTGGCGCAGTGGCTCAACGCCCGCATGATGTACTTGCTGACCATGCTTGGCGAAACGCCCAGGCGTTCGGCAATTTCCGTATGCCCCAGCCCGTCGATGCGGTTGAGCAACAGCGCGTGGCGGCATTTTTCGGGTAACTCGCCCAAAGCGTTGTGCAGCAGGCGCAACTGCTCGCGTAAAAGCAGAAGCTCAGCTGGCCCCGGACTGGAGTCAAGCAACTCATCCTGTAGATCGTGCAACGATGATTGGGTACCACGCCGCGAACGGCTGCGACAAAAGTCGATGATCAGGTTGCGCATCACCCGGATCAGGAAGAACTGCGGATTGCTGATGCTCTGAGTCCGTGCTTGGCGATCAAGGCTCACATAACGCAGGAAAGTGTCTTGGGTCAGGTCCGCAGCCAGATCACGATCACCGAGACGACGGTAGGCGAGTTGCTGGAGTTCGCGGTGATAAAGGCGAAACAACTGCTCCATTTTGTCGGCCACTGCGCGCTCCGAGAGAAGTGACATCCATTTTTTGTGGAGTGAGCATACTGCCTGTGAGAATCATTCGCAATGATGATGGTCGTGGATGAATGTCTGCAATGGGTCGAAAGCGGCCACTCGCGAAGGGCAGCAATCGGCCAAAAGCGGCTACTCAAATCATCCGATCTGTCGGTATGGAGTAAACCACCGAGTCATATTTCTCTGCGGTCCGTGCCCCTGTGACGATCCCGCCCAGGGCCTCGGCGATCAATCGGCTGGGCAAGTTGTCCTTCGCAACCGGATAGACAAAGCCGGAAGGGGATAGGTGCTCACTGGCCCACGCCACTATCGCGCCGACAGCTTCCTTGCCAAAGCCGCGCCGATGTTTGTCCTCGCGTATCCAGATCCCCAACTCCGGCACTGTGTCGTTGGCATTGTGCAGCCCGACCAGCCCGAGAAAGCACGCGTCATCCAGCTGTCGAATCGCAAACACGATATCGCTGCCATCGGCTATCGCAGGTAACCACTGCTCCCACACTTGCGCGTACTCTTCGCGTGACGCTGGCGGTTCCCAGGACATGTAGCGTGTCAATGAGGTGGTGAGGTGCTGGAAGGAGTCGGTGGCGTCTTCCCGCGAGAAAGGCCGTATCGAGAGGCGTGGTGTTCGAACCACGAGTGTACGGGTATCGATGGGCATCAAGACTTGCTCCCTGTCAGTAGTGCTCCGATTGGCGTTGAGCATAACCCGTTTACTTGCCTCTGATGCGCAACCCTGCGGATAAACCCGCCCCTACAGTGCCCCCCCGGCCAGGCTCCAATAGTCCCGTTTGAACAGCTTCCAATTAACGAAAGCCGCTAATGCTGGTATAGAGACGTGCGCAAACCGTATTTGCCCGCAGGAGCCGCCCCATGCAACTCAGCCGCGCCAATCTGGCCGACTTCGTCTACTTCCTGGCCATCGTCCGTCACCAGAGTTTTAACCGGGCCGGGCTTGAAGTGGGCATCAGCGCATCGGCGCTGAGTCATGCGATCAAGGGGCTAGAGACGCGCCTCGGTGTTCGCCTGCTGAACCGAACCACCCGCAGCGTGACGCTGACCGCCGCCGGCGAAGAGCTGCATACGCTGATCAGTGGGCCTATTGATGAAATCGGCCAGGCGATGGAGGTGCTCAATCGCTACCGCGATGAGCCCACCGGGCGTATCCGTTTGAATACCTTGAGCGATGGCGCGGACTTTCTGCTCGGCCCCGTTTTACCCCTTTTCAATGACCGCTACCCAGACATCGAAATCGACCTGACAGTAACCAACCGTTTGGTGGATGTGATTGGTGGTGGGCATGATGCGGGCATTCGCTACGGTGGAACGGTGCCGGCAGACATGATTGCTCAGCGCCTGTCGCCGGACATCCGCTGGGTGGTGGCGGGCACTGCCAGCTACCTGCAACGCTTTGGCGAGCCGAAACACCCGCAGGATCTGCTCAAGCACCGCTGCTTGCGCATTCGCCTGGGCAATGACCGGATGTACGACTGGGAATTCGAGAAAGATGGCGAGCAGTTGGCCATCGCTGTTCCGGGGGCCATCATTATTGATGAGACGCGCATTGGCGTGTCGTTGATTCGTCACGGCGCTGGGTTGATGTATGCGCCGGAGCCGGTGATTACGCCGCTGGTGGCTTGCGGCGATTTGGTCAGGGTGCTGGATGACTGGTCCAGCGTCGGGCCGGGGTTTCACATGTATTACTCAAGCCACCGGCAATTGCCGGTGGGTTTGCGGCTGTTGATCGACCTGATTCGCGAGGTTCAGCCGTTGGGGCCGATCAACCCCTGACCAGAGCAGTGCCAGACCCGGCCAAGCTCGCTCGGCAAGCACCGGTGGCCTTTCGGAGCTCAGCTTTTGTCGCGGTTGGCGAGCACATCCTTGACCACGGGTACGGCAGAAAACACGTTTGGCCAGCCTGCGTAGAAGGCCAGTTGGGTAAGCATTTCAGCGGCCTCTGGCTGGGTCAGGCCGTTGTCCATTGCGCGATTGAGGTGGTAGGTCACCTGGGCTACCTGGCCGTTGGCAATCAGGGCACTGACGGTGACCAGGCTGCGGTCGCGGGGCGCCAGGTCAGGCCGCAGCCACAGGTCATGGAACAGTGCTTCCCCCGTGTAGTGCACCAGCCCAGGTGAGACGCGGCCGACATTGTTGGCAACCGCTTGCGCCCGCACTTGCTCGGCGGCTTCGTTGATCGGCAGCCGCCTAGGTGCAACCGGTGGCAACTGATCAGCCCCGATCCCTCGGCTGGCAAATACCGCTTTTGCCATCAGCACGCTGGCAGTGGCATTGCCCCAGCCGGAGTAGAAGGCCAGATGGTTGATCAGTTCGGATAGCTCAGCCGGTTTAACGCCGTTATCCAGGGCCAGATTGAAGTGATACGCCAGCTCCACGGTCTGGTTACGGCTGATCAACACCGCGAGTGTGACCAGGCTGCGGTCGCGGGGTGACAGGCCAGGTCGCTTCCACACTTCATTCAGCAGCAACATCTCGGTGTTGTGCGCCAAGGCGGGCGAGACAGCGCGAACGTCGTCCAGGCTCGGCGTGACGGGGCTTTGCGCAATGGCAGTGGATGAGGTTTTGTCGGCGGTGGAGCAGGCGGCCAACAGCAGGGAAAACGAGGCGAGGGCGGTCTTTAGCAGTTTCATTCGGCAGCCTCGTATTGCGCGTCACTGACGGGTTCCAGCCATTCGACGTTCTGGCCGTCGAGGGACTCTTGGATGGCCATATGCGTCATACCGCTGGTAGCCGTTGCGCCGTGCCAGTGCTTTACGCCAGGGGGCGTCCAGATCACATCCCCGGGGTTGATAAGCTGTTTTTTACCGCCTGCTTGCTGCACCCAGCCCGTACCGGCGGTAACCACCAGGGTTTGCCCCAACGGGTGGGTGTGCCACATCGAGCGTGCGCCCGGTTGGAAGTTGACGTAACCAGCGGAAACCCTGGACGGCGCACGGGCCGGAAACAGCGGGTCGATACGGGCGCTACCGACAAAGCTGGTGGCCGGGCCGTTGATGGAAGGCTGCTCGCCGTTCCTTACAATCAGCATGGTTTGATCGGGCGAAGGGGCGGCGGCAATGGCCGCCGCCGAAGCCACAGCAGTGGTCAAGGCTAACCTGGCAACGATTTTTGGCATCAGTAGGCTCCTGAGGCGAAGGCGAATCCAGAAGCCAACTTAGTGCAGCACGCGCGCGGCGACTACCGACCTCAAGCCACATGAAGTTGTGAGTGGGGCTCATCAATTACTGAATTTTTCTGCCTTTATCGCTAATCACTGATGAGGCGTGCTCATTGGAGCATCCTGCTTTTCCCGTCTAGTACTCATGCCTTTACCTGATTAGCCTGCTAACCAAACAACCCGACGCGGGGTTACTGGTTATTTGGCTGTATCAAAGGGAACTCACCCATGAGCTTTAAATTTTTCAACCAGGTCGCACTGGTTACAGGCGCGGCATCGGGCATTGGCCTGGCCACTGCCAAGGCATTTGCCGAGGCCGGCGCTGCTGTTGCCTTGGCCGACATCAATGGCACCGCCGCCCAGGTTGCTGCCGACGCGCTGGTTGCACAGGGGCACAAGGCAATTGGATTGAGCTGCGATGTCGCCGATCTGGAACAGGTTGAGGCGATGGTCAACGCTACCGTTGCCGCCTTTGGCCGCCTGGATGCCGCGTTCAACAATGCTGGCATTCAGAACACGTTGGCCGAGACGGCCGACGCTACCCGCGAGGATTACGACCGGGTCATGTCGGTGAACTTGCGGGGTGTCTGGGCCTGCATGAAGTACCAGTTGCAGCACATGCGTGAGCAAGGCAGCGGCGCCATCGTCAACTGTTCTTCTTTGGGTGGCTTGGTGGGTGGTGCGCAGCGGGCCAACTACCACGCTGCCAAGCATGGCGTAATTGGCCTGACCAAAAGTGCTGCCCTGGAATACGCTGCCCGCAACATACGCGTAAACGCCGTATGCCCCGGTCTGATCTGGACGCCCATGGCCGATCAGATGGCTGCCTCGGGGCAGAAAGAAGCACTCGACGGCATGCTGCAACTCATCCCCATGGCCCGTCACGGCCAGCCCGAAGAAATCGCTGATGCTGTTCTGTGGCTGTGTAGCAACACCTCCAGCTACGTGACAGGGCAGTCCATTTCTGTCGATGGCGGCTTTGTGATGCGGTAGACCGCAACGCTTCTCGCTGCCCAAGCCTGAACAACGCAATTAACATCTTCACCACGAGGACAGCAGCATGGAACTCAAACGCGCAGGCTCCCAGCCATCAATCAAAGGCCCGGACGAATGGTTTACCGGTGCTGTTCGCATCGATCCCCTAAACTTCCCGCCTGAGCCGGCCCGCGTCTCTGTTGCAAGTGTCACCTTTGAGCCAGGTGCCCGTACCGCTTGGCACACCCACCCATTGGGGCAGACCCTGATCGTTACCGCCGGCTGCGGCTGGACCCAATGCGAAGGCGAACCCATTGTCGAGATTCGTGCAGGCGACGTGATCTGGTGCCCACCAGGGCACAAGCACTGGCACGGGGCGTCTGCTACCACCGCCATGACACATATCGCGGTTCAGGAGGCATTGGACGGCAAGAACGTCATATGGCTGGAAAAAGTGACCGATGAGCAGTACCGGGTTGGGCCATTGGCCAATGTTGCGGCGCACAGCCACTGAAAAAAGATGAAAATTCGAACCTTGATAGGGGCCTGCACCGCGGCCTGCCTAACCGCCGCTCAAGCGCTTGGAGAGGATATGCAGACGGTAGTGCGCATTGCCCAGCTTGAAATAGACCCCGCCAGACTGGAGGCATACGAGGCGGCGGTCAAAGAGGAAATGGCCGAATCGGTTCGCCTTGAGCCTGGCGTGCTGGCCATCTATTCGGTGGCGGAGAAAGACCAGCCTAACCGGCTGCACTTCTTCGAGATCTACGCGAGTGACGAGGCGTATCGGAGCCATATCGGGTCAGCGCATTTTCAGAAATACGTG
Source organism: Pseudomonas sp. MM223 (assembly GCA_947090765.1). NCBI lineage: Bacteria > Pseudomonadati > Pseudomonadota > Gammaproteobacteria > Pseudomonadales > Pseudomonadaceae > Pseudomonas > Pseudomonas sp. MM223. The sequence goes on along the minus strand of OX352322.1, from coordinate 3,805,213 downwards.
GCGATTACCCAGCCGATGATTCTTTCCAGGCGATTGATCGAAACCACGCCCGTTCAATTGAGCGTCCAGGCGGGAAGGTGAGCAAAGACTGTTTGATGACTGTTTTATATACCCAAGTACCCGCAACGCAACATTGTCGACCCCATGTTTGGCTGGCTGAAAGAGAAGCGCCGGATCGTGACAAGCTTCGACAAGCTCGCAAAAAGCTATGCCGCTATGGTCTCGCTGGCTTGTTCCACACGGTGTTTGCAACATGTCTTTTTGTACAGAGCCTTAAAACGCGGTTACCCACTTATTGGGCCGCCTGGTTTTTAAGCACTCCGCGCAACAGCAGATCGAGCGCCATGCTTGCCTGCGCCAAGCGCGCAGTGCCGTCTTCAGCCTCCGCGATCCACGCAGCCGCTTCTGCCAGGCTGCCATATATCAACGAAGCCAGCGCTTGAGCGTCAGCTTCGACGAGAACGCCCTGTACTATCAATTCATGTATCAACTTGCGCATCGACTCGACACACTGTTGCTGTGCCTCTGGCGAGCCGCCACCCAACACCGCCCTGGCGTCACGCAGCACAATGCGTTGAATTTGAGGCTCCAGCGCCATTTCCAGAAAGGCGTGGCAGCGCTGGCGAAAACCCTCCCAGCCATCTTCCGCAGTGTCAGTAATGGCGCATAGGCGCTTATCCATCTCTGCGTCGAGCTGCTCGACTACTGCCGCCAGCAACCCCTTCTTGTCGCCAAAGTGATGGTACAGCGCCCCCCGCGTCAGGCCCGCCTGGGCAGTCAAATCATCCATCGAAGTGTCTGCGTAGCCGCGTTCACTGAATACTCTGCGTGCCGTTTCCAGCAACATGGCCCGGGTTTCTTCCATTGCGGCGCGGGTGCGTCGAACCATCCAGCTACTCCTTGTCTTCAGGTGGCATGAGGTGAGCGTATGCGAGTGCCGTCATACAACCTGTGTCCATTGTCTTGATCTCGGCACGCACTGACAAGCGCCCGCTGCTTCCTCTGCTCGCCTTGCTGGCAGCATGGCAGGTGGGGGAGATCAAACGGAGTACGACATTTCTTCAGCCCGGTCCTGCAGGCGGTAGTAACCCCACAAAGCAACCAGCAACACCGCTACGCCAGCGCCAAGGGCGACATTGAATCCCGCCTTGGCACCCAACACATCGACAACCTGCCCCGATGCCGCAGCCCCGCCGGCAACCCCGACGTTGAGGCCGGCAAGCAACCACGTCATGCCTTCGGTCAATTTGTTCGGCGGAACAATGCGCTCTACCAGCGCCATCGCCACGACCATGGTGGGAGCAAAGAACAGGCCCGCGACCAGCACTGCGCCAGCCAGCCCGACGATGTTCCCCGCCAGCAGCAGCGGCAAGGTGGTCGCTGCGGTAGCCAGCCCCCCCAGCAGTAGCAGCTTGCGCAGTGGCGTATGGAGTTTCAGGGCACCGAACACCAGCCCTGCCAGGCAGGAGCCGATGGCGTAGCACGACAGCACGACACTGGCTGCAGCGGGCATGCCCATCTGCTCGGCAAACGCCACACTGACGATGTCGACCGTACCAACGATCACGCCCATCGCCACCATCAGCAAGGTCAGCAGCCGCACATCGGCGAGACGCAAGACAGAAACGGTGCCTTGCCCAGTGGCAGCCTCGGCCTCTATCGGCGGCTCGGTACTGACCTGCACGACCAGTGCGAGCACACCAATGGCCAAAAGCACGGCGGCGGCCAGTGGCCCTGCCTGCGGTAGCAACGCCACGCTCACCCCCACTGAAATTGGCGGGCCGGCAATGAAGGTGACCTCATCAAGTACGGTTTCCAGCGAAAAGGCTGCCTGCAACTGGGGCTTGCCGCGGTAGATCGCAGTCCAGCGTGCACGCACCATTGCCGACATGCTTGGCATGAAGCCGGCCAGGGCGGCGCCAGCGAACAACGTCCAGTCCGCCGCCTGCCAATAGCTGCACGCCAGCAGAAGCAGGATGCCCAGCACGCTGAGCCCGGCGGCGGCTGGCAATACCCGGCGCTGGCCGAAGCGGTCGACAAGGCGTGAGACTTGCGGTGAAAGCAGGGCATAGGTAAACACGAAGGTGGCGGCCACTGCACCCGCCAGACCATAACTGCCGCGGGTCTGCGACAACAGGGTGATGATCCCGATACCCGTCATCGGCAGCGGAATCCGCGCCAAAAAGCCTGCCAGAACGAAGCCCTTGGCCCCCCTTGCCTGGAACAATTCGCGGTAGGTTGTGAACATGCTCGACTCTCCTTATCGACAGGCCCGCGTATGGCTGGGCGCGTAATTACATACACGTCGTATGATTAAAAACCTTATTATCATACGAAGTGAATGTAAAGCGCGGTACGCACGCCGTTGCCGCCCAGCAGTCACCGCAATGGCTACCAGTTTCGCGCATAGGGGGTTATCTGATGAGGGGCAGCCAGCAGGCTATCTGGCTAGGGGGAGATGGCGTTCGTCTGGTTCATCTCCAGAGCGCCTAATGTGCTGGTTGGGGATGCGCATCAGCAGCGCGAGACGTTCGCCCGTTTCGTCCGGGTATTCGGACCCTTGGCCGAGCCCGGGGGACGGCACCAAGCGACGGCCAAGGCGCGCCGCCAGGCTATCGGCCTGCGACACGCCATGTGCAGGCCTTAGATGGGCGCTTGGCCGAGCGCAACGGAATTTAGTCCGTAGCCTGCTCCGCAGAGGTCTCGGCAGCGGGGGCCGCGACACGTGCTTTAGATTTGGCACGATTGCGTCGATCCTGGCTGCGATGCCGAGCAGCTTGTTGCTTGGCATGGATAGCCTGAGTGGCAGTCACCGTGCCGGCGACCTGGCCATTCAAGTCCAGGCGCGGGGCATTCTCGACCATGCTTGCCCAGTAGCGGGTGCCACGGCACCAGGTGGAAATACCCAGCTTGAGCTGTTCACTGGTGATGCCAAGCAGCTCCAGGTGTTGCTCGGCATCCTTGAAAATGCCCTCTTTGAGCGGAACCTTGGGGGCCGGGTTGACAGGGAAGGCCAGTGGAAAATGCTTCTGCAACGGCCAGATCGCTGCCACCGCCGGGTCCTGCTCACGAGCCTTCGCCTGTGGCGGAGACTTGCGCTTGGGGGGCTTCGGGCTTTCGGCCTTTTCCTGCACTTTCTCCGCCCGCAGGCGGTCACGTAGCTCAGCTAGTTGTTCAAAACCCATCGTTCAATTCACGCTTCGAAGTTGATTGCGAGGCACAAGGATAAGCCATGCAGCGCTATAGATCAGCTTAAACAGATGAATTGCCCCAATTTTCCTCGACACGCCATGTCCGTTACCCCCTGAAGCCGGCCCTGCGGTACATCGGTATTTAGCGCGGCTCAGTATCAAGTAGCTGCATTTGGTATCGCTCATCCGAAAGGCTGCAAATAATTACACCCACGGCAACAGAGCCGCAGTCGTACGAACACACAGGCCTTTCTGTGTTTGACCTGAGGTAAGCGATCATGGCTAACAATCAAGACAAGGGCGGCAATCAGGGTAATACCAACACAGGCGCGGGCAACAACACCGCGGGTACCGGCCAACAAGGCGGGCAAGGTTCGGGTGGCGGCATGCCCAACCAGCAGCAACAGGGTCATAACCAGCCGGGGCAAAAGCCCGAGGACAAGATGAACAAGGACTGGGAGCGCTCTCAAGATAGCGGCAGCAAAGGCGGGCGGCCGGATGACAGCGTGACCGACAAGCAGAACCAGGCTGACAAAGACCGCATGGGCGGCCAGCAATCGCAACGCGATAACCCGCAGCGCGACCAAGACCGCTGATCGTTGCTAATTTGCACCAGGGTGGGATAGCCACCCTGGTGCAGCGGTTTCAGATTGATCGCTGATTGACGCGGGCAGACAATTGCTCGGCGTTTTCCTTGCGCTCTGAATAACGATCCACCAGGTACTCCTGACGGTCGCGCAGCAGCACGGTGAACTTCACCAGCTCCTCCATCACATCAACCACCCGGTCGTAGTAGGGTGAAGGTTTCATACGGCCGGCGTCATCGAACTCCAGATAGGCCTTGGGCACCGAAGACTGGTTCGGCACAGTGAACATGCGCATCCAGCGGCCAAGTACGCGCAGCTGGTTGACCACGTTGAACGACTGCGAGCCGCCACACACCTGCATCACCGCCAGGGTCTTGCCCTGGGTAGGTCGAACGGCGCCCAGCGCCAGGGGTACCCAGTCGATCTGCGCCTTGAACACCGCAGACATCGCCCCATGGCGCTCTGGCGAGCACCAGACCTGGCCTTCTGACCACTGCACCAGCTCACGCAATTCTTGCACCTTGGGGTGCTCCACTGGCGCATCGTCAGGCAGCGGCAGGCCCGAAGGGTCGAAGGTTCGGGTCTCGGCGCCGAAGTGTTCCAGCAGGCGCGCGGCTTCTTCCACCAGCAAGCGACTGTAGGAGCGTTCGCGGGTAGATCCATACAACAGCAGGATGCGGGGTTTGTGCGCGCTGGCAACGGTTGCCGTTGGCGGCAGATCGAACAACGCGAGGTCGAGGTTGGGGAGATGATCGGGCATTTCTGACTCCTGCTTATTGCGTGCCGATGCGATCCAGCGCGTGCTTGAGCTGATCACGGTCGAGGCTATCGAATGGAAGGGCGAAGAAGGCTCGGCAGCGCGACTCGATGTGCGCAAGCGTGGCGCGGAACGCCGCGTCGACTTGCGCCTCGTCACCCACCACATCCGACGGGTCTTCCAGCCCCCAGTGCGCCTTCAGCGCGGGGCCGAAATACACCGGGCAGGCTTCGCCGGCGGCCTTGTCGCAGACGGTAATGACAATGTCCGGTGGGTTTCCCTCGAATGCGTCGTTGCCCTTGCTGCTCAGGCCAGCAGTCGAAATACCGGCCCGCTGCAGCGTGCTCAGGCTACGGGGCAATACTTGCCCCTTGGGGAAGCTGCCCGAACTGATCGCTTCGAAACCGGCCGGTGCCAGGTGGTTGAACAGCGCTTCGGAAAGGATGCTGCGGCAGCTGTTGGCCGTGCACATGAACAGGACTCGCATGGAAGGCTCCTTTGCTTCGTGGCGGACGTCAGAGGCGCCGGCGCAGTGCCAGGGCCGAAAGGGTGATCAGCAGCAGGCGGCGTCGCGAACGGGGCGGTCGTCCATGTACGTAAGCCGAAGTGTGTTGTCGGCCAGCCATTGCGAACTGGCCTGCAAGGTGACCTGCAGCATGTCGTGCACCCAGGCGGGTAGGGCCGGATTCAGGCGGTAATACACCCACTGACCTTGGCGGCGGTCCAGCAACATGCCATTGCTGCGCAGTTGCGCGAGGTGGCGGCTGATCTTGGGTTGGCTGTCGTCCAAAGCACACATGAGTTCACAGACGCAGAGCTCTCCCAGGCTGGCGATGAGCAGGGTGGCGCGAGCGCGGGTTTCGTCAGACAGGCATTTGAAGACATCGGGCGGGGTGATCATGGCAACACCAATACATATGGAAAATCGAATATACGTATTTCCATATGTATGTCGCAACCCCCATGCGGAAACTGGCGCCCCTTTGCGTTCTTGTCGGCACCCGATTAGTCAAATATGATACTAAGTCTCATTTGCATCGTTCTTGTGGCCGCCAATGGCATCCGTCGATACCGCACAGTTCACTGCCCTGTACGAACAGCAACACCGCTGGTTGAGTAGCTGGCTGTATCGGCAATTGAGCTGCTCACACCGCGCTGCCGATTTGATGCAGGACACCTTCATGCGTCTGCTGGTCAGTAACGAGGTGATTGAAGTCCGCCAGCCGCGGCCTTTTCTGGCCAAGGTGGCACGCAGTGTCCTGTCCAACCACTACCGCCGCGCACGCCTGGAAAAGGCGTATCTGGACGCGCTCCAGGCGCAAGACGAAAACGTGCTGCCGGACTTGGCAACCCAGTTGATCATTTTCGAGACGCTGGTTCGGCTCGACGAAGCGCTGTGCAAACTGGATGTTGCCGTCAAACAAGCGTTTCTCTGGTCGCAACTGGATGGGCTTAGCCACGGCGAAATTGCCGAGCGGCTGGGTATTTCAATTGCTACCGTCAAACGCCATATCATCAAGGCTGGCGCGCAATGCATGCTGGTGACGGAATCGCTGCGATGACTATCACCGGGAAAGCCTTTATCCGCGAGCCATCGCTGTCGCCGAAAATGTGTGAGCAGGCGATGGAATGGTGGCTCGACATGCAGGAGGCCAATTTCGATTCACCCGCACAGGCCGCGTTCATGGCATGGCGTAATGAACACCCCTTACATGAGCTGGCCTGGGAAAAAGCCTTGGCCCTGGGGGCGCAACTCGACGCATTGCGCACCCGAGGCGATCCAGACCTTGCCCGTCAGGCCCTGTTGCTCCCTTCCCAGGAAGGGCTGAGCAGGCGTCAGACAATAAAAGGCCTGGCCTTGCTGCTGACTGTGGGCGCGGGTGCATGGATGAGCCGAGACAGCGAAATGGTGTCGCGCATCAGTGCCG